>JAFUVM010000048.1 GCA_017483665.1 Bacteroidaceae bacterium
ATGACCTTGTTGCCCAGTCGCGGCCCGTTGGGGATGAAGATTTCCAGCTTCTCTTCGCGTTCCTTCTGCTCCTCGTTGAGCAGTTTGTCATAGCTGTTCAGACGCGCCTTGCCCTTTGCCTGACGTGCCTTGGGCGACATGCGCACCCATTCCAGCTCGCGTTCCAACGTCTTGCGGCGCTTGCTTGCCACCTTCTCTTCCTGCTCCATGCGCTTCGTCTTCTGTTCGAGCCACGAGGAGTAGTTGCCTTGCCAGGGAATACCTTCGCCGCGGTCGAGCTCGAGAATCCAGCCGGCCACGTCGTCGAGGAAGTAGCGGTCGTGCGTCACGGCGATGACCGTGCCCTCGTATTGCGTGAGGTGCTGCTCCAGCCAGTCGATGCTTTCGGCATCCAGATGGTTGGTCGGCTCGTCGAGCAGCAGGACGTCGGGCTTCTGCAGGAGCAGGCGGCAGAGTGCCACGCGACGGCGTTCGCCACCGCTCAGCTCGCGGATGGGCTGGTCGGCGGGCGGACAGCGGAGTGCATCCATTGCGCGTTCCAGCTTGCTGTCCAGGTTCCATGCGTCGGTGCTGTCGATGATGTCCTGCAACTCGCCCTGACGTGCGAAGAGCTGGTTCATCTTGTTTTCGTCCTCGTAAAATTCGGGTAAACCGAATTTCACATTGATGTCCTCGTATTCCTTCAGGGCATCCACGATGTGCCGGACGCCTTCCTTCACCACCTCGATGACGGTCTTGTCGTCGTCGAGCCGTGGCTCCTGCTCCAGATAGCCGACGCTGTAGCCCGGACTCCACACGACGTTGCCCTGGTATTGCTGTTCGATGCCGGCAATAATCTTCATCAGTGTGGACTTGCCCGCACCGTTCATACCTACGATGCCGATTTTGGCTCCGTAGAAAAAGGAAAGGTATATGTTCTTGAGGACCTGTTTCTGATTCTGCTGGATGGTCTTGCTTACGCCTACCATCGAGAAGATAATCTTCTTGTCGTCTGTTGTTGCCATAGGGTTACTTCAGTTTGTCGTCGCTGAGCTTCATGGCCCTGTATGCCTGTTGTGTTGTGATGACTGTTTTGAACTTAGCGTACCATTTGCGCAGGACTGCGGGCTCCTTCTCCTCCTGCTTCTGCTTCAGTTCGAAAAGCTGGTCGCACTGTGAGGCGGTGAGCTTGTTTGCATCGATGGCATCCTGCAGCTCGTCCTTGAGGTCCTGATAGGGATCCTTCAGGTCGGACAGCTCTTTGAGGAATGCTTCGAGCAGCGGTTTGAACTTGGCCTCCACGTCGCTCTTGAGCTTGAGGTTCTTCAGGACGTAGGCGACACGTGCGTCGCGCTTGGCTCCGGCCTGTGCGGTGGTGGGCATGCCGACAGCCAGGCAGACGAGCATGGCTGCAATGTACACGCAGTGTTTCATTGTGGTTCTGGTTATTTAGGTTATGTTTGTGTGCGTTTTCTCCCTATTCGCCGGCGAATCGGCTATAGAAGACTTGCATCTTGATGGGCTTGGCTTCGGTGCCACGTACGAGCTTTGTGCTGCAGAGGCTCAAGTCCTGTCTGACGGAAACGAGCGAAGTGATGCCGTTGGCGTCGGTCGTGGAGGAGACGGTGACCGGGACGAGTACCACGCGGTTCCAGTCGGGATGTGCTGCTTCCCACTGCGCTTCGGTCATGCCCTGCGCTTTCATGCCGGCCACTTTCTCGTGCTGGATGTACGAGACGAGGCGGCTCAGGTTGCTGAAGTCGTAGCTGTTGTAGATGGACAGGAAGGGTGTGGTGAAGGACTGTTGCATGTCGGCCACCTGATGGTTCTCGAAGAAGGACTTGAGATTGTGTTTGCGTACGAGCAAAAGGTTTGCCGGGATGCCGAGAGCGTAGCTGTCGTTCTGTGCGTCCTCGTCCTGGTTGTTGATGCGAAGCATGGTGAGCGAGGCGCGGCTGATGCTGTCGTTCTCGTGGCCGCGGAAGATGTCGTTGATGGGCAGGACGAGCTCTGTGCAGATGCCTGCCGGGGTCTTGAGCATCGTGTACTCTTCGTTGTCAATAAGTCCGGCGAGGTTGCTGCTCTCGAACTGTGTGCTCTGGATGACTTCCGGGGTTGCTGCGAAGCGGCACAGTCCCCGCATTATGGAGTCGGGATAAGCGGGGTCGGTGTAGCGGAAGTTGATGTTCATGGTGCTGACCTCGACGTTGAGCATGGTGCCGGAGCCGCTTGTGGTGCGGAAGAGGAAGCCCGGGCAGACGTTGCGGATAAAGGAGTAGGAGTCGCGGAAGAACTTCGGATTGGCGAAGTATGCCTGCATGATTTCCTCGCCGACCTCGCGTGGGAGCACGATGCGTACGTTGCTTGAATAGGACGAGCTGCTGCGCTGTGCGTCGCTTATGATGTAGTCGGTGGCTGTGAAGACTTTCGTTGCGACGGGGCCTCCCTGCTTGTCGGCGAACTGCCAGAGGTCGGTGTTGGTGTAGAGGCTCTCGGTTTCTTTAATCAGCTTGTCCTCGTCTGTGCTCAGGGGCCAGACTTCCATTTTCATCGGGTTGTTCTTGTCGCCGAAGGTGCTCTTGATGAAAAGTCGGATATCCACGGAGTCGCAGAGCAAGCCGTCTGCGGCGGGAATGATGTTGGCGCGGCTGGGGAACGTGAAGTTCTCGAAGGTGTGGAATTGTGCTGCGAAGGATGCTGTGATGGCCTCGTCCGTCTCGGGGTCGATGACCTTGCCCAGGTAGCATGTGCTGCTGCCTGCCAGCACTACTTCGTTGAGCAGGTCGTTGGAAAGGACATCGAAGTTGGCGCTTGAGCTACTGACGGCGTCTTGCTGGGGGAAAAGGCCTAACGTGCCGGTGTCCTCTTCGCAGCCGGTGAGAAACAGTGTTGCGAGCAGAATGGCGGCAGGCCATGACCGGAAGATATGTTTCATGTGATGCTGATATGCGTTGGCAGTGGGTTGTGTGTTACTGTGGTTCTTCAACATTTTCTCTGCCAATGTTCCAGATGTTGTCGTAGAAGGGTGGATAGCTGGTGCCGAAGTCTTCTTTGCTGACCGGCTGCATGCAGGGCTTCCCGAGCCCTTCGGCAAACTTCTCGAGCTCGGGGCTGGCGGCAAGGAGGCCTACGCCGTCGGAGAACTTGATGCCGAGCTTGTTGAGCATGGGCACGAGTTTCTTCTCGCCGAGGCCGCGTGTGGCGGAGATGGTGGCATTGCGGAATGCGATGATGCCGTCCATGTTGGAGGGGATGGGAGCCGTGAGGGTTTGTGTGGAAGGGGTGTAGATGACTTTGCAGCTGCGGAACGACGGTTCTTCGGCGTATGCGGTCTTCACGTAGAGGGGGACAATGCTGCTCATCCAGCCGATGCAGTGGATGACGTCGGGTGTCCACTTCAGTTTCTTGATGGTCTCCAGCACGCCGCGGGCGAAGAAGGCAGCGCGTTCGGCGTTGTCCTCGTACTCCTTGCCGTCTTTGTTCAGCAGCATGTTGCGCTTGTCGAAGAAGTCGTCGTTGTCGATGAAGTAGATCTGCATTCTGGCAGCCGTGATGCTTGCCACCTTGATGACGAGGGGATGGTCGGTGTCGTCCACGACGATGTTCATGCCGCTCAGCCTGATGACCTCGTGCAGCTGGTTGCGACGCTCGTTGATGATGCCCCATTTGGGCATGAAGGAACGCACCTCGCGGCTTCCCTCCTGGGTAGCCTGAGGCAAGTATCTGCCCATCAGAGCCATTTCCGTCTCGGGCACATAAGGCAGCATCTCTTGTGTGACGAAGAGTATCTTCTTGGCTTTAGTCATCCGTTTGTGCATTTGAATTATGCAAAGGTACGACTTTTTTCCTAAAAAACAATGGAAAAACGTGCCTTTTCACACTTTTTAGAATAATAATGCACAAAAAGCTTTCTTATTTCACAAAAACTATGTTACTTTGCACGATTTTCCGAATCAGACATGGAAATAGTAAGAACTATCAGTAAGCTGCGCGACTGTCTGGACCTGCACCGCAGGCAGGGACACAGCGTAGGCCTTGTGCCCACGATGGGCGCTCTGCATGAGGGACACGCCTCGCTTGTGAGGAGGAGTGTTGCAGAAAACGATGTCACCGTGGTGAGCATTTTCCTCAATCCCACTCAGTTCAACGACCCGAAGGACTTGGAGCGCTATCCCCGTACCCTCGAAGCGGACTGCCGCCTGCTCGAGCAGTGCGGTGCCGGCATCGCCTTTGCACCCAGTGTGGCAGAGGTCTATCCCGAGCCCGATACCCGTCAGTTCAGTTACCCGCCAACCGACAGCGTGATGGAGGGCGCTATGCGTCCCGGACACTTCAACGGCGTGTGCCAGGTGGTGAGCAAGCTCTTCTCCTATGTGGAGCCGGATCGCGCCTATTTCGGCGAGAAGGACTACCAGCAGATAGCCGTCATCCGGCGCATGGTGGCCGACCTCGGCTTCAAGTTGCAGATTGTGCCTTGCCCTGTGGTCCGCCAGAGCGACGGCCTCGCCCTGAGCAGCCGCAACACGCTTCTCTCCGACGAGGAGCGCGTCACGGCAGCCAACATCTACCGCATCATGAAGGAGAGCTGTTCGCTCGGCCTTTCGGTGCAGCAGACGCATGACTACGTTGTGGACGGCATCAACGCCATCGACGGTCTGGAGGTGCAGTACTTCAGCATCGTGGACGGCGACACCCTGGCCGATGTCTCCTCGTGGGACGATGCTCCGTCCGTCGTGGGCTGCATCACGGTCTTCTGCGGCGCAAAACCCATCCGACTCATCGACCACATCAGATATAAGTAATGTACAATTTCACAATGTACAATGTACAATTTATGTACAATATAATAAAACAATGTACAATTAGACAATGTACAATACGCAAATAGAACTATGTGCGGCGCATTACATTTGCAATGACGAAGGAAGAAATGAGCGAGCGGCTTACGAGTTTTGCCGTGAGGATTGTGAAAATGGTTGATTCAATGCCCAATACCGTGGCAGGGACGGCTATAGCCCGTCAGATTGTCCGTTCCGGGACGTCTCCATCAGCCAACTATCGGGCTGCTTGCTTGGCGAAGTCTGACAAGGATTTCGTGAACAAATTGAAGATGGTGGAAGAGGAATTGGACGAAACGAACCATTGGCTTGACATTCTGATGCGGAGTCAGTTGATGAATGCCAATCGTTTGCAGCCTCTTTACCAGGAAGGAAGGGAATTGGTCAGCATTATTGTGAAGTCCATTATATCGACCAAGGCCAGGTTGACTGCCGATGATGCAGCGAAGAAGTAAATGGTTAAATATTCAGATTGTAAATAAATTGTACATTGTAAATTGCTAAATTGTAAATAAACAAGATGTTGATAGAAGTACTGAAGTCTAAGCTGCACTGCGTCACCGTCACCGAGGCGAATCTCAACTACATGGGCAGCATCACCATCGACGAGGACCTGATGGATGCTGCAGGCCTCATTGCCGGTGAAAAGGTGCAGGTGGTGAACAACAACAACGGCGAGCGTTTCGAGACCTACGTCATCCGGGGCGAACGCGGCACGGGCTGCATCTGTCTCAACGGCGCTGCAGCGCGAAAGGTCATTGTGGGCGACACCGTCATCATCATCTCCTACGCCCTCATAGACTTCGACGAGGCCCGTTCCTTCCAGCCCAAGGTGGTGTTTCCCAAGGACAACCGTCTGTAGAGACCCTTCCGGCAGACCGACCGTCGCAGGGCTGGGCAGGGTGCAGCATTGTCGTGTTGCAGTCGCTCTCCGTGTGCCGGAATAGTCCGACGCGTGCCGCATAATCTCACGCTCCACGCCGAGGCCGAAATAAGCGCCAGGCTCTTCTGAAATAAGCGCGAGGCTCTTCTGAAATAAGCGCGAGGCTCTTCCAAAATAAGCGCGAGGCGCTTCCAAAATAAGCGCCAGGCTCTTCCGAAATAAGCGCGAGGCTCTTCCGAAATAAGCGCAAGGCTCTTCCGAAATAAGCGCGAGGCGCTTCCGAGATAAGCACGTGGCGCTTCCTCCGCCCCCCTTCACATATTATAGGGAAACAAAAAGCCCCTCTGCCGATTTATGTCAGCGGAGGGGCTTCTTCTTTTGTGTTCCCTTGGTGGGTGCGGAAGGTTTATTCCTCCGTACCCATCAGGATCTTCATCATCTCAACAGCAGAGTAGGGGACTGGTGTGCCGGGGCCGAAGATGCAGGCCACGCCAGCCTTGTAGAGGAAGTCGTAGTCCTGTGCAGGAATGACGCCGCCGGCGGTGACCATGATGTCCTCGCGGCCCAGCTTCTTCAGCTCTTCGATGAGCTGCGGGATGAGCGTCTTGTGACCTGCTGCCAGCGAGCTTGCGCCCACGATGTCTACGTCGTTCTCCACTGCCTGACGCGCTGCCTCGGCGGGAGTCTGGAACAGCGGGCCCATATCCACGTCGAAACCACAGTCGGCATAACCCGTGGCGACTACCTTCGCGCCGCGGTCGTGACCGTCCTGACCCATCTTGGCAACCATGATGCGGGGGCGACGGCCTTCCTTCTTGGCAAATTCATCGGTCATGGCACAAGCCTGGTCGAAGAACTTGTCGTTCTTGCTTTCACTTCTATACACGCCTGAAATAGTTCTGATTACTGCTTTGTAACGGCCCACGATGGCTTCGCATGCATCACTGATTTCACCCAGAGTTGCACGATGTCCGGCGGCGATGACTGCCAGGTCGAGCAGGTTGTGCTCGCTCTTCTTGCCCTCGTTGAACTCGCGCACGCATTCGGTGATGGCCTCGAGGTCCTTCTTTACCTGAGCCTCGTCGCGCATTGCACGTACCTTCTTCAGCGACTCTTCCTGCTGCAGACGTACGGCGGTGTTGTCAATCTCCAGGATGTCGATGGGGTCCTCGTGCTCCAGACGGTACTTGTTCACGCCCACGATGGTCTGGACGCCGCTGTCGATGCGGGCCTGAGTACGTGCCGAAGCCTCCTCGATACGCATCTTGGGCAGACCGGTCTCGATGGCCTTTGCCATGCCGCCCAGCTTCTCAATCTCCTGGATGTGCTCCCAAGCCTTGTGATACAGCTCGTAGGTGAGCTTCTCCACGTAGTAAGAGCCGGCCCACGGGTCGATGTGCTTGCAGACTTGTGTCTCGTTCTGGATGTAGATCTGGGTGTTACGTGCAATACGAGCCGAGAAGTCTGTGGGCAGGGCGATGGCTTCGTCCAGAGCGTTCGTGTGCAGACTCTGTGTGTGACCCAGCACGGCTGCCATAGCCTCGATGCAGGTGCGGCCTACATTGTTGAAGGGATCCTGCTCCGTCAGCGACCAGCCCGATGTCTGGGAGTGCGTACGCAGAGCCATAGACTTCGGGTTCTTGGCGCCGAAGCTCTTCACAATCTTCGCCCACAGCAGGCGTCCTGCGCGCATCTTCGCGATTTCCATGAAGTGGTTCACGCCGATGGCCCAGAAGAAAGAGAGTCGGGGAGCGAAGGCATCCACGTCGATGCCGGCATTGATACCTGCACGCAGGTAGTCCATACCGTCGGCCAGCGTGTAGGCCAGCTCGATGTCTGCCGTTGCACCTGCCTCCTGCATGTGGTAGCCGGAAATGGAGATACTGTTGAACTTAGGCATCTTCTGCGAAGTATACTCGAAGATGTCGGCGATGATCTTCATGGAGAATGCTGGCGGATAGATGTAGGTGTTGCGCACCATGAACTCCTTCAGGATGTCGTTCTGAATGGTGCCTGCCATCTCCTCCAGTTTTGCTCCCTGCTCCAGGCCGGCGTTGATGTAGAAGGCCAGCACGGGCAGCACGGCGCCGTTCATCGTCATGGAGACGGACATCTTGTTCAAGGGGATGCCGTCGAAGAGGACCTTCATGTTCTCCAGCGAGCAGATGCTCACGCCAGCCTTGCCGACGTCGCCTACGACGCGCTGGTTGTC
>JAFUVM010000049.1 GCA_017483665.1 Bacteroidaceae bacterium
CAAAACTACAAAAAAGCCCCTGAATGGCAATCGCATTCAGGGGTCAATCTTATTTTGCCGCAGAGGGTCATTCATATTTTGCCCGTGAGGGTCAACATCGCTTGCCCTCGGGGGTCAAACGAGCTCGGCTTTTCCAACAGTCATTAAAGTGTTAAATTCACGATGTGATTGATAATCAACTATTTATAAATAGTTTCTCTTCGTTATTCATGGTAGTTTGGGTGACTCTAAATACACCTATCGAATGCAAAGTAGTCTATGTTGGTAACACTATTCGGGATGGTGACAGAGGTCAGGCCTGTGCAGTTTCGGAAAGCTCTTTCGCCGATTCTTCTCACAGTATATGTTTTGCCATTGAAGGTAACAGTTGCCGGAATCTCGACTGTGCCAGAATAAGAATTGAAGCTATCATCACGATAGGTTACTGTAGCATCTCCCCGACTTAATATGTAATAGATGCCGTCAATCTTAGCATCGTAGGCATTTGCCACCACTGGCAGCATGCTTACAAGTAGAAGTAATAGTTTTTGTTTCATATTTCTATGCTTTTAGGTTAATACTTCCTTTTTCTTTAACAGCCAGCGCTCGCTTACGGACATAAGAAAAGCGCAGACCCGCCATTTCCTGTGCAGGCCTACCACAGCCCTTATATCCTAATGGGGAAGTCTGCGCCCTAGAGCGCATGCTTCTTAGGATATAAATCTGCTCGAAAAATCTCCTTTGACGAGGTGGTAGTTCGCACAGGAAAGTGAGCAAACAAGTTTGCATTCTTCATCGAATGCGGTACAAAGTTAGCGATTTCTTTAATACGCGCAAAGAAAAAAGGAATTTATTTTGGCAGAAGGGACAAAAAAGCCTTTCCTGAATGTTATTTGCATTCGGAGCTTAATCATAAGCGCCTTGCGCTTCCGAAATATGCGCGTGCTGTTTCGTATATAAGAGCCTTCCACTGGATTTTGGTGCGAATTTCAGTTTTGAGGACTATAAGCCTGAACATTTCATCAAGCTAAATCCTATTACCTCTTGGCAGGATAAGAATTGTTTCAGAGTCTTTACGTGAATAAGGCGGTTTTGCGTCCGCAGGTCGATGCCGCAGCCTGACTTGTTGAATCGCTGCTCCATTGGCTATTTGTAATAATCCGTCGAATCTGTGTAATCCGTGGTTATTAATTAAGCCACGCCGTCTTTTTGTTTATTCCAATATGGCCTTTTACTTCACGAGGATGCGCCTTACGCTAACTGTGCCGTCGGGTTTCGTTGTGCGGACGATGTTGATGCCGCGTTGCGGGCGGGAAAGCTTCATGCCGTCGATGGTGAAGACGGCTTCGCTGCCTGCCGACATGTCTGCTGCGGGCGACATAATGGCGTCGAGATAGGCGTTTTCGTCGAAGTTCTCGTCTATGCCGCTGAGCCACTCGCTATAGGAGGTGAGGGTGTTGGTCTGGCAGATAGTGGGGCGGGTCATGCGGTAGACGCGGCGGCCGCCATCGGGATAGCGCCCTACGCTCTCGTCGCCGCGATGCGGCTGGTAGGTGAGGCAGTCGCTCCAGGAGCCGTCAGCTGCCGTCAGCGTGACGCTCTGCTCGTTTGTGCTGCTCAGCTTGAAGTCTGCGTGCAGGTAGCGCAGGGGGGCGAGGTCGTCAGCCCAGACGATGTAGTAGCCGTGGGCGGGAATGACGGTGGAGGCTCCCCAACCCTCGGACAGAGGACGCGGGGTGATGCAGTATTTCTCGGGCACGGCGGGGTCGTCGGAGAGACACATACCGCTGAGGTCGATGTCGTGGTCTGTGGTATTGTACAGCTCTATCCAGTCGCTTCGCCTGCCATATTCGTTGGCTGCTACGGTATTGCTTGCGCTCACTTCGTTGACGACGACGGGAGGTGCGCCTGCTGCCACGAGGCAGTCGGGGTGCAGCGGGGCGAAGACGGCAGTCAGCTGGGTGTCGGCATCTGTCTCGAGCTTGAGCGTGCGGTCGCGGCTGACGATAGCAGAGCCGGAGGTGATGCTGTAGCTTATCTCGGCATTCCAATAGATGTCGGTAGAGCCTGGTACGTTGTTGTGCACCTCGACTGCAACGATGTTCTCGCCCTTGCGCAGAAGTCCTGCAGGGAGGTCCAGGATGCCGGAATCGGGGTTGTTCGGGGCATAGGTCGTGGCGTATGTCGTGAAGGAGGGTGTGCCGTCGGGCATCAGGTAGCGACAAGCTTCTGTGCCGTTGATGTAGACCACGAAGCCGTCGTCGGCAGTGAAGTTGAGGGTCATTGATGCTACGTCGGCAGGGTTGTCGTCGAACATGAAGCTGCGGCGGAAGTAGTAGGTGGGATGCTTCTGACTGCTGTCCGAGCCGTAGCTGATGGTGGTGGCGATGGCGCTCTTGCCGTAGCCAAGGGGCGTGACGCCTTCGCTCCAGCTTGATACGGAGCCTGTCTTCCAGTCGGTGCCGTCGAGCGAGCCTTGGTCCCAGTAGCTCCATTTGTCGCCCATGTTGATGACTTTCACGGTAGCACTGCCGTTCTTCCTCCAGCCCACGAAGTTATAGCCGGCGGGTGCCGATGCTTCGATGGTGACGGGGGCGAAGAGCATGCCGTCGAAGGCAGCGCCAGGAACAGGCTGACCGTTCAGCAGGAAGGCAGCACCGGGAGCCGTGGCGCTGAGCTGCACGGACATGCCCGTGCCGAGGCCGTAGACGGAACGCAGTGTGTTCATGCGGACGTTGCGCGATGTCTGTCCGACCATAGCAGACCGCTGTTCATTGAACGACGTCCAGGGCTCTTTGCTTTCCCACGAGAGGGCGGGCTCTACGAGACGGCAGATGCTGTCGCCAATGCTGAGGCAACGGTCTTTCGTGAAGACGCTGCCATGCAGGATGCAGTAGGCGTCGACGAAGCGGCGGCGGAAGTCTGCGCTGCCGCGCTTCATGTTGTTGTAAATGGCAAGCAGTTCGTTGCCGTAGTTGCCGTCGAGCAGTTTCACGCCGTTGTTGTTGCTCCATCCCCAATCCTGGTCGTGGAGAGTGAGGTGGAACTTGCCGTCGGGCAGCGAGCGGTAGCCCTTTACATTATTATTATTGCAAATCCAGTCGGAGCAGCCTATGTAGCTGATGGCTGCGAAGAAGTTTGTCACCTCGTCGATGTCGACAAGTTTCTTCAGTTCCTCGTATGTAGCGGTATTTGCGGAGCCGGATGCGAGCTGTTTCCAACGGTTGAAGGATTCCTTTGTGCCTGCCATCTGGAAGTAGCCGTTTGAGTATTCGAAGGCATCCATTTCGTCGTCGTCGTAGCCGTAGTAGGCATAGCCGTGATAGCGGTTGTTGGGTTCGCGCAGGTTCAGCTGGGCCAGGTAGCGTCCGTTGAAGAAGACGTGTACGGGCTGGTAGTCCTGACAGTCGCAGTAGAAGCCGCTGGAGCGGAGGACCTGCTGCGTGATGGCGTCGCGGACACGTCCGTGTGCCTGCGAGTTGTTGTCGTTGCCGCCGTTGCGGACCATTATCTGCCGGTACTTGTTGAAGGGGCTGTTGGGGAAGAAGGGGTAGTAGTCGATGCTCTTCTTGCCTTCGTAGCGGTTGGTGCCCTTCAGCTTGAAGGACGAGGGCGCGAAGTGCCGGCTCCATCCGCCCGAGATGACGAACTCAGTCTCCTGATTGACGACCATCTCTCCGTCGGGAGTGATGTACTCGAAGTTGACGGGGCGTTCCCAATCCATGTTGATGTTCGACTTTCCGTGATTGCGTCCGCTCACGCCGTTGTTGCCGTCGATGTAGACGCCAATCGTTCCGTCGTAGAGGTTAGCGCGGTTCGTGGCGATGGACACGACGGGCAGGTAGTAGTCGTGGTTGCGGTAGATGTAGCTGCGTGTGACGACGGGACTGGGGAGCATGCCTTGCTGGAAGAGGCTGAGGCGCAGCACGGTTGTCTCGCTGATGTCGAAGTGGCCGTCGGTGCTTGTCTTGCCGTTCGTTGGAGAAGGCGTTGAGCCGTCGGTGGTGTAGCGCAGGGTTGCGCCTGCTGGGATGCTGACATTGACGGCAAAGGGTTCGGTGAAGAGGCGCGAGTCGGTGTCCACCTGCGGTGCTTCGAGCCGGAAGTCAGCGAAGTCGCTGTTGTTGTTCGATGCAGCCAACGTGGGCTGGCCCGTCCATCCCCATTCCTTGCTGCCGTCCTGCTTGCGTGCCCACGAGCAGCGGGTGATGAGTTCGGGATAGTCAGCAGAGGTCAGGAACTTGCCTTCCTCGTCGAAGAGGCAGATGGTGCCGCCGTCGTTCTGCAGCTTGAAGCGTATCTGCTTGTATGCCGTGTCGCCAAAGGTGCCGTCGGCAGAGTTATGGTCGAAGTAGAGGACCTTGAAGTCGCCTGCCTTGACGACACCAATGCCTGTGGGCAGCTGGAACTTGAAGGGCTCGTCCTTGCTGTCCGAGACGTACATGCCGTCCAGCAGAATGTTCTTTTGCGTAGGATTGTAGATTTCTATCCAAGCGCCGTAGTTGTAGGAGAAGTCGATGTACTGGTCGATGTTGCCCACCTGCACCTCGTTGATGACGAGCCGCCTCGGGTCGCCGTCCGGGTCGCCGTTCTCGTAGAAGTCCGGTTCTACGGTCAGTCCGCAGTCGTAGAGCTTGCCGCCCCAGTTCTGTTGTACGTAGGCAGCGATGACGTTGTTGCCGACGTTGAGCAAAGCGGCCGGAATCTCCAGCTTGACGGCTTCTGTGCCGATGGTCCAGTTCTCGGCTTCGTCGAGCTGCTGACCGTTGACCCAGATGCGGTAGCTGTCGTCGTGCAGGACATGGAGCATGTAGCGCGAAGTGCTGTCCACCTCTTCGAGCGTGAAGTTGCGGCGGAACCAGAAGTTCGTGTTGTTTCCGCCGGGCCATTCGGTCTGTACGCCGTCGATTGCTCCCCAGCTGCCAATAGGCATCACGGCTTCGTCCCAAAGTGAGTCGTTGAAGTCGGGTAGGGTCCAGCTGAGCGTTTCGGTCCGTCCGTCAATCTGCATGTCTTCGATGCGCCCGCCCGACTCGTCGGCATAGAAGCACCAGTTGTAGAAGGATGTGCCTGTCCAGAGTTCCCGGCTTTCCGTCGTGTCGTAGATGCTGATGCCCGATATGGTGATGACCGTGTTGTCCTCTGTAGTAGGGAATTCCAGGGCAATCTTGGCGTCTGCAATGTCTGTGCCGGTCAGCTTGGAACGCGTGAAGGTAATCTTCTTGTTTGCTGTGATGCTGCCGGTAGCGTTAGCCAGACAGATGTCGTCGTCTTCGTTCTCGCACAAAGTGATGTTCACGCCACTGATGTCTTTGTCCGATGTCAGCGAGATAAGGAAGCGGTAGGTGTGGTCGGCAAGCAGCGTGATGGGAGTCTTGAACTGTACGCGTCCGTATTCAGGTTGGTAGCATGCAGTGGGCATTGTGATGGTGTAGACGTCGCCCGGTTGTGCCTCGTAGAGCTGTTCCCAGGCATGAGTGCCGCCTGTGTTGTACCCGCCTTCGCTGTTGAAGAGGAGCTTGCCCGTCCAGGGCTGGTCGTACCCCATTGGCAGGATGAAGTCCTGTGCGGCCAGGGGCTGTGGGGATGTGAAAAAGAGAGCTTCGCAAAGCGCCAGAGCGCCTGCAAAGCGTAAAGAAGAGTGCATTGTTATTTTCATGGTTCTTATTCTTTATCTCAGCACCTTGATGGCCTTGTCTGCAACGCGGATGATGTAGTTGCCGTGCGGCAGTGCTTGAAGAGAGAAGGTCTGGGATGCGGCCAGGACAGAGTTCCGGCTGATGAGCTTGCCTGCTGTGTCGTAGATGCAGAGGGACTGGCCTTCCGCGTTCTCTACGAGGATGTTGTCCCGCTCTGCGATGAGCTGGATGTCATCGTCCGACGTAACCTCGTCGATGGCTGTGCCGGGTTTCAATTCAATCTTCATGGAGCAGACCTTGTTGTCGTAGTTCGAGGAGAAGGATTTTGTGGAGACTTGGCGGATGAGGTAGGAGCCGGTGCAGTTGACGCTGGTGTAGAGCTTGACGCGATAGTTCTCGTTGACGATTTCGATGGACGAGAGGTCGTTGGCAGCGATGCCGTGCACAGCCAGCTCGGGCTGGGTGTATGTCCCTTCGGCCAAGGGAATGCAGTAGCCGCCATAGTTCTTCTCGCTGTAACAGCGCACCACGACTTCCTCTTCGGGCACGCTGACGGCTCCGAAGATGCGGTTCAGCCCTGCAGCCCAGCCGTTCATGTTCCATGTCTCGTCGTAGCCGTCGTTGAAGAGCCATACGAATCCGCCAGTGGCAACGCCTTGGTCCTTCCACGCCTGGAATTGTGCCAGGTTGCGTTCTACGCTCCAGTCGTTGGAATAGTCCAGCAGTCCGGGGTGACGCTCCTTGACGCCCGTGAAGTTCCACGAGCCGACGCTGTTCAGGTTGCCTGCTCCGCCGTCGTAGCATTGTATCATGGCGCGGTCCACGGCTTGTGGCCTGGAGGCACGTATCTTGCTGACCAGCGATGTCCAGTAGCTCATGTAGGTGTAGGGGGCAATGGTGGTCTTGTAGCCCAGGTCGTACATCATGATGTGGAACTTGGCAGCGGACTCTGCGTCGTAGTCCTGCTCTGTGTCGTTGTTGACGGCATCTATCTCAGGCACAGCCTCCTTGAGCGCCTTGAAGTTACGGTAGAGAATGGACGAAGCCCCCGTTCCCTTCGAGTTCACGAGGTTGCGTATGTTGCCGTACGAGCCGTTGCCCCAGCCTCCGATGCAGATTTCGATGCGCGAGATGCCGGTGGGCGGCGTCTTGAGGTTCTTGATGTCCTGCTGGTAGTAGGGCTGCGTCTGCTGGAAGACGTATTCTCCGTCCTTGCAGATGGTCTCTCCGTCGGTGGTCAGCGTACCGTCGGACTCCACGTTGACATTGAAGAGGATGAGATAGGTGAAGCCCGAGTTGCGAAGCTTTGTGATGGTGCCCGGACGACCGCGGCGGATGTGCCCGCCTGCATAGATGCCGGAAACTTCTTTCTGACAGTAGGCGTCGGCAACGGTCAGCAGTACGCCAAGGAAGAGGAGGAAAAACTTTTTCATGTTTTATGTAGAGTAAGATGTCTTTTTACCTTATTTACTATTTTATTGCATGCAAAGTTAGCAAAAATATCTGCTTATATCCAAAAATAGGTGATAAAATCTGTCGCAATGTTTTGCGTTTCGTGAAAGAAAATGTAATTTTGCGCCCGAAACCAATTTATAAACTATGTTTAGCAAACGTTTTTTCTATCTATCGCCGCTTGTTGTTGCATGTTTCGCAGCAGTGGCAAGTCTGACGTCCTGCTCCGACCGCAAGGATTATGAGAGCGTGAAGGGCGACCCCATGCAGACACGTATCTACACGCTCGACAACGGACTGAAGGTCTATCTTTCGGTCAACAAGTCCGAGCCAAGGATTCAAACCTACATTGCCGTTCGTACGGGTTCGAAGAACGACCCGGCCGAGACGACAGGCCTGGCGCACTATCTGGAGCATCTCATGTTCAAGGGAACCAAGCAGTTCGGCACGAACGACCCCGAGGCAGAGGCCCCGCTTCTCGACGAGATTGAGCAGCGCTACGAAGTCTATCGCACGACGACCGACGAAGCTCAGCGCAAGCAGCTGTACCACGAGATTGACAGCGTCTCGCAGCTCGCAGCCCAGTATTTTATTCCCAACGAGTACGACAAGCTGATGGCTGCCATCGGCAGCGAAGGCTCGAACGCCTTTACCTCGAACGATGTGACCTGCTACGTGGAAGATATTCCTGCCAACGAGGTGGAGAACTGGGCCAAGATTCAGGCAGACCGCTTCCAGAACATGGTGATTCGCGGCTTCCATACCGAGCTCGAGGCCGTCTACGAGGAGTACAACATCGGTCTTGCAAACGACGGCAACAAGCAGTACGAGGCTCTGCTGGCAAAGCTTTTCCCCGGCCATCCCTAGAGCACCCAGACGACCATCGGCACGCAGCAGCACCTGAAGAACCCTTCCATCACGAACCTCAAGACCTACTTCGCTAAGTGGTACGTGCCGAATAACGTTGCCATCTGCATGGCAGGCGACTTCGACCCGGACAAAGTGATGGCTATCATCAAGCAGTATTTTTGCGAATGGAAGGCTTCCAACGATTCCTCGGAAGGAGGGGAGAACGGCCTTGTAGCGCAGCCCACGTTCCCGGAACTCGAACCGTTGACGGCACCCGTCGACACAACCGTCATTGGCCTCGAGGCTGAGAACATCTGGCTTGGCTGGCGAGCCGAGAAGGCTTCTTCTTTGCAGAACGACACCTTGCAGCTCATCGATGCCATCCTCTCCAACGGAAAGGCCGGTCTGCTCGACCTCGACCTCAACCAGCAAATGAAGGTAATGGGAGCCGAATCAGAAACAGAAGGCATGATGGACTACGGTCTCTTCCTCGTGGCAGGCATGCCCAAGGAAGGTCAGTTGCTCGACGAGGTGAAGGACCTCATACTTGGCGAGATAGAGAAACTGAAGAAGGGCGACTTCGACGACGACCTGCTCGTCTCTGCCCTGAACAATGCCAAGCTCAACGAGCTCCGCAGCCTCGACCATAACCGCGCCCGCGTCACTGAGATGATGGAGTCCTTCATCACCGGCACGCCGTGGGAGCAGCAGGTTGGCCGCATGGACCGCTTGGCTAAGATAACGAAGCAGGAGGTTGTAGACTTCGCGAACCGTTTCTTCGGTCAAGGCTACGTTACTGTCTACAAGCGCCAAGGCGTTGACACCACACAGAAAAAGATTGACAAGCCCGCCATCACGCCCATCCCCACGAACCGCGACCAGGTCAGCCAGTTCGTCAAGGACATTCAGCAAGCTGAGGTGGAACCCATCGAACCGCTCTTCCTCGACTTCCAGAAGGACCTTTCCTTCTACAATACCGAAAAGGGTCTGCCTGTCATCTACAAGCAGAACACCGAGAACGACCTCTTCACCCTGCAGTTCCGCTATGAGTTCGGTCAGGAAGACGACAACCGCTACGACGTGGCCGCAAGCTACATCGATTATCTGGGAACAGACAGTCTCACGGCCGCTCAGGTCAAGCAGCAGTTCTACAAGCTGGCCTGCAACTATGCCATCAGCGTCAATGCCGATGCCATCACCATCGGTCTTTCCGGCCTGAGCGAGAACATGCCTGCAGCTCTCTCTCTGCTCGAAGACTTGCTCCGCAACGCCAAAGCCGACCAGACGGCCTACGAGCAGCTGGTGGGACTTATCCTCAAGAATCGTCAGGACGTCAAGACCGACCAGCGGACCTGCTACACGATGCTTTGCCAGTATGCTCAGTACGGCGAGCACAATGTCTACCGCGACAATATGACGGAGCAGCAACTTCTCGAGGCTAATCCCGAAGAGTTGCTTGGCCTCCTGAAGAACATTTCAGGCTTCGAACATCAGGTGCTCTACTACGGACCGCTTTCGCAGAAAGATCTGGACAAGTGCGTCACAGAGCTGCACCCGACGACCGAGGCGCTTCTGCCCGTTCCCGAAGGCAAGCCCTACGAACTCCAGACGGCTACGGAACCCGAAATCCTCATTGCTCCATACGATGCCAAGAACATCTACATGCGCATGTATTACAATGAAGGCCGGCAGACCAACCTCGACGAACACGCTATCATCGAACTGTTCAACGAATACTTTGGCGGAGGCATGAACGGCATTGTCTTCCAGGAACTTCGCGAGGCTCGCGGCTTAGCCTACAATGCCGCTGCCTATTACCTCACGCCCTCGAAGAAGGGAGAGCCTGAGAACTTCTTCACACACATCATCACGCAGAACGACAAGATGATGGACTGCATTGCTCAGTTCCGCGAAATCATCGACAACGTGCCTCAGAGCGAAGCAGCCTTCAAGATAGCCCAAGATGCGATGATAAAGAAGATTGCCAGCCAGCGCACCACCAAGTTCGGCGTCATCATGGCCTATATCAGCGCCAAGCGCCAAGGCTATGACTTCGACGTGAACAAGAAGATTTACGAAGACCTGCAGGGCCTCACCCTCGAGGACATCGCCCGCTTCGAGCAGGAGCACATGGCAGGGAAGACAGGTCGCTTCTCCATCCTCGGCGACGAGAAGGAGCTCGACATGAAGGCCCTCGGCCAGATTGCTCCCATCCGCCGCGTCTCGCTCGAAGAAGTCTTCGGATACTGATTCTGCGGAAACGGCCCGTAAAGGGTAACGGCATTTCATAGAGCAACGGATTCCACGGGTTTCACGGAAAGAGTTCTAACGATAACAGTAAGTACACGTTCCGCTGAATCCGTGGGGTTCGTTGCCTTTTTTTATAAGCGCACGCGTCTTCAGCAATAAGCGCACGCGTCGTTGGCAATAAGAGCACGCGTCGTTAGCAATAAGAGCACGCGTCGTTAGCCGACTACATTATATATATGTAATGTCGCAGAGCACTTCTTAGGCTCTTTTTCTGCTTGTTGAACGGAAAAGATGTACGTTTGTTTGTGTATTCAGATATTATTTTGTACCTTTGTCGCGCAAATAAATGGAAAGTTTTCAATCAAGTGAAAGATATGAGTGACAAATTGTTTATTTTCGACACGACTTTGAGGGACGGCGAGCAGGTGCCCGGCTGCCAGCTCAATACAGTAGAGAAAATTCAGGTTGCCAAGCAGCTTGAGGCACTTGGCGTAGACGTCATCGAGGCTGGCTTCCCCATCTCGAGCCCAGGCGACTTCAACAGTGTGATAGAAATCAGCAAGGCCGTCACATGGCCTACCATCTGCGCTTTGACCCGAGCCGTGGAGAAGGATATCGACTGCGCTGCCGAGGCCCTGAAGTATGCCAAGCACAAACGCATCCACACCGGCATCGGAACGAGCGAGAGCCACATCCGCTACAAGTTCAACTCTACGCCCGAGGAAATCATCGAGCGTGCCGTGGCTGCCGTGAAGTATGCCAAGCGCTACGTCGAGGACGTGGAGTTCTATGCCGAAGATGCAGGCCGCACGGACAACGAGTACCTGGCTCGCGTCATCGAAGCCGTCACCAAGGCCGGAGCTACCGTCTGCAACATTCCCGACACGACGGGCTTCCGCACTCCCTACGAGTACGGCGAGAAGATAAAGTACCTCTACGAGCACGTCGATGCCTTCGCAGCAGGCAAGAGCATCCTCTCCACCCATTGCCACAACGACCTCGGCATGGCAACCGCCAACACCGTGGCAGGCGTGCTGAACGGTGCCCGTCAGGTTGAGGTGACCATCAACGGCATTGGCGAACGCGCAGGCAATACGTCGCTCGAAGAGATTGCGATGATATTCAAGACGCACCCCGACCTTGGCATCGACACCAACATCAACACGACGAAGATCTATCCCTCGAGCCGCATGGTCAGCTCCCTGATGAACATGCCCGTGCAGCCCAACAAGGCCATCGTAGGCCGCAACGCCTTTGCCCACAGTAGCGGCATCCACCAGGACGGCGTGCTGAAGAACGCATCGACCTACGAAATCATGAACCCCAAAGACGTGGGCATCGACGACAATGCCATCGTGCTGACTGCCCGCAGCGGACGTGCCGCCCTGAAGCATCGCCTCAGCGTCAACGGCGTAGACATCGACGGAGAACGTCTCGACAAGGTTTATCAGGAGTTCCTCAACCTGGCAGACAAGAAGAAAGAGATTACCGACGATGACATCCTCGTACTGGCCGGCGCAGACCGCTCCGCCACGCACAACGTCAAGCTCGACTACCTGCAAGTCACCACGGGCAAGGGCGTCCGCAGCGTCGCCAGCATCGGTCTACTCATCGCCAACGAGAAGTTCGAGAGCGCAGCCTCCGGCAACGGTCCCGTCGACGCAGCCATCAAGGCCCTCAAGACCATCATCCATCGACAGATGACACTCAAGGAATTCACCATCCAAGCCATCTCGAAGGGCTCCGACGATATGGGTAAGGTCCACATGCAGGTCGAATACGAAGGCCATGTCTACTACGGCTTCGGTGCCAACACAGACATCGTCACCGCCTCGGTCGAAGCGTATATTGATTGTATCAATAAGATGACCCCCCAACCCCCTTTAGGGGGAGCGTAAAGTATGCCATACAATCACTTTGCCTATCAGAATGCAAATCCCCTATACTATGCTCGGCTAAAAGAAAAGGCGAAGGAGATGAGATCTCATCCAACCGAAGCAGAAGCAGTTTTAAGGAACCATGTAAGAGGGAATAGTTTGGGACATAAGTTCCTCTATCAGTATATAATAGGTCAATTCATAGTTGATTTCTTGTGTCCTGATAGCAGATTGATAATAGAAGTTGATGGCGGTTACCATTCAGAACCAGAACAACAATACGATGATGAGTTGAGGACACAGATGCTTGAAGACTTGGGTTATCGTGTCATCCGCTTTACCAACGAACAAGTTCTGTTTGATATTGATAATGTATTAAATAAGATAAAAAGTCATTTGCAATGAATATGTCAGCATCTAAAGGTAATGAAAGGTTCCCCCTAAAGGGGGGTAGGGGGTCTTCACTCTTCGATAAAATATGGGACGCTCACGTCGTTCAGAACGTTTCTGACGGCCCCACACAACTTTATATCGACCGCCTCTATGCGCACGAGGTGACAAGTCCGCAGGCTTTCGACACGCTTCGCGACAAGGGCATCAAGGCTTTCCGCCCCGACCACATCTTTGCCATGCCCGACCACAACACGCCGAGCGACCAGCAAGAACGCATCGACGACCCCGTGGGACGCAAGCAGGTGGAGACGCTTGCCGCTAACTGTAAGGAGTTCGGCATCCGTCACTTCGCCATGGGCACGAAGGACAACGGCATCATCCACGTCGTTGGTCCTGAGAAGGGACTCTCCCTGCCCGGCATGACCATCGTCTGCGGCGACTCGCACACCAGCACTCACGGAGCCGTGGGCGCCATTGCGATGGGTATCGGCACAAGCGAAGTGGCTCAGGTCTTGGCTTCCCAATGCATTCTTCAGCAGAAGCCGAAGACCATGCGCATCAACATCGAAGGCAATCTCCAGCCAGGCGTCACTGCAAAGGACGTTGCCCTTTACATCATGTCTCAGATGACCACAAGCGGTGCCACGGGCTATGCCGTGGAATACGCTGGCAGCACCATCCGCAACATGTCGATGGAAGGACGCTTGACGCTCTCCAACCTTTCCATCGAGATGGGAAGCCGTGCAGGCATCATTGCCCCCGACGAGACGACCTTTGCCTACCTCAAGGGTCGTGAATATGCTCCGAAGGGCGAGGCTTGGGACAAGGCCGTAGAGGAATGGAAGAAGCTCCGGAGCGATGACGATGCCGTCTTCGACAAGGAAGTGACCTATCGTGCAGAAGACATCAAGCCGCGCATCACCTATGGAACAAACCCGGGTGCAGGCATTGCCATCGACGAATGCATCCCGACCCTCGAAAGCATTCCCGAAGCCGACCGCGCACAGTTCCTTGCCCAGCTCGACTATATGCAGTTTAAGCCCGGGCAGAAGCTCGAAGGTACACCCGTTGATTATTGCTTCCTCGGAGCTTGCACGAATGGTCGCATCGAGGACTTCCGCGCTTTTGCTTCAGTCGTAAAGGGCAAGAAGAAAGCAGAGAACGTAGTGGCTTGGCTCGTGCCGGGCAGTTGGCTCGTTCGCCAGCAAATCATCGACGAAGGCATCGACAAAGTGCTGGAAGCTTCCGGCTTCGAGCTTCGCTTGCCCAGCTGCTCCAGTTGTCTCGCGATGAATCCTGACAAGGTTCCCGCAGGCAAGCTCAGCATCTCAACCAGCAACCGCAACTTCGTGGGCCGTCAAGGTCCCGGAGCACGCACCGTCCTTGCCTCGCCGCTCGTCGTGGCTGCAAGTGCCATCACAGGTGTCATTACTGATCCCCGCAATTTATGAATTATGAATTAAGAATTATGAATTATGTCTAAGCAGAAGTTCGACATCATACAATCCACTTGTCTTCCCATCGAGATAGACAATTGCAACACAGACCTCATCATCCCGGCCCGTTATTTGGCAAGCACGACGCGCGACCCCAAGTTCTTCGGCGACGCCTTCATGCACGACCTTCGCTACGATGCCGAGGGCAAACCGGTGGAGGACTTCGTGATGAATCAGCCTGCTTATAGCGAGGCTCCTCGTCAGGGAATACACGAAATCATCATTGGCGGGCAGAACTGGGGCTCGGGTTCCAGCCGCGAACATGCAGCCTGGGCGATTGCCGGCTACGGAGCCCGCGTGGTCATCAGCAGCAGCTTTGCCGACATTCACCGCAACAATCTGCTCAACTGCTTCGTGCTTCCCGTCGTGGTCAGTCGCGAATTTCAGCAAGAGCTTTTTCAGACGGTCAAGGACAATCCGAAGGCCGAGGTGAAGGTGGACGTGCCGAACCAGACCGTCACCAACCTCACCACGGGTCGAAGCGAGCAGTTCCCCATCAACAGTTACAAGAAGTACTGCCTGATGAACGCCTATGATGACATCGACTTCCTGCTTTCCAACAAAGACAAGATAGAAGAATATGAAGAAGGTCATTGAGATAATGGACACCACATTGCGCGATGGTGAGCAGACGAGCGGCGTGAGCTTCATGCCGCACGAGAAGCTCATGATAGCGCGTGCCTTGCTCCAGGATGTGGGCGTGGACCGCATCGAGGTGGCAAGTGCCCGTGTCTCGGAAGGCGAGAAGGAAGCCGTGAAGAGCATCGCACGTTGGGCAAGTCAGAACGGCAAGCTCGACAGGGTAGAGGTGCTCGGCTTTGTCGACGAGACGAAGAGCGTGGATTGGATTGTGGAGAGCGGCTGCCAGTGCATGAACCTCCTCTGCAAGGGAAGCCGCAAGCATTGCGAAGGCCAACTTCACAAGACGCTCGAAGAGCACCTTGCAGACATTCGCCGCACCATCGCATACGCTCAAGAGAAAGGCGTCAGCGTCAATGTCTACCTCGAGGACTGGAGCAACGGCATGAAGGACAGTCCCGATTATGTCTTTGCCTTGATGGAAGGTCTCTCGGACATGTCCATTCGGCGCTTCATGCTTCCCGATACGCTCGGCATCCTCAATCCGATGGAAGTCAGTCAGTACGTTCATCAAATGGTCAATGGTAAATGGTCAATGGTCAATAGATTCGACTTCCATGCCCACAACGACTACGACCTTGCCACAAGCAACGTCCTGGCTGCAGTCATGGCCGGTTGCCAAGGCATCCATACCAGCGTCAACGGCTTGGGCGAGAGGGCAGGCAACGCACCGCTTGCCAGCGTGCAGGCCATCCTTAAAGACCATCTTCAAGTACAGACCCACATCGACGAGAGTCGTTTGGGCGAGGTGTCGAGGCTCGTGGAGAGCTACAGTGGCATCGCCATTCCGCCTAACAAACCCATCACGGGCGAGAGCGTCTTCACGCAGGTTGCAGGCGTGCATGCCGATGGTGACAACAAGGCCGGGCTCTATCAGAATGCTCTTCTGCCCGAGCGTTTCGGCCGCAAGCGCGAGTATGCTCTGGGTAAGAACTCGGGCAAAGCGAACATTCTCCGCAACCTTGAGGAGCTGAGGTCGGCGCAGCCAACCCTATTCAAAGGACTTGAACTTTCGCCCGAGCAGACGAAGCGCGTCACAGAGCGCATCATCGAGCTGGGCGACAAGAAAGAGCTCGTCACGCAGGAGGACCTTCCCTTCATCGTCAGCGACGTTCTGAAGCACGGCGCACCCGAAGAGCACGTCAAATTGCTCTCGTACGTCGTGACCACAGCCTATGGCCTCAAACCCTTGGCAAGTGTCCGCCTCGAGATAAACGGCGAGACCTACGAGGAAAGTGCAAAGGGCGACGGTCAGTTCGACGCTTTCGTTCGCGCCATTCGTCATATTTACAAGGACCGCCTTGGCCGCTCGTTCCCCTGGCTGACCAACTATACCGTGAGCATCCCGCCCGGCGGACGCACCGATGCCCTGGTGCAGACCGTCATCACCTGGAACTGGAACGACCGCATCCTGCGCACCCGCGGCCTCGATGCCGACCAGACG
Organism: Bacteroidaceae bacterium; assembly: GCA_017483665.1. Classification (GTDB taxonomy): domain Bacteria; phylum Bacteroidota; class Bacteroidia; order Bacteroidales; family Bacteroidaceae; genus Physcousia. The sequence continues at coordinate 16,019 of JAFUVM010000049.1, forward strand.
GAAGCTGCCATCAAGTCGACCATCAAGATGCTCAACCTGCTGGAGGACGAAATGCCGAAGGCTTAGACACGATTCAACCTTAACCAACGCTTAAAAACAACACATATATATATAATATGAAGCTTAACATTGCAGTACTGGCCGGTGATGGTATCGGTCCCGAGATTATGGAGCAGGGCGTGGCCGTGCTCAGTGCAGTGGCCGGGAAGTTCGGTCATGAGGTGACTTACAAGGAAGCTCTTTGCGGCGCTCATGCCATCGACGAGGTAGGTGACCCGTTCCCCGAAGAGACTTATCAGATATGCGAGGCTGCCGATGCCGTTCTCTTTGCCAGCGTCGGTGACCCGAAGTTCGACAATAATCCCTCGGCCAAGGTGCGTCCCGAGCAGGGACTTCTGGCTATGCGCAAGAAGCTTGGCCTCTATGCCAACATCCGTCCCGTAGAGACCTTCGACTGCCTGGTGCACAAGTCTCCGCTGAAGGACGAGCTTGTCCGCGGCGCTGATTTCGTATGCATACGCGAACTGACCGGCGGCATGTACTTCGGCAAGAAGCAGGAGCCTGCGGTCAATGCCGATGGGGTAGAGGATGCACTTGACACGAACTACTACAGTAGGCCCGAGGTGGAGCGCATCCTGCGCGTCGGCTATCAGTACGCACGTCAGCGCCGCAGGCACCTGACGGTTGTCGACAAGGCCAATGTGCTTGCGTCGAGCCGCTTGTGGCGCAAGGTGGCACAGGAGATGATGGGCGAGTACCCCGATGTTACGACCGACTTCATGTACGTGGACAATGCAGCCATGAGGATGATTCAAGACCCGCGCTTCTTCGACGTGATCGTGACGGAGAACACCTTTGGCGACATTCTGACGGACGAAGGCTCGTGCATCACCGGCTCGATGGGCCTGCTGCCAAGTGCTTCGACGGGAAGCTCCACACCTGTCTTCGAGCCCATCCACGGCAGTTGGCCGCAGGGCAAGGGGCTGAACATCGCCAACCCCTTGGCACAGATTCTTTCCGTAGCCATGCTCTTCGAGTACTTCGACCTGAAGGAAGAAGGCGCACTCGTCCGCAAGGCCGTCAATGCTTCGCTCGACCAGAACGTCCGCACACCGGAGATTCAGGTGGAAGGCGGCGCCAAGTACGGCACGAAGGAAGTCGGTGCCTGGATTGTCGACTATATCAACAAGGCGTAGTCAGACGCCTGAAAAAACACTAAACCTTAAAAATCTCCATTACATGATGCGCAAAGCACTTCTTCCGCTGTTCCTGTTCTGTGCTCCCTGTTTCCTGCAACCGCTCGTGGCAGAGACGGACGAGTATCAGGAAGGCTTCCTGACCGCTTATCTCAACCGCGGTATAGAGAAAGCGATGGATGCACCTGAAAAAGCCGATGAAAAGCTGACTTTGGGCCGCAACATCACGCGTTATGTCAGTGCACCGAAGTTCGGCGGTTACATCATCGGCAGTTACAGCTATTCGAGCAAGGACAGTAAGGGCACCAACGGCTTCGACGCCAGGATGATTCGTGTCTACGTGTCTGGCACCATTCTGCGCGACTTCAAGTACCGCATCCAGCTGGAGCTGAAGAACCCTGCCATGCGCGATTATACGTTGGAATGGACGCGTTTCAAGGAATTTCAAGTGAAGATTGGGCAGTTCAAGCGTTGCTTTACCTACGATAATCCAATGAATCCTTGGGATGTGGGGCTTGGCAGTTATTCGCAGGTTTCCCAGTACATGACGGCCCTTCTTGTCGAGGATTGCAGCGGTGAAAGGCGCAAAACGGCCGCGACCAAGGCTTGCAGCTCCAGGGCGACCTCTTCCCCGTGGGCAAGGACCGCCGCCGCTTGATTCGCTACCAGGCAGCCGTCTACAACGGCAACGGGCAGAACCGCAAGGACAATAATTCGAAGAAGGACTGGATGGGCAACATTCAGGTGCAGCCTATCAAGGACCTCTACATCGGCCTCTTCGGGTGGACGGGCACTTTTACCGGTGAAAACGGCGTTTCTGTCAAGCGTAACCGCTGGGCGCTGAGCGCGATTTACGAGCATGACGGCTGGAGTGCCCGTGCCGAATATGCTCACCACAACGGCAGGAACGCCAACGATTTCGACGTTGCAACGCAGACCTGGAGCGATGGTCCCTGGGAGGCTGACGGCTGGTATGCTCTGGTGGGTGTGCCCATAACTGACTGGCTGAAAATCTACGGCCGGTACGACGTTTACCGGAAAGATGCGACCTGGAACACGACGCGCAGTATCTACGGCATTTGCCCGAACTTCCAGCTGCACCGCAACCTGTGCTTCCAGGTGCAGTACAACTACATTCACGACCGCACGGCAGTCGACCGCAACATTCACGAGGTGTGGGCCCAGACGTACGTCAGGTTCTGACGGAATGAAGAATGAAGAATGAAGAGTGAAAAATGAAGAATGAAGAATGAGATGAAGAAAGTAAAAGAACGAGCGGAAACAAAGGCGAAAGGCAACGCCCGTCCGCGGAAGCAGATTCCCTTCCCGAAGTCCATCCTCCCAGTCGGTTACAGCATCTGCTTTGCAGTCATGGCCTGGTTCTTCCTTTACGTCAGGAATGCCGACACGATGTACTTCCTGCAGGACCGTGGCTGGTGGAACAGCACGCGCCTCTTCTTCGACACCTGCACGTCGGTGCCCGGTGGCCTGCTCGCCTGGGCAGGTGCCTACCTGACGCAGTTCTTCTACTATCCTGCGCTCGGTTCAGCCATGCTCATCGCCCTTTGGCTTGCTACGTTTTGGCTGGCTAAGTACGCCTTCCGCATCGCCGACGAATGGAGCTTCCTGCTCCTCATCCCCGTGGCAGCCTTGCTTTGCAGCGACATTCAGCTCGGCTACTGGGTCTATATCCTTGTCGACGTTGACTATGTCTTCTGCCATCCCTTGGGTTTGCTGGCGGCCTTGGTTCTGTCGTTGCCCTTCTGGCGGCTTCTTCCCGTGGGGAAAAAAGTGAAGCAGTGCATCGCGCTTGCCTGGATGGTCCTGGTCGCAGCTTTGTTCTATTACCCGCTTGGCATCTATGCCCTGCTTGCAGCCGTACTGACGGTAGAGACCCTCTTTGACTCAGGCGAGTCTTCAGCGAAGGAAGCCTCCCCTTTAAGGGGAGGTTTGGTAGGGTCTGGAGGTTTGGTAGTGTCTGGGTCTCTCCTTCTTCTCTTCCTCACGCTTTGGCTTGTCCCGAAGCTGGAGACGGCTGGCAGTCTCCTGATGCGGCCCGACCAGCCTTGGATGTACGGCTTCCGCAAGTTCGAGCTCGACGAACTGCGCGACTATTCGCTCGAGATTCCCTTCTACGTGGCCCTCGTCTTCCCCGTGCTCTTCCCCTTCTTCGGAAAGCTCCGTACGGGCAAGCTGCTTTACAGCCAGGGTCTGATGCTCGTCTGCGCCGCGGCGATGATCCTTTGCCTCCAGGCTCGCGACTTCACAGACTATAACTTCCATGCCGAGATGCGCATGCAGAGGGCGGTGGAGGAATGCCGGTGGAACGATGTGCTCGGCGAGGCGGCCAAGGTGACAGGTCCCGTCACACGCGAGATGGTCATGCTTCGCAACATCGCCCTCATCAACCGCGGCGAACTCTGCTCGAAGTGCTATACATATAATAATGAGAGCGTCCAGCCCGCCATCGTCAGCGACTCCATCCACATCCGCATCTGCGACCAGGCGGCCGACCTCATCTACTATAACTTCGGTGAAACGGTGTTTGCCATACGCCGCGCCATGGAGCGTTGCATGCACTACGGCTATTCCTACTACACACAGCGTATGCTCGCCCAGTGTGCCATCGTGAACGGAGAACCCGAGAATGCCCGCAGGTATCTTCGCCTGCTGAGCCGTACCACCTTCCAGCGGAAGTGGGCAGAGGCGACGCTTCCTTTCGTGGACAACGGAAAACCCTTGCAGGAGGACGAGCGCTTCCGTATGCCCCTGAGGCTCTACAACGAGGGCTCGGAGCTGGTGGGCACAGACGACAAGTATGTGGAGCTGACCATCATGAAGAAGTGGATGTACACCATCACGGAGGACCCTGTGGCGCAAGAAGTTGCCCTGGGCTGTGCCATGATGATGCGGGACAGGAGGTGCTTCTGGTCGCAGGTGCAGCAGCACTACAACATCAACCCCGCCGCCACGTTCCCCACGCACGTCCAGGAGGCCATGCTCTTCGAGGTCTACGAGCTGAAGACGAGCGGCGTGAACCTCTCGTTCGTCAAGTTCGACGAGCGCATCGTGGAGCGCTACAAAGCCTTCATCAACCGCCTGAAGCAGTTCGCCAGCCAGGGCATGAACGAGAAACAAATAGGCAGAGCCCTCCGGCCCGAGTTCGGCGACACCTACATGTGGGACTATTCCGTGCTGCGCGAAGTGCAGACGAACTGACCCCTACTTATAATCATAAGACCTATAAGACTCATAAGACCTATATGACCTATAAGACCTATATGACCTTCCTGCCGCTTTTGGTGCTGTTTCTGCTTGCAGCCTGCGGCAAACCGTCGCTGCCCACCTCGTACACTCAGGTGAATGCCGAGCCCGATATTTGGCCCGACTATCGTGGCGTCACCGTGCCGCCAAACATAGCGCCGCTGAACTTCCTTGTCGACAGTGTGGAGGACGTCGTGGCGCAGATCCGGCCGCAGCAGGGCGAGCAGATGGTCTGTGGCGGCAAGGCGAACAAGGTGCAGATTGACGAGGAAGAGTGGCACGAGATGCTTGCTTCGTCTCGCGGCGGAAGCCTCTCCGTCACCGTCTATACCAGGCAGGGCGGCAAGTGGCAGGCTTACAAGCCCTTCGCCATCCATGTGGCAGAGGAAGAGGTCGACCCCTACGTCTCGTATCGCGTACTGCCGCCCACCTTCGTCGGCTTCGACGAGCTCTCCATACGCCAGCGCAACCTGACCAGCTTCGAGGAGACAACCATCTACAACAACCGTCTCATCACCGAAGGCCTGGAGGGACAATGCATCAACTGCCACTCGTATCAGAACTACCGGACGGACAATATGATGTTCCACATGCGCATGCAACACCCCGGCACGATGATTGTCAGCGACGGTGAGCTTATCTTTGTCAACCTCAAGACGGAAGGCATGATTTCGGCAGCCGCCTACAACTCCTGGCATCCCTCGCTGCCCATCATCGCCTTCAGCACCGACCACACCATGCAGAGCTTCCACACACGCGACGTGACGAAGGTCGAGGTCATGGAGTCGGCCAGCGACATTGTCATCTACGATGTCAAGCAGAACCGTGTGCAGGTCGTCCTCTGCGACTCGGCCGAGATGGAGCTCTTCCCCTCCTGGAGCCCCGACGGGAAGTGGCTCTACTACTGCTCCGCCCACTACAAGTACAAAGACAAGTACGAGGACACCGACGAGCTCTTGCAGCAGTACAAGACCCTCCAGTACAGCCTCTACCGGCTCTCCTTCGATGCCGCCAGCATGACCTTCGGCCAGCCCGAGCTCATCTACGATGCCGTAGGGAAGAACCGCAGCGCCGTGCAGCCTCGCGTCTCGCAGGACGGGCGCTATGTCCTCTTTGCCGAAGGTCCCTGGGGACTCTTCCACATCTGGCATCCCACGGCCGACATTCTCATGCTCGACATGCAGGCAGGCCAGCTTGTCGACACCAGCCCGATGAACAGCCAACTGGCCGAGAGCTATCCCTCCTTCTCGTCGAACGACCGCTGGGTGCTCTTCGAGAGCCGCCGCGACGACGGTAACTACACGCGCACCTACCTCGCCTACTTCGACCGCAAAGGCCGCCTGCACAAACCCTTCGAAGTGCCCCAGCGCGACCCCGAGTTCTTCCGTTTGTTCCTGCGCAGCTGGAGCCGCCCCGAGCTCATGAAAGAACCGGTCCGCATCACCCCCCGGCAGTTCCGCGACAAGGCCCTGACCGAACCCGTCAAAGTGAACTGATGAGCAGCAGAGGGCCTTGCCTCCCGAGGGGAGCAGGCCTCAGACTGCGCCCATGCAGGAAGTCACGCCCAGAGTGGTAAGGATTGCCGTCAGGATGGCTACGATGGTCTGAATGATGTATTTCCAAGTTTCTTTGTTCATGAGATTTATAATTAAAAATTAAAAGTTAAAAATTAAAAATTGAACGTCAATCTGTTTAACATCGAAAAACACGAAAGGCACGGATTTTCGTTGTATTCGTTTCTTTAGATGTTATGTTTTAATTCATTTAACTTTCGGAAGTTATAAAATGGAGTTAAAGAAGTTTAGTGGTTAGAGGTTAGGGGTTAGGGGTTAGAGGATAGTTGGGGATGCTGTTTTTTGATTGGCGTTTCAGCGAGTAGTGGTATTCTCTAACCTCTAACCTCTAACCCCTAACCCCTAATTCCACTTTAACTTCAGAAACTTGAGTTAATTCACAATTCGTGAAATTCGTTGTTAAATAAATCCTCCGTTTTCATTCTTTCATTCTTTATACAGGTTGAATCCTTCTTGTATCTGTTCTTCCGAGAGCTTCATGCCGCTTTCGATGAGTGCCATTGCCCGGACGAGCCGCGGCCAGTCGTTCTCGGTGAGCCTTTCTTTTCCTCCGAAGCCTGTGAGCTTGCACACATCTAAGATGTACCCCCGGGTGTCGTTTTCCGTGGGCGGTGCCCAGCGGGTGACGATGTCTTCGATGCAGTTGGCATGGTGTTTGTCGCGGTAGGTGCGGAGGATGCAGAAGGCGGCTCGGAGGCCGTATTCGATGCTCTCAAAGCGGCAAAAAGCCCCCTCCCCGCTCCCCCTTTGGGGGAGTGCCTCAATCTCACCGCGCCACCGCTGGCCTTTTACTCGGCGGATGTTCAGCGGGTTGTTGTTGCGTTCGCCCAGTGTCATAGCTGTTTTCATTTAGGTATCAGGTTGGTTTGTTTCAGCGGCCGTTCCCCGCCTCCCCTTTGGGGGAGGCGGGGTCAGGGGTGGAGAGGGGCTACTCAAGCCCCTGAATGGTGTCCTGGTTCTTGATGACCTCGACGGCGCTGGCCTGACTTGCGCGGCTGGGCACGAGGTGGAACTCTGCGTCGTCGCGGAGGGCCTTGCCCTGGAACTCCTTCGCCTTGCGCCACTTGACGTTGACGGCCTTGATGTTGGCGGCGGTGAAGGCGTCGGCAGTCTTTGCGCCCACGGTGGAGAGGGTGGGGGAGAAGGTGCCGAAGTCGCCGAGGGTGATGCTGTTGCCCTCCAGGAGGATTTCGCGGATGCAGCTGACGCTCTTGGTGAGGATGGCGGCGATGTCGCCCTTGTCGTAGACGCAGCCGTGGTCGCGGATGTGCTGTGCGAACTCTTCCAGGGAGTAGTTCTTGCGTACCTGTGCGGTGCCGTAGGCCTTGGTCACGGTGATGTTCTCCTTCTTGGTGCCGGGGTGTGCCGACTTGATGGAAATGCTGTAGTCAATCATAATTGAAAATTAAAAATTAAAGTTAATAATTGAAGTTAAAGTGGAAGTTAAAATTGAAGTTAAAGTGGAAGTTAAAACGGACAATACCATATCTATTATGAAATCATGTGAAATCTTTGTTTGCCTTGTTTCCTTTTGTCCCGCAGAAATAGCAGAAATAGCAGAAATCTTTTTAATCCTTGTTGTATTGGAAAAGTGTTGTAACAGTTGTAATTCCGCATATAGCACAAGTTGGAAGTCTTTACTTCGCCTCGCGAAGTTATTTCTGCAATTTCTGCAATTTCTGCGGGAGTTTTACTTCCACTTTAACTTCAGAAACTTGAGTTAATTCACAATTCGTGAAATTCGTGGTTAAATAATCCTCCGTTTTTCATTCTTTCATTTTTTATCGTTCTTTCATTTTTTCATTATCTCGTGTCGTAGGAGCCTTTGCGACGCGTGCCTGTCTGTCCCGCGATGCAAAGTTACGACATTCCCGCGGGGCGCTGACGGTCTTTGGAGGTCTTTGGAGGTTATGGGCAGTTATTGGCGGTTTTTGGTGGTTATGCTGTGCAAATAATTGCCGACTTACTTGCATAATCCGAATTTATTTCGTAACTTTGCAGTGAGAATCGAACATGATAATATCAGACAAAAAAGGAGGAATCGGAACATGAAAGCAATGTACAAATGCGAGTTGGCGAGTGCGGCGGGTGTGAGCACCGGCACTTTTCGCCGTTGGCTGGGTGAGAATCGAGACAAGCTGGCCGAGCTGGGTGCGAAGCCTCGCGGTCAGCTTCTGCCGCCGCGGGCGGTGAAGTGGGTGTGCGACGAGTACGGCATCGACTACCCCGAGGCAGCCTGAGCCGGAGGGAGAGTGTGTCGGTGCGTAACGCGTAACATGTTACGCACAGACACCCCCCCACCCACACACAGGGCTTGAAATTCTATTATTATATTATATATATAATATAATA
>JAFUVM010000050.1 GCA_017483665.1 Bacteroidaceae bacterium
AAAATATTTGACATATGCAAGTTTCTATACTTGATAATCAACAGGCTAAGTCAATTTTTGTTTTGCTCAAGACGGGGAGTCTGATTGACGCGAAAAACAGAGAGCTGTAGTCAACTTTTAGACTTTACAGACTACTAGTCTATCTGCCAATTGGCTGGGCTGCTTCCTTGGCTGCTTTCAACATTGCCACTTGTTGTAAGGCTTCTTCGCGCGTAGCCCGCGACGATGGACGCCCCAATGAGAGGCGTGCCTCCCTTGCAGAGTCCTGCATGCTCTGGTAGAGTAAATCCATTAAAATCTTTTCTTCCATATCGTATGTCGTTTGTTAAGTTGTCAATCAATTGCAGCGTTCCGGCAGAAAAACCTTCGGCAGCGATGGCTTCATATATAACTTTTAGTTCATCCATAACTAATATCCTAAATGATGTCTCATTATCTAATAATAGTGTCCATAGCAGACCTCGAAAATATATCCATTACCGTTTTCGCCGAATGATATTTTCGAACGAGTAACGAATGTGCCTGAATGGTTCACGCTCACATAAGGCTCAATGCTGGCAAGGTAATTCTCACCGTCATCTGATTCCCTGAACTCATACATGTTGTAGCCTTTGGGACAATCGTCATGATTAAAACGATGGTCTTGATACCAGCCACGAATACAGTGCTTGCGACCGTCAGCGGTTACAATGCCGATATAGTATTTGTCGAAATCTTTGAAAAGCTTGTTCATTCCTTGTCATTTAATACGTTCCATCCCCATTTGTCGAGAAGTTCTAAGATGTGAGGGAAGTTGAAACTCCCCCATTGATTGCTAACGACGAAACGAACACCGTCTTTCGTAGTGAGTATTTTGTCTTCGTCCATCACATATCTTGTCTTCAAATCCTTGAGGTCATGGTCAGAATTAAATCGGTGTAGGCTTGCATGAATCCTTCGCTGATGCCTCCCGCTCCCGCAAAGAGGTCAACGAAAGTTACAGGCTTCTTGCCTTCCAGAAATTCTTTCTTTTCTGCCATAAAACGCAATTATCTAATATCCGATTGCAAAGTTAATCATTTTTTGGGGGGATAGTAGTTCTCCCATTAACTTTTTTAATTTATTCATTGTTTTAGCTCATTGTCTGGAAAAATGTCTTGGCTCTGTTTCCAACAGAGAGCATTCTCAAATATGTATGTCATCAAGCCTAACACTTGTTGCAATTCATGGTTTGTCATACAGTCAATAATGGTCTGGTCGATACTCAATTCTGGGTCTTGCATATAGTCAATGCGCTGGCTGGTCATTTTTAAGGATTTCCGACAATTGTTTGTTGGTCATTCCCTTCTCTGCAAGTACCACCATTAGGCAGTTTATTCTTTTCGCTCCATTCCATGCTTTATTTGGCTACAAATATACAAAAAAAATCCCAAAGACAATGTTCATCAAGTAAAAAAGTGGCATTTGTGAATCAGAAAACGCGTTTGTCCTCTGTTCCGGCGTGCCGTACCCAGTGTTCCCGCGTTCCGTACCCTTCGTTTCCACACGTTGGGGACGAGCAAAACCTATTAACTTTTTAACCTTTTAACTTTTCACTTTATCTGTCATATCATCTGCCATGTCGTAATCGATTTATTTGTAGCTGAATACATGTCCCATGACAGATTTGCAGATTGTTTTGCAAAAACCATATGATATGTGATTCCATGTCTGGGTGGTACGAATGCGGACACAAAAAAAGCTGCCACGTTTCGCAACGCAGCAACCCCAAACCCTAATTATTAACTTCAAAAAACCAATATACTTCTTCACTAAAGGGCTTCTGTCTGTACGGTCGGATTTGAAATCCGACCGTGCCGAATATAGGGATTTGAAATCCCGTAATAACTATTTTATCGCATTATAAATGCTTATATTCACCTCCGTCGGATTCTTGCGCTCCAGTGGGTGCTCAGGCGCAGGCGGAGACAAATCCGACGGAACGCGGCAGCACCACTTCTGTTCGGTCGGCTTTCATTTTCTCATTCTTTCATTTTTCATTCCTTCAACAGTTTCTCCACCGTTGTGCCGTCCCGTCGCTTGCCGTCTTTGTCATAGAGGACGGTGAAGGGAATGCCGGTGAACTGGAACTTATCCTGCAGGTAGCCCCACTCGGTGCGGCTGATGAAGATGTGCTCGCCCTGGATGTTGTTCGGTTCGAGGAAGGTGCGGCAATACTCTTCCGAGTCGTCGGTGATGTAGAGGTACTTCACGGGCTTGTCCTTGTTGGCCTCCACCTCGTCGCGCATCTGGAGCATGGTGGCCCGGCAGGGGCCGCATGACATCTCCCAGAAATCGGCGAAGAGCACGTTGCCCTTGTACGGCTCGATGATGCGCTGGAAAATGCTGTCGCCCTTGGTCGTCGGCCTCTCTTCCACCACTTTCAGTTCGTGCTCCTTGACGAAGTCGCGATAGCTCAGGACGGCACGGCGAATGAGTTCGGGGTGGGTGATGACGGGCATCGTGGCAGCCACCTCGTCGGCAAACAAGTCATAACCGTGTCCAGCGCCTCGGCTGAATACTTCGCGAAGCAGACACACCTGAGCCGCGAAGTTCGTCTGGCTGATGTGCAACCCTGTGTGCAATGCCTCCATCTGCTCTCTTCGGGCTTCCCGCCTCCATAGTTTTTCGCTCTTTGCCAAGGCCTCTGCATACTTGGGGACATAATCGAATGGCAGAGAATATTCAACACTTGCCCTCAAAGGACGAAAGAGTTGAAACTCCAACATGTTGAAGAAGAACTCGTCGCCGGCAATCATCAGCAACGGATTATCGAGCAGATACTTCTCGCGGGGAGCTACGAAGCTGAAGTACTTCTGCCAGTAGGCATTCATGTCCATGCTGTCCGTTGACTCATATTTGAACCGCATGAAGCTGCTGCAAATGTTCTCGAGATGCGGACAAAGGATGTATGTGCGCAGGACGTCCGTTGCCAGAGGCGAGCACCCATCAAGTTCGGGGAGTCCGGCATTCATTTGTCTGACCAGGCTGTCCAGCCTCAGCACCTGCTCATCCTTCCACATGAGCAGCGAGTCTGCGCCGTGTTCATAAGGCCTTTCCTGCGGGAAGGTGCAGTACTTCTCATGCATCCCATCTGCCAGCCTGCTGACCTCCACGCTCAGCCCCGTGCCGTCGATGCTGATGTTCGAAGGGTTGGTCATATCGACGGTCAGGTCCAGCGTGTCGCCAGGGCAGGCGAACAACATCCTCATAGGGTAGAACCAGACGAACATCGGGTGAGGCAGCCGCAGATTCATCGAGAAGGTGAGGTCATCCTTGAAGTCGAAGGGCTGGATCTTCTCCTTGTGGATGACATAGTCGCGAAGGTAGATTTTCATCTGGCTCTGTATCATTTCGAAAACCTCGGCCGGTATCTCCTTGTACGCATCTTCGGGTATCTCCTCCCCGTTCCACTCTTTCGGCAAGGTGAGGCGGCCCTTTATCACCACCTCGCCGCCATGCAAGCGGTACTCGCCCAGCTCGGCACAGGGATAGTTCAGGAGCTGAGGCACTTCGGAAACCTTTACCTTCTTCCGCGCCTGCCCCGCTAATGCGACAAGGGCAAGCAACATGATGGTAAGAAACACTCTTCTCTTGCAGGGACGCGACGTGGTGCGTCCGCCTCGGATAATCACTTCTTTGTTCATAGCTAATACTTGATTTGAGTTTCCGAGTGCAAAGGTAAGACAATTCTTAGTCCACAGTCCATAGTTCATAGTCCATAATTGCGTCGTGTCCAAACATTAGACACATCTGTGTCCAATTACTTGACACTCGGGGCTCACACTTGCTACAAAACAAAAAGAGAGTGCGTCAAAACAAACGGACACACTCTCTTTCGTGGTTAAAGCTTTTGGATTCTGCTGTACGCCGGCGTGACTTTACTCGCCCAGCGTGTTCTTTATCCAGCAGTTGTGCTTCTCCACTTCTGCCTCGGCGAGGCGGACGTAGTTACGCAGGCTCTCGCCAAACAATTCGGGCGACTTCGCTGCATTCTGCATGAGGAGGTGGCACATGATGACGTCGGCAGCCATCTCGTAGAGGTGACGCGCACAGAGGTCGAGCACATCCTGATCGCCCTTTTCCTTCACGGCAGCGGTGCAGGCGTTGAACTTCGAGGCCATTGCCTTGAGAGTTGACAAGTTGACGAGTTGGTTGTCAGTTGACGAGTTGTTAGCATCCAACTTATTAACTTGTTCACTTGTCAACTTGTTAACTTGTTCACTTGTCAACTTGTTAACTTGTTCACTTGTCAACTTGTTTACTTGTTCAAGTCCTTCGATGACCTGACTGTAGAACCCGTTCGTCACATAGCGGATGGCGGCCACGACCTGCAGCTGCGTGGTGCCTTCGTAGATGGAGGTGATGCGGGCGTCGCGGTAGATGCGCTGGCAGGCATACTCGAGCATGAAGCCGCTTCCGCCGTGAACCTGGATGCAGTCGTAGGCATTCTGGTTGGCATACTCGCTGTTCATGCCCTTGGCAAGGGGGGTGAAGGCATCGGCCAGGCGGCTGTACTTCTTCATCTCGTCGCGCTCCTCGGGCGTGAGCTTGCGCTCGCGGCTGATGTCTTCCAGTGCCTTGTAGATATCGACATAGCGTGCCGTCTGGTAGAGCAAAGCACGACCTGCATCGAGGCGGGCCTTGATGTTGCCAATCATCTCCTGCACGGCAGGGAACTCGATGATGGCTTTGCCGAACTGCTTGCGGTCCTTGGCGTATGCCACGGCCTCGTTGTAAGCAGCCTGCGAAAGGCCGACGCTCTGGGCGGCAATGCCAAGGCGGGCGCCGTTCATCAGCGACATTACATATTTGATAAGGCCAAGCTTGCGGTCGCCGCACAGCTCGCACTTCGCGTTCTTATAGACCAGCTCACAGGTTGGCGAGCCGTGGATGCCGAGTTTGTTCTCGATGCGACGCACATCGACGCCTCCGTCGCGCTTGTCATAGATGAACATCGAGAGGCCGCGGCCGTCGCGTGTGCCTGCCTCACTGCGTGCCAGCACCAAGTGGATGTCGCTGTCGCCGTTGGTGATGAAGCGCTTCGAGCCGTTCAGACGCCAGCACTGGTTCTCTTCATCGAAGGTTGCCTTGAGCATGACGCTCTGCAGGTCGCTGCCGGCATCGGGTTCGGTGAGGTCCATCGACATCGTCTCGCCCTTGCAGACACGCGGGATGTACTTCTGTCGCTGCTCCTCGCCCGCGAAGCAATAGAGCGTCTCGATGCAGTCTTGCAGGCTCCAGATGTTCTCGAAGCCAGCGTCGCCAGCCGAGACGATCTCGTTGGCAGCCGTATAGACCGTGACGGGCAGGTTCAGTCCGCCATAGCGACGGGGCATCGTCATGCCGTTCAGTCCGGCGTGGTTCATAGCGGCGAGGTTCTCGTAGGTCTTCGAGGCATAGCGCACCCGACCGTTCTCGTGGTGCGGACCCTCGGCATCGACCTCCTCGGCATTGGGAGCCACGACATTAGCCACGATGTCGCCCACCACGTCGAGCACCTTGTCGTACGAGTCCATAGCGTCCGCAAAGTCCTGCGGCGCCTCGTCGTACTGGTCCTTATCCTCGAAGCTGCGTTCCTTGAGCTCAACAATGCGAGGCATCAAAGGACTATTCTCGAGCTCAAACTGTATTTCCTTTATATCCTTATAATAATTAGCCATAATGTTTCCTTTCTTTTGTAGACAGTAGTTAGGTAGTTAGGTAGTTAAGCCATTACTTTTGGCTATAAAACCTTGCTGAAATCACTACCAATCACTCCTTTGCAATAGCCGTTCAAAAGTTTACTCGTCTCTTCGGCCAAAGCAAAGAGGGCATTGTATTGTATTTCGTCAATGTACTCTAAATCTCTCGAAAGCAAGGTATAGTATCTGCATTCCTCCAAGCTACCTTGAGCTATATTGTAAAAGCGTAATTTGTCTGCTCTACTTAATTTCTTATAACCTTCAGCGATATTGGCCGGAATGGAAACTGCTGCACGTTGGAACTGAGAACACAACCCAAACTTTTCAAAATCCGGGAAGGACTTTGTCATCTTATATACAAGAAGGACAAACTCGTGTGCCTTTTGCCATGCGACTATCCCATGAAAGCTATTCGTCATAGGTATTGGCTTAATTACTTAACTACTCTAACTACTTAACTACTCTAACTACTTAACTACTGTTTATTTCGAATTCTGCTTGTAATACTTAATCAACTTGGGCACGACCTCTTCCACGGTGCCGTTGATGACGTAGTCGGCTATCGTGTTGATGGGGGCGTTCTCGTCGCTATTGATGGAGATGATGATGCCGGACTCCTTCATGCCTGCCACGTGCTGGATGGCTCCGCTGATGCCGCAGGCGATGTAAACCTTCGGGCGGACGGTGACGCCTGTCTGACCAATCTGCAGGTCGTGGTCGGCAAAGCCGGCATCGACAGCAGCACGGCTGGCACCGACTTCTGCATGCAGCACTTTGGCGAGCTCGTAGAGCTGGTCGAAACCTTCCTTCGAACCCATGCCGTAGCCGCCTGCCACGATGATGGGAGCGCCCTTCAGGTTGTTCTTCGCTGCCTCGACATGACGGTCGAGCACCTTCGTGACGTACTCTGCCTCGGGCACGAACTTCGCTACATCTTCCACGATGACTTCGCCCTTGTAGTTCGGGTCGAGCACCTCTGCCTTCATCACACCGCTGCGAACCGTTGCCATCTGCGGACGGTTCTCGGGATTGACGATGGTTGCTACGATGTTGCCGCCAAAGGCGGGACGAATCTGATAGAGCAGGTTCTCGTAGGTCTTGCCGTTCTTCTTGTCCTCATGCGGACCAATCTCCAGGCTGGTGCAGTCGGCGGTGAGGCCGCTGTGCAAAGCCGACGAGACGCGCGGACCGAGGTCGCGGCCTACGACGTCTGCGCCCATGAGGCAAATCTGGGGCTTCTCCTGCTTGAAGAGGTTCACGAGGACTGCCGTGTGGGGCTTGCTGGTGTAGGGAGCGAGGCCTTCTGCATCGAAGATATGAAGGCGGTCTACGCCGTAAGGGAGTATCTGGCTCTCCACTTTTCCCGTGATGCCGCTGCCTGCTGCCACAGCCTCGAGCTGCACGCCGAGCGTATTGGCGAGCTTGCGGCCTTTGGCCAAGAGTTCCTGGCTTACCTCGGCAACCTTTGTGCCTTCAAGCTCGCAATAAACAAATACAGACCCTCCCCCGGCCCTCCCTTGTAGGGAGGGAGAGGTTACTTTTGAGGATTGATTATCTTGCATATTCATCATTTTTACGTTTTACGACTATTTACTCCCCTCCATACAAGGGAGGGGAAGGGGGTGGGTCTTTTTTACCCTATTGTATGGCTTGCGAGGAGTTCCCTTATTAAGCCATTCACATCTTCGTCGCTGCCGGTTAACACTTTGCTTTCTTTCGCCTTGAAGACAATGTTCTCCACGTTCTTCACCTTCGTGGGCGAACCAGCCAGACCGCATTGCTGCAGGTCGGCATTCACGTCGGCACAGCTCAGCTGACCGAGCTTCAGGTAAGGCTTCTTCTCGTATTCAGCGGCGTATGGCAGGTCGCCGAAGCCTGTGCCCTGCGGCAACTCCATCGGGGCGAGGCAACGCTTGTACTTCATGACGCGCTTCACGTTCCTCGGGCGGCAGGGAGCAGCACTTCCGTTGACGGTCAGGACGCAAGGCAGCGGACTCTCGACAGTCTCCACGCCGCCGTCAATGTGGCGCTTGACAATTATAGATTGACCATTGACCATTGACCATTGACCATTTCTTGCTCTGCCTTCGGAAGTTGTACAATGGTCAATGGTCAATGGTGAATGGTCAATGGAAATAATCTCTTCCACGTACGTGATTTGGTTCAGCCCCAGCTTCTCAGCCACCTGCGGGCCCACCTGTGCCGTATCGCCGTCGATGGCCTGACGACCGCCGATGATGAGGTCAACGTCGGGGCAGACGTGCTTGATGGCTGTGGCGAGCGCATAGCTCGTGGCCAACGTGTCGGCACCGGCAAAGGCGCGGTCGGTGAGCAGATAGCCGCCGTCGGCACCGCGGTACATTGCTTCTCTAATAACTTCTGCGGCACGGCCCGGACCCATCGTCAGGACGGTGACGGTCGTGCCGGGGAACTAGTCTTTCAGCCTCAACGCCTGCTCCAAGGCATTGAGGTCCTCGGGATTGAAGATAGCAGGCAACGCGCTACGGTTGACGGTTCCCTCGGGTGTCATGGCATCCGGACCGACGTTGCGCGTGTCGGGTACTTGTTTGGCAAGTACAACAATCTTTAAACTCATATTGTCTTCGTTTGGTGTTTATACATTATTATATATATAGCTCTCGCTTCCACAAAAAAGAGGCGCAAATTGCACATTTTTGCAAAAGCTGTGCAAAGTTACGCCTTTCTTTTGAATTAGACAAACATTTCGCCCTCATAATTAGCTAAGGCGAAAAGAATGCTCTGCGTACGCCGTTTCTACACATCCAACGAATAGCCTTCGCGGTAAGCGTAGTGCATGAGCTTCGTCGCCTCGGCATCGTCCATGAATTTCTGCACGATGGGGTTCCAGCGGACGGGGCGGCCCAGCTGGAGGGCTATGTTGCCCAGGTTGCAGACGGTGCACGAGGTGTGACCTGTCTCTACGGGACAGTTCGGGTCGACGTGCGCCTTGACTGCATCAACCCAGATGCGGCGATGTGCCGACTGCGACTCGTAGGCGCCCTTCTCCACGCCGAGGTCCATCTTCTCGAACTTCTTGTCCGAAGCCCGCAGCGAACCGCGGCACACCATCACCCATCCGTTCTCGCCGAATATCTTCAGGCCCTGCTCGCCGCCGTTGTAGGGTTCCTCGGTGACGATGGTGCCGTTGTCGTACTCGAAGGTCAGCTGGTCGTAGCGTCCGTAGCCCGGAGGGCAGATCTTGACAGGACCGCCGTTGCCGTCCTTGCCAATGCTCCACTGAGCGATGTCGAACATGTGGGCACCCCAGTCGGTCATCAGACCGCCGCCCGTCTCCTTGTACCAACGCCAGGCTCCCCAGAAGCTCTCGTTGTGCTCAGCGTCGATGAAGGGGTCGAGCTCCTGATTGTACCAGACGGACGTGGGCAGCGGACCGAGCCACTTGTCCCAGTTCAGGCCTGCAGGCACATCCTGCTTCGGCAGGTTGTAGGGCACGGGAGCGGCGCTCTTGGGATTGGTGGCAGTACGTCCGCAATGCACCTTTATCTTCTCTATCTTGCCCAGGACGCCTTCGCGACAGAGCGTAGCCGCATGGACGAACTCGCCGCTGCTGCGCTGCTGACTGCCCACCTGCAGGATGCGGCCGTACTTGCGCACAGCCTTCACCAACTGCTGTCCCTCGTAGATGGTCAGCGTGAGGGGTTTCTCCAGGTAGACATCCTTGCCGGCCTTGCAAGCAGCAATGGCGATGATGGCATGCTGATGGTCGGGCGTAGCGATGACAACGGCATCGATGTCCTTGCGAGCCAGCAGGTCCTGATAGTCCTCGTAGACGTCGGCCTGCACCTTCTTCTCGCCCTTCGACTGATAGTATTCCTTCACACGACGCACGAAACGGTCGCGCTTTACATCGTAGACATCGCAACCGGCCACAACGCGCACGTCGTCGAACGCCATGAACGTAGCCAGCAGATACATCGCCTGCTGCCCGAGGCCAATGAAGCCCAGGTTGACTTTCCCGTTGGCCGTCGAGCCTTGCTTGACTTTCCCGTTGGCCGACTTGGCAGCCGTTGCAGCCGTTTTCGGTGAAGTGGCAGCCTGTACGAAACTGACGGGCGCAGCCAGAGCCGCAGAGCCCAATACACTTGCTCTCAGAAATTCTCGTCTTTCCATGTTTTCCGATATTTAGATTATACGATTTCTCCCCGCAAAGATACAAAAAAGTTTTGTCTTTCTTCGTTATACCCACCCTGTTTCTGACTTTACCTGCCTCTTTTCTGCTAAAATCACATAAAATTCAGCACATTTTTATATAAATAGGTGGTCGTTTGAATTCTTTTATGTAATTTTGTGATTGGAATCGGGGAGTTATCCGGTTTCGATGCCGCTTAACTTATATACATGTCCTATGGCACAAAAGACACGACAAGAATACATAAACATACTTCGTAGCCATGCCGATGTACTGAAGACAAACTATGGCATCAGCTACATGAGGCTTTTCGGCTCTGTAGCCAAGGACGAACATCATAGTGACAGCGACGTTGACCTTTTTGTTGTAATGCCCGCAAAGGCATACACGCTATGTGCTGCAGCCGACTATCTGGAGTCAATACTTGGTACGAGCGTAGACCTGATTCGCAAGCATGACAACATGCGCCCCTTTTTCTTGAACCAAATAAACAAGTATGGAATCGATATCTTCGGACAAGCGTGAGGTGGTGCTCGACATTCTTCACCAGATAAGGGAATCCGTCGAAAACCTCATGAAATGGAATCAAGACATCACTGACATGAACCAGTTACTCTTGTCGCCAAGTGGAGTGCAGGACCTTGCCGGCAACTGCATGACAATAATGGCAATAGGAGAAGGATTCCGAAAGATAGACAAAATCACAGAAGGACGCTTACTTCCACTTCGCCCCGAAATACCCTGGCATCAAGTATTTGGGTTGAGGAACAGAATTGCCCACGGCTACTTCGACATAGACGTAGACATCATATCAGAAGTCATTAACGATGATTTGCAACCACTGCTTGATGCTACCGTTTTCCTAATTGACCATCTCGGAAAGCGAAATCAATAAAGAGTCACCCCGTGCGAGGTGACTCTTTTCGTTATTCCCGCCCTAATGCCCATAGGCAGAAAGTACATCACAACGCTCATCCTCTTCTGGTTATACTCTAATTGTTCTCCAACTGTACTCTAATCGTTCACCTATCGTTATCTAATCGTTCTCTAATCGTTCTCCTATCGTTCTCGCATTCAGTTCCAGTCTTCCTCTATTCTGTCCAAGCCTTTCCTCCGATCTTCCTCCCATTGTTGTCCGATTGTTGTCCGATTGTTGTTCGATTGTTGTCCGATTAACGAACGGACAACAGACGTACATCAAACGCACTTCAATCGCACAAGAATAGGCGCAGAACCATAGATGAATCGAATCATCTTCACAAGGCGCTTATCCCGGAAGAGCCTCGCGCTTATTTCAGAAGGGCCCGTCTGTGTTCGCCAACTATCCACCTGTCGTTAGTCAATTACCCACGCGTCGCGAAGCGACTATCCACGTGTCGTTGTCAGATTCCCCACGGCATCTTATGTTTGGAAACACGTCTGTGCGTGTATGTACCCTGGCAAAAGACTTTCGGATGGTTCTTATTTCCGGCATAAGACATTGGAAATAGGCATAAAAGCAAAAAAAAAATGAGCTGCTTCTGTTTTTCTCGCAGATTCTTTGTACCTTTGTTGCAAATTAGTTACAAGACATCTGTGATATGGCAAAGAAATACTCTCCGACTGAGTTCCTAAAAGAAAAGAAACTTCGCGAAATACCTGTAGAGAAGGAAGTTTTGGCAAAGTTTAAGGATGCTCTTTCAAACCACCTGCCACCAACTCCTGATGATGACCCTGAGTCGAATTATTCGGCTTGTGTTAAGGGTGTGCTCAATGATACATTCTACAAAGGCAAGAATAAGATTGCGCAAAGGAAAGGTGTGAAAACTGACCTTAACATCTTTGCCGACAACACTACGTCTTCATCTCCTATCGTATTAATTGAGATGAAGCGCCCTTCGGAAAAAAACGACATGCTGACGCAGAAAGACCTGAACCGGAAGGCTCTTCATGAACTTATCCTCTACTATTTGACAGAACTTGAAGGTCCAAATCATAACAACGCTATCCGTTACCTGATTGCTTCCAATGGCTATGACTGGTTTGTCTTCGAGGAAACAATATTCCGCAGATTGTTCACGTCAAAGAACTTTAAGCAGGAGTACAAAAAAGTGAATCCCAATGAGCCAAAGCTCTACAAAGAGAGCACCAAAGAATTTTATGCGTATGTCGCTAAGGAAATCGAGGTTAAAGGCTTGACAGACGAAATGGCTTATATTTACTTCTCATTAAAAGAGTGGGACAAGATAAGCAATCAGAAGCTCTCCAATATATGTAAGCTGCTTTCTCCTTATTTCCTTCTTGGAAAGCACCGACGCGATGCAAACGACATGAATGAGGACTTTTACAAGGAACTGCTCTACGTTATCGGACTTGAAGAAAAAAACTTAAAAGGTAACGTTACCATCCAAAGATTACCTAAGGAGCGCCGAGAACAGGGCTCGCTCCTGGAAAGCACTCTGTCGTGGCTGGTAGCACATGATGAGCTATCTGCAGAAAAAAGGTATGATGCAGCTCTGGAATTGGTTCTTACATGGGTAAACCGCTTGCTTTTTATAAAATTAGTTGAGTCGCAAGTGATAAGCTTTAATTCGTGGGAAGAACCAGAGAAGCATAGGTTTTTTAGCGAAGACAAGATACAGAGCTTTCGCCATATTGACGACTTGTTCTTTAAGGTGTTGGCCCTACCCAAGGAGAAACGTGACGAAGATGTGAAGAAGGTGTTCAACGAAGTACCCTATCTGAACAGCAAGCTGTTTGAGTGTACGAATCTTGAGCGGCAACTTAACACCAAGATTTCTTTCCTGAAGATGACGAATATAAAGCCTTATAAGGATACTGTCATCGTTGATGGCGGGGGGAAACGAATTAAAGAGCCCCTTAGTAACATAAACTATCTGATTGAATTCTTAGCAAGTTACAATTTTGGAGAAGCACGAGAGGATGATACCCGCGAGCTTATTAACGCTTCTGTGTTGGGCAAGATATTTGAGAAAATAAACGGCTATAAAGACGGAGCCGTGTTCACGCCTTCATCGGTCACTAATTTTATTTGCAAGGAGACTCTGGAACGTGCCACTTTAGACAAACTCAATGCACAGTTGGGCTGCCAATGTCATACACTTATGGAACTGAAAGGGCACATCCAGTCAGACAGATTACGCCAAGCGAGCGATGCCATCAATGAACTTCGCGTGTGCGACCCTGCCGTAGGTAGTGGCCACTTCTTGATTTCTGCCCTTAATCGACTAGTAGCCATCAAGGCTGAGCTTGGTGTACTCTTGGATGAAAAGGATCAGCCTCTGTCACTAAGCTATAATATCGCAGTCAACGAGGATGATGAACTAGAAGTAAAACGTGGAAATCAGCACTTCGTCTATAAGAAAGATATCAATGAGCTTACACGTATCCAGAAGGCACTCTTCCGTGAGAAAACAGCTATCATTGAGCATTGCCTCTTCGGAGTGGACATCAATCCAAAGTCCGTGGACATCTGCCAACTCCGCCTTTGGATAGAACTGCTCAAGAACGCATACTACGAAAACGAAAGTCCTGACAGCCTTGTGACGCTTCCTAACATCGACATCAACATTAAGCAGGGTGATAGTCTGCTTCACAGCCTACCGCTTGATGCCGACATCACAGACATACTAAAGAGAAAATATATATCTATCAGCACTTATAAAGAAGTAAATACCAACTACAAAGCAGCCAACAAATCCAGACGAAAGGAATACGACCAAATATTGAAAAGCATACGGCAAATACTGCACTATTATGCCCATAGCAAGAATGACCGTCTGTACAAGCGAAAAGAAAAATTATCAGCACAGCTGAGTGAACTTGGCTTCATCGGTTATGTCAACCCGCTATTCCACCACGAAGAAATCACTGACGAGCGTATTCAAGAAAAGGTAGACAAGATTGCCACCGACTTGGAAAAGGTTACGGCACAGATTAAAGAACGAGAACGTATTTATGACAATGCCTTCGAGTGGCGATACATGTTTCCCGACGTCCTTGCTGATGACGGAAGTTATGAAGGCTTCGACTGTATCATAGGTAACCCCCCTTATATTCAGTTGCAAAGCATGAGGCAAGTGACCGATGAGTATGAGAAGAAAGGCTATGCATCATTCACTCGTATGGGTGACATCTGCGTACTGTTTTACGAATGGTGTATGAGCCTACTCCGCAAGGGAGGATACCTAACGTTCATTACCACAAACTCATGGATGCGAGCTGACTACGGCAAGAAACTCCAGAAGTTCTTCGAAAGTAGCGATGTCAATCCAATGATGCTGATTGACTTTTTCACTTTCCAGGTATTTCGTAACGTCACTATCCGCACAAACATTATGATGCTACAAAAGGCTGAAAACCGAAATCGGTTAATGTGTTGTACGGTGAAGGATAACAAGTCGTTCAAGCTAAAGGATGTGGGCAAGTTCTACGAGAAAAACAAGAAAGGCTATTCATTCATTGGTCGCACTCCATGGGTTTTTATTGATGAAGAGAAAGAAACATTTATCAATAACATTAGAGAAAAAGGGGAACCCTTAACGAACTGGAATCTGAACATTAACCGTGGCATCATTACGGGATGCAACGATGCATTTTGGATTTCCACAGAACAGTATCAGAAGATGGTTTCTTCAGATGAACGATGTAAGGAAATCCTCGTGCCCCATCTTCGTGGTCGCAATATAAAACCATATCAAATTTCATGGGAAGGCTATTACTTGATTAACAGTCACAACGGACTGAAAGAAGAAAAGCTTAATCCCGTTGACATCAAGGATTATCCACCCGTCAAGAAGCATCTCGAGTCTCATTATGACAGGTTGGAAGCCAGAGGTGACAAAGGGGACACACCATATAATTTACGCAACTGTGCCTATCTGAAGGACTTCACTAAAAAAAAGATTATCTATCCAATTCAGACAAATGCCCCCGCATTCTATCTAGACACAGACAGCTACTACATTAATGACAAAGCTTTTATGATAGTAGGACATCATCTTGCCTATCTAACAGCGTTCTTTAATTCCGTTCTGTTCCGATATTGCTTCTTTGAGATTTTTCCACCAATACAAGGCGGCAATCGTGAGTTGCGCGAGATTATCTTCAAGCAAATTCCCGTCAAAGATGTCACGGATGAAGAGGATGCAGAATACGAACGCAGAATTATGGAAATCCAGCAGATGAAACGTGCTGGTCTATCCACCAGAGGGAAAGAACATGAACTGAATATAATGATTCTTGCCCATTATGGTATTACTGACCAGGAGCAACAAAATCTTTTATTTACGTTCCAGGAGTTATAGCTCTCCCACTGAACGCCAACAGAGTGCATCATGCGCGGCGGCTTGTGACGAGCAGACCGATGAAGGTCAGGGCGGCGTTGAGAAGCAGGAGCTCGTAGCTGAAGTGGTAGTTCCACAGGAGCGGGGCAAGATAGTCGAGAGCAGCACACGCCAACGGGGAGGCGACGGCGATGTAGGGCACGATGCGGTCGTTGGCTGCTCTGCGGGTGAAGAGACCGAAGCAGAAGAGTCCCAAGAGAGGACCGTAGGTGTAGCCTGCCAAGCGGTAGATGGTGTCGATGATGGTGCCGCTGCCTGCAAGGTGGAAGACGGCGATACAGAGGGCGAAAGCAAGGGCGACTGCCACATGTACGCGGTGCCGGATGCGCAGGGCCTTCGCGGGCTCTACCCCATCCTGCTCTATCCTGAGAATATCGACGCAGATGCTGGTGGTCAGCGAGGTCATTGCGCTGTCGGCACTGGAGAGCGCAGCGGCGGTGATGCCGATGGTGAAGGGGAAGACGACGAAGGCTCCCAGGGCGCCGCTACCGACAAGCATGGGCAGCAGACGGTCGCCGGCTTCGGGGAGGGCAAGCCCTTGCTGGGCGGCATAGGTGTAGAGCAAGACGCCCAGAGCAAGGAAGAGCAGGTTGACGGGCAGGATGCAAAGGCCATAGAGGCACATGTTCTTCTGTGCGGCCCGCAGAGAAGGGCAGGTCAGGTTCTTCTGCATCATGTCCTGGTCGAGCCCGTTCATCACAATGGTAATGAACATGCCGTTGACGAGCTGCCGCAGGAAGAACTGCGTGCTCGCCACGTCCCAGCAGAACATCCGTCCCATCGGACTTTGTGCAATGGTTTCGGCTATGCCGGAAGGCGAGAGATTCATTCTGTCCGAGACGGCCCAGACGATGCACCCTGTGGCGAGCAGCATGCAGAAGGTCTGCAGGGCGTCGGTGCGGACGATGTTCTCGATGCCTCCGCGCCAAGTGTAGAGAAAGATGGCAAGCAGGACGATGCCTACGGTGAAGGCGAAAGGCAGTCCGAACGGACGGACGGCCATCTCGTGGAGGACCGTACACGTCAGGAAGAGCCGTGCGGCTGCCCCTGTGAGCTTGCTGAGCAGGAAGAAACAGGCTCCGGTCAGGTGGCTTCTGCGTCCGAGCCGCTCGGCCAAGTAGCCATAGATGCTGGTGAGCCGTAGCCTATAGTACAGCGGCAGCAGGAGATAGGCGATGACGATGTAGCCCAGGAAGAAGCCGAGGCACATCTGTATGTAGGTCATGCCGTTCTGATGCACCCAGCCGGGCACGCTGACAAGGCTCACGCCGCTGATGCTGGAGCCTATCATACCGAAAGCGACGAGCAGCCACGGTGACTTCCGCCCGGCTCGGAAGAAGGCATTGTTGTCGCCCTCCGACTTCACAAGTCTGGTGAAGAGGACGAGCATGAGTATATAAAGCCCTAAGGCGGAAAAGACGAGGTAATTGGACATCGTGCAATCGACGTTATTAAGGATTTCGCATGTAAAGTTACAACATTTTTCGTGTCTCTGCTGCAGAATTCTGAACTTTTTTCGCAAAACGCTTGCAGGTATCGGGATTTTGTCGTACCTTTGCACCGCATTTCGGAAATGACAACCGAAATGGGCGCTTAGCTCAGCTGGTTCAGAGCGTCTGCCTTACAAGCAGAGGGTCGGGGGTTCGAATCCCTCAGCGCCCACAAAAAAAGGGTCGGGGGTTCTTCGCTCCGCTCAGGCGGCAAAGCCGGAACAAATCCCTCAGCGCCCACAGAAAGAAGGAGTAAGATTCAAAAGTCTTGCTCCTTGTTTCGTATAAGAGGGTCGGGGGTTCTTCGCTCCGCTCATTCTATCAGCTCCTATTTCACCAGCCGAACGGGTCCCATGAGGCCAGAGGCCTGCAGTTCGGATTCAGCATTGTAGGGATTGACTGTGGCATAGGTCTGACGCTCTGCTTCGGGCAGTCGGGCATCGCCAATCAGACGGTTGCGCCAGTTGTTGACCACCTCGATGCGCACCTGGTTCTGCCCCTGCTTGAGCAGACCACCGACGGGCACGCGGTAGGGGCTGGTCCATACACCGCCCGCATACTTGCCGTTCACCCAGACACGGGCCATCACCATTACGCGGCCAAGGTCGAGGTAGAGGAGACCGGCTGGCAGCTCGTCCACGTTGAGCACGGATTCGTAGGTGGCGCTTCCGGAGAAGTACTTGACGGCCTCGTTCTGGCTCTGGCTCCAGTCAGAGAGTTGCCGGAAGGTCTGGGGTTCAGCAGGACCACGCCGCCCAGTCTGGAAGGTAACGATCCAGGGAGCATCGACGGTAGCCAGCACCTGAGGCTCGGGATAGTTCTCTGAGCCGTCCTTGGCAGAGCGTTTGGAGTCGAACACGACGAAGAGGCTCTGCAGAGGTTCCAGACGGAGCGGAACCAGTGTCTGTCCTTCGTCCGTCTGGCTGTACTGAGACAGCTGTCGGCGTTCACCGGTCACGGGGTCCCAAGTATCGGGTGCCTTGCCGCTGACGCGGAACAGGGCGTCGAAGGTCTGCGGCTGATCGCTCTGGTTGCTGACGAAGTAAACGTCGGCTCCGCTCAGCATGCGATGAATGAAGGTGTAGGGTATTCCCTTGGCTGCTATGCAGTCGGGCAGGACGCCCAGGTCGTCCAGAATCGTTTGCAGCTCTGTACCGTCGGGATAGATGCGTCCCTGGCCGTAAGTGGTGCCCTGCCACATCTCGGAAGCCAGTTCACACACCCGTTTGTCACATTCGGGATAGTCCTGCATGCTGGGAGAGGCGGTAGGCTGTGGACCGACTATAGTAAGACCACGGCGGACGAGGTCGGCTATGCAGTCGAGCACCTCGGGACGCATTGTCTTCTGCTGCGGCAGGACAAGTACGCGGTAGTGCATGCCACTGGGCAGGCAGAGAAGGCCGTCCTTTACGGTGGACTGCTGCAGAATCTCGGCATTGATGTAGTCGGAGCTGTATCCGCGGGGTATGGCGGGCTTTGTCTCGCCCGTCATCTTGGGTGCATCTTCGCCAATGAAGTAGGCCACGTCTGCCACATAGCGCCCCTGCTGCAGCATCATGTTGCAGCGGCGCAGATAGTCGCTGAAGAGGTCCATCTGGCTGAACCACGTATTCTTGCGGTTAAACTCATTGCCGAACCAGGCACTGATACCCGGGAAGGTGGTGTCGTCGGGTTGCTGGATATAGAGATGCAGCAGCGTGGCGTTGATACCCTCGCAGAAGAAGCGGTCTGTGCGCTGCTTCATCAAGGCCGGGTAGCGGTTGAAGACAGGGCCTCCTGCGGTACACGACTCAGCCCATACCTTCTGCTTGCCGTAGATGTGGGCACAGCTACTGGCAGCACGGTTCTCGATGTCTCCCAGCGAACCCTCGCTCCAGAACTCGCCGCTCACCTCGTCGCTCTGTCCGCCGTACATCAGGAACTCGCTGGGGAAGCCCCAGTGACCGTAGCACTCAAGCCAGGTGGTAAGGCCATGCTGGTTGCTGATGTCGCGCAGACCGCCCACATAGTCGTAGGCCACACGGTCGGCAATGAGACGGCGGAGGTCCCAAAGGAAGCGCTCGCTCTGGTCCTGCGAACCGACCACCTGACCGTAGAGGACTGGAATCCAGGGCGTCGGGTCGTATCCGTATGTACTCTTGAAGGAGGGAATCATATCGTCAGTCCAGTTCTGTCCGCCCGTCTCGTAGCTATCCTCCACGACGGCCACAAAGCTCTTGCGGTCCTTCTTAGGAATGCGGCGCAGTATCTCGCCTAGGAAGGCATCGAAATGGGCGGCTACGTGTTCGCGGCTCATCTTATCGACTTCGAGACCTGTTGCCTCGGGCGAGGCGGGGGCGTTCTTCACTCCGGTGGTGCGCATCCCCGTCCGATAGACAATCCACTGTCCGTCGGGCACCTGCCACTCAAGGGAGCCATTCTCCTTCATTAGGTCGGTGAGGTCCACTACCTGGTCGGGCTGCACGATGATACCGGCCTGCAGCGGCTCGGACTGAGTGGGCCACATATACTCGTCCCACATAGGCAGCGGGCTTTGGAACATCTTGCCCAGCGTCTTCTCCTCGTAGCGCTCTACGCGAGGCTGGTCGCTCAGCGTCACGCTGAGGCGGGTAGGCTGTCCGCCTCCGTTCAGGGTGAGCCGGACATCCTGCGTAGGTGTGTCGGGCAGGCTCAGCGCAATAGGTGCCAAGGGGTGGAAACCTACGTTGAGATTCATATTGGTGCGGTCGAGGTGCTCTACACGCAGCTTCCGGTACTCACCATCTACCAGTGCCTCGACGATAGCATCCACAAGCAGATAGCCCTCTGTCTGGAAAAGAATGCTGCGCAGGGTGATAGGCTCGGGCAGATGAAACTCACGGCTTGCCATTACGCCAGGTTCCTTAGTCACATCGAAGGTATAGGTCTTATAGGGCGGTACGGGCATGGCGATGACGCGCACATCCTTGGCATCCTGACCCAACGAGGGAAGGGTGAACTTCTGTACCTGTCCGTTGCCCTGGAGGGTGATACTCTCCTGAGCCAGGTAGCGCATCGACTGCTGAGGCTCGACCCAGGGACCTCCGCTTTGGCTCCATCCGGGGCTGTTGAAGATGCCTATCTCGATGTCGAGCTCTGTGGCCTTCTTCAGCGCGGCATGCAGCACTTCCCACCACTCTGGTGTCAGTGCCTTTACCTTGCCGGGCTTGACGTTTTCCTCCCAGATGTTGCCGATGAAGGCACGGTCGATGCCTGCCTTCTTCATTGCCTCCAGGTCGTGCTCAACGCCCTCAACGGAAATGTTGTCCGATATCCAGTACCAATAAACGGCTACACGTTGTTCACACCTGGCTGTCTGGAACTTGGTGAAGAGTTTGTCCGTCTTGGGCTTCGCGGAGTAAGCCGGGAACAGACACAAAAAGGTGGCACATGCCACGAGCAAAACAATCAGGGGGAAGGAATTTCTTCTTTTCATCGGAGTTTTTTGGGGGACCGGGGGCATTTACAGTTCTCCCAGCTCGCGGCTGATTTCCTGCAGCTCGGTGCGGATGGCTTGCAGGCGGTCGATGATGACGGACGTATCGCTGGCTACCTTCCTGTTCTTGGTCAGCACAGCCTTGGCCGCAGCAATCTTCATGCCGCGCACCTTGAGCAGGTTGTAGACGAGGCGCACCTCCTCGATGTCCTCCTTCGTGTACTGGCGCACGCCGCGACCGCTCTTGCGAGGCTTGATGTTGGGAAACTCCTTCTCCCAGTAGCGCAGCAGCGACTCTGCCACATTAAACTGTTCGGCAACCTCGGCTATGCCGTAGTATTTCTTCAGCTCTTTGTTCGGATTGTATGCCATGTCAATTTACGATTTACAATATATTTCGCATTTCATAATGCGCAATTCCGTTGCAAAAGTATAAAATTAATGGCAAAAAACAAAGTTCGTGGCACATAATTCATAATAATTTCGTACATTTGCACGCGTTTTATCGCATAACTCAATAAATAGTAAATAGAAAATCATTAAATAGTAAATCGTATGATGACAGCCAAAGAAATACGCGAATCGTTCAAGAACTACTTTGAGTCGAAAGGACACCAGATAGTACCGTCAGCCCCGATGGTCGTGAAGGACGACCCCACCCTGATGTTCACCAACGCCGGCATGAACCAGTGGAAGGACATCATCCTGGGCCAGCGCGACCCCGAGCCGCGCCGCCGTGCCGACAGCCAGAAGTGCCTGCGCGTCAGCGGCAAGCACAACGACCTGGAGGAAGTGGGTCACGACACATACCACCACACCATGTTCGAGATGCTGGGCAACTGGTCGTTTGGCGACTACTTCAAGGAGGGCGCCATCGACATGGCCTGGGAATACCTCGTCGACGTCCTGAAGCTTGACCCCAAGGACCTCTACGTCACTGTGTTCGAGGGTTCACCCGAAGAAAAACTCGTCCGCGACGACGAAGCTGCAGGCTACTGGCTGAAGCACGTTCCTGCCGACCACATCATCAACGGCAACAAGCACGACAACTTCTGGGAAATGGGCGATACAGGTCCCTGCGGCCCGTGCTCGGAGATACACCTCGACAGCCGTACGTCCGAAGAGAAAGCTCAGGTGCCCGGACGCGAACTGGTGAACAAGGACAACCCGCAGGTCATCGAGATCTGGAACATCGTCTTCATGCAGTACGAGCGTAAGGCAGACGGCCACCTGGAACCGCTCGGCATGAACGTCATCGACACGGGCATGGGCTTCGAACGGCTCGTCCGCGCCATCCAAGGCAAGCACTCCAACTACGACACCGACGTCTTCCAGCCCATCATCAAGGCCATTGGCGACCTGAGCGGCTATCGCTACGGCGAGAAGGAGGAAACGGACGTTGCCATGCGCGTCATTGCCGACCACCTGCGTGCCATCGCCTTCTCCATCGCCGACGGACAGCTGCCCGGCAACGCTAAGGCAGGCTACGTCATCCGCCGCATCCTGCGCCGTGCCGTCCGCTACGCATACACCTTCCTCGGACAGAAGGAAGCCTTCATCTACCGCCTGCTGCCCGTACTCATCCAGGAGATGGGCGATGCATACCCCGAGTTGGAGGGACAGCGCGAACTCATCACGAAGGTCATGAAGGAAGAAGAGGAAAGCTTCCTCCGCACACTCGAGACTGGCATCAAGCTCCTCGATAAGCTAATGAAGGAAGCAAAAGAGTCCTCCCCCCTCAAGGGGGAGTTAGAAGGGGTCCAAGCCTTCACGCTGTTCGACACCTACGGTTTCCCCCTCGACCTCACCGAACTCATCTGCCGCGAGAACGGCCTGACCGTCGACGAGGCTGGCTTCAACGTCGAGATGCAGAAACAAAAGGAACGCGCCCGCGGAGCCGCAAAGGTGGAAGCTGGCGACTGGCACATCATTGACCATTCATCATTGACCATTGACCATTCCGGCAGCGAAGAAAATGGTCAATCGTCAATGGTCAATGTTCAATCAGAACAGCAGTTCGTCGGCTACGACTTTACGGAATACACCTGCCACATCGTGAAGTATCGCGAGGTGAAGCAGAAGAAAGGCGTCGTCTACGAAGCCATCTTCGACCAGACGCCCTTCTACGGAGAGATGGGCGGCGAGGTAGGCGACACGGGCGTCATCTGCAACGAACAGGAGACCATCAAGGTGCTCGACACCAAGAAGGAGAACGGCGTGACAGTCCACCTGCTGGAGCGCATCCCGCAGAACCCCGCAGCCGAGTTCATGGCTTGCGTCGACGTGGAGCGCCGCCGTGCCATCGAGGCCAACCATACCTGCACACACCTGCTCGACCAGGCTCTCAAGGAAGTCCTGGGCGACCATGTGGAGCAGAAGGGCTCGCTCGTCACACCCGACTACCTGCGCTTCGACTTCTCGCACTTCGAGAAGGTCAGCCCCGAACAGATTCGCGAGGTGGAGCACATCGTCAACGACCGCATCCGTCAGAACCTGCCGCTGCAGGAGTACCGCGACACACCCATCGAGGAAGCCAAGAAGCTCGGTGCCATCGCCCTCTTTGGTGAGAAGTACGGCGACAAGGTGCGCGTCATCCAGTTCGGCACGAGCGTTGAGTTCTGCGGCGGCTGTCATGCCAGCAGCACAGGCTGCATCGGCATGGTGCGCATCCTGTCGGAAAGCAGCGTAGCAGCAGGCGTGCGTCGCATAGAAGCCATCACCGGCAAGGCCGTCGAGGAAGCCATCGACAAGCAGCAGGACATGATTTGCAGCCTCCGCGCCCTCTTCAACAACGCTCCCGACCTGATTGGCACCATCCAGAAAGCCATCAGCGACAACGCCGAGCTGCGCAAGCAGGTGGAGGACACCATGCGCGAGAAGGCAGCCGACCTGAAGAAGGAGATGATTGCCAAGCAGAAGACGGTGAACGGCCTGAACGTGCTGAGTGCCATCACGCCGCTTGGGGCAGAGTTCGTCAAGGACATCGCCTTCCAGCTCCGTGCCGAGGTGGAAAACAGCATCGTCGTGATTGGTTCATTGGCAAACGGCAAGCCTTTGCTCACGGCAGCCGCTTCGGACAGCGCCGTCGCTGCAGGCATCAACATCGGCAAGAATATCCGCGAAGCTGCCCAGCTCATGCAGGGCGGCGGCGGCGGTCAGCCCCACTTCGCCACAGCCGGCGGCAAGAACCCCGACGGCCTCCACGCCGCCGTGCAGAAGCTCATCGAGCTGCTCACGGCGTAAGGCTCACCGAGCTTCCGGCAGCATAAAAGTGTATCCCGGCGTACCCTGGTCAAGGAAATTATCAAACTTATGATAATCATTCTTCTGACAATTGGATGAATTAAGGCATTACTACAGGAAAGTTTTCTGCGAAATAATCTGCAAATCTGCCAGAGGACATGCAATCGGCTATTAACGATGTAGTTACTGTATGGCAGATGACATGGCAGATGCAACAGAGGAAGTTGACGAGTTGACAAGTTGACGAGTTGACAAGTTGACGAGTTGACAAGTTGACGAGTTGACAAGTTGACGAGTTGACAAGTTGACAAGTTGACAAGTTGACAAGTTGAGACAGGAATCGTTCCCTGGGCGTGGTAACTGTTAGGTCGACGAAGTCAACGACGGGTACAGCGTGCGGGAACATTGGGTTCGGCGTGCGGGAACAATGGGTTCGGCGTGCGGGAACAATGGGTACAGCGTGCGGGAAGCTTTAGGTCGACAAAGTCATTACATGAGTTTCCCCAAGATAAATACGGATATTCACTAATATAATTATAATAATGAGAGGGCAGTTCTACATGGAACCGCCCTCTCATTCTTTTACAGCTAAGAATCGCTACTGTCTGTTTCTTGTTTCTTGGTTTAAGTCGTTAATACTTATATTATACTTACTGAAGTTTCTGAAGTTAAAAGGGAAGTTAAAAGGGGAGTTAATTCGCTTCGCTCATGGAAGTTATAATAGGCCAATACCATATAGGCCGTCAGCATCCAAAGCTATCGGCCAGCCAACTTGTTGGCTTAACTCCCTGCGCATAGCGCATAACTTCTTATTTAACTCCATTTTATAACTCCCGAAACTTAAATTATACTTATATTATGCTGCGATTCTGCCATTGTGGAGTTCGTCAATGGGGAAATACAGGTCGCGGTTCCTGCCCCAAGCAATGTTGCCCATGTCATCAAGATAGAATTTCTTGAAGTTCCTTTCATCAAGGTAGCGGTTGTACTGGGGATGCGGATGAGCCGCAATCCATGAACCAAAGTCGATGGTTACGACTATGCCGTCGTTGAATGTGAGCCTTACTGTCAGTTTGCCCATATAGTCAGCTTTCTCTATTCTCAAGTATTTCATTTCAGTCGCTTCTTAATGGTTGTACATACCACTCTCTTTTTCTTAATGAAGAAGTTTGTCCATTTGTCGATGATATTGTCGGCATAGACTCTCACGAATTGTTCTGCTACCCTTTGATCCTTTAGGGACAATGGTGGAACACCTTTCTTTTCACGCACGTTGACTTCTTTGACCTTCCCTTCTTCCATAATGATGTCAAACACCGACTCCTTGTGGTCATGCTGCACATGAACATGGATGGGGTCATGTTCGTTTGAATGAAAGAAGAATACAAATCCGAAGTATCTATATATGTCGGGCATATTTTTTCTTGTTTCCGAGGGCAAAGTTACGCTTTTATTCCCGAACGTCCAAACGAAACGTAAAAAATGTTCTCCCGTCTCGTGTGTCTCTGTCCGGAGAGATTGGATTGGTGCGGGGTCAGTGCCCCGACAGCATCTTTCTGCCGCCGACGATGTAGAGGCCGCGAGGCAGATGGCTGCCGCTGACCTGCTGGCCTGTCAGGTTGTATGTCTTTCCGTTCTCTTCGGAAGAGTGGCTGGGCGAGGATAAGCCGTCCCCGGAGGGTGTCTTGCCTGTGACGATGTCGAGGAGATTCGGGATGTCTGCTTCGAGGGCCGAGAGATAGCCTTCGTTGCGATACAGCAGCGTTCCGCCCCTGTAGAAGGCAAAAAACTTTCTGAGCTGAAGGCTGAGAGAGTTCGGCGAGCCGACGCCGGTCAGCGGACCGTCGAGCGGACCGATGCCTTCCATGAACATGTTGTCGTAGACCTGATGCGTGCTTCCGTCGAGCAATGTTTCTTCGCTCACTTTGCCGACATCGAACCAATGGATGTTCCAATAAAAGCCTTCTACCAGCGGACCATCGGCATACTCCATCACAAACAGCCCCAGCGGAATCTTTCCGCCCTGGGCATACGTTTTTCTTGTATTGTAGAGGTACAGGTCCTTGCCGACGAGGTCGTCTGCCATGAAGTCATACATGGTGTTGCCGCTCAGCTTGTAAAAGACGTCCTTGTCCTCGGTGTACAGCCACACATTGGCGCCTCCGTCCTCGTGGAGATAGAAGCAGGGGCTGTCGCCCGGAGCCACCTCGTACTCCCCGCCGCCGAGTATCTTGCACGTCCGGGCTCTGCGTATGCGGAAGTACTGCTTCCCGTTTATCAGCGTGTCGCCGGCGGTGGTGTAGTAGCACAGCAATACGTCCTCTGTCTTGTATTTCCCGTCCTGTTCGTACCCGAGGCCATCCACCCAGGCCATGCCTCGGTTGAACTCTGTGGGGCTGAACGGGTAGTCGAAGTTGTAATAGAGAGCGACCAGGTCCGGACTCACCTCCTTGAAGTCTCCCGACTCGTACAGTTCGTTCGCAATGCCCAGGGTGTTCTTCTCGCATTCTGGAGTGAGGGTGATGGTGTACCACAGCGATAGGGAACTGTTCTGTCCTACAATCCTGAGCTTGTACTTTTCGGCATACGAAGCCAGCAGGTCGGCATCCTCTTCCTGTTTGAGTTTGACCGTTATGTACGGACTTGCAACAGTCTCTTCCTTCCCATGGAAATAGTCGGGATTCACTATCACGTGCTTTGAGTCTTCCTCCAAGGAATCCTTCGAGGCAAATCTCTCGTATTCCATCCTCGGCACGACAAGGACAGCAAAGTCGTTGTCCCTTATCGTGTGCATGACCCACACGTTCGCCCGAATCTTTTCGATTGTCTCTTCGTATTTCTTGGGGATGCTGATGCAGACCTTGTTCTCGTTCCTGTACAGAGGCTCCTTCTGCCCTTTGTAGTAATAGTAGTCGGTCTGCGCCACAGCACGCACAAGACCTATGATGCACAGCAGCAGAGCCAACGACACCCGGCAAACGGCCCTTGCGGTTATAAAGTTACTCATGGATACCTGGTTTTAGTATTGTTCCTGTGGCAAAGTTACGCTTTTATTCCTTACCTTCCAAAGATATGTAATAAATAAATTTGGCTCTTCTATTGTTTTCCGTAACTTTGGAAGAATTCACAGGATTTCTTTGTATAAAGGCAGTTCGGGAGATTGAGGATTTTGAGGGTTCTTGCTCTGGCAAGCGGCAAAGCCGAGTCCGGATAAGAGACCGTTCTCAATTCGTTGTTCTGCTATAATTTGCATCAAAGAACACTCGATGACGAGCCACCAGCCGTTTTTGTGACTCGCCATCAGGTGCAAAGGTACAAAAAAATTCTGAAAGTACAAAAGAGGATTCATTTTTTTATCTGTCTCGATAATTTTTCGTACCTTTGCAGCCAGAATGAGCACGGAGAAAGAATATATCATCATCAGCGATACG
>JAFUVM010000051.1 GCA_017483665.1 Bacteroidaceae bacterium
AATAGGGCGGAACATCTCGAAGTTTACCTTTTCAGAAAGTCTCTCAAGGGGATTGCCCATCGCGGAAAGAGCCTCTACTGTCAGTTCTTCCTCAAACAGGTTCTCGCCCATTGGCCTGCGGTATATCTTTGTCTTCTCCAGTGATTTCTCTATTTATACCACAAAGGTACAACTTTTTCTTGAATTATGCAAGTAACTTATCGATTATTAACACTTTAATTTATAGAACGCCCCTCTATTGAGCCTTCTTCAATGACAAGCTCTGCTCCTAAAGGCGATTCAAAAGGCTTCTGTATCTTTGCCCCGCCTCTCAATACAATCCTGCTACCAGGATATGGCTGCAGGAAGTCGAGGTTCACCGTGAAGCCGTCGATTATCAAAGTCGCGCCGTTGTCTAAGAGACAGCATATCAACACCCTGATTTGTAGGATTTGTGCAGATTTGCAGAATCTCTCGCCCGTTGGGAGCGACTGGTTTTGTGTCTTATTCCTCGATGATTCCTTTGCGTTTCTTCTTCAGGACCTGCCCCTCGGCTTCCATCGTGGAGAGGGCTTCCATGTAACCGTCGAAGATGGCCTCCACGCGGTCCACCGTCATGCGGCGGAACTTGCCGCTGCGGGGGTAGAGCCTCGTGCCTTTCCTGTTCACGGCCACTTTGTCCGTTATCCACTCCTCGGCTTTGTAGGTCTCGCCGTTCTTGCCATCCTTGTCCTCGTTGTAGTAATAGGAGATTTGCGTCAGGATGAGGCTCACCCTCTGCCCCTTGACGGAAGCCGTGAGCATGTAGCGGAAGCGTGTGCGGTCCAGGTTGATGAGCACATGGCTGAATGTCATGTACTCCTCCACGCGGGCCACGATGGTGCCGCTGCTGCGGTCCTCGGAGACGATGCGCGTGTACTCGGGCTGTTGGTTGGGTATGCCACCGGTCAAGAGTGAGTTCCGGGTGTAGACGCGCAGGATGTCGTAGATCTGCTGTTCGCTCTTTTCGGTGACGGTGAAGTTCTTCTGAAAGGTGACGATGCCGTCCACCTCTGGCACTGCGCCGAGCAGGTACTTTGGGTCTTTCATATAGTCTGTCTCTACTGCCATGAGGCAGAGGGGCAAGCACAGGAGTGCAGCAAGGAGCGTAAAACATTTTTTCATTCTATTGTTGTATTTGTTGGTTGAATCAGTATTTTTCCAGCTGTGTCGTTAAGTTATTCATCCACGACATGAGCCAGCTCGAATTGAAATCCTATCAGTTTGTATTCCTTTATCAACTGCATCATTCTATTAGAGCAAAAGAGCAAATGGCGTGGACGTATCACACCTTCTCTCATGCCTACTGTCTGACGGCTTGCAAAGAAGTCCAGGCCGTCCGGAATGGAACTTGATTTGATATATGCTTCGGAAAGAATATTCAGGCCCAGATTGTCCCCGTTGGGACACTTGTATATCTTCTCTGGATGATGTACCTTATACTCCTTAAACTTTCGGCCTTCTTTCTCCCAACGCGTTTCCGTCCGGGCGGGTGTTGCGCCCGACAGGTCAAACGGATTGATGCCAAAAACGGTTTTGGAGGAAATATCTACATAGGAAACAGGACATATCTGATAATACTTTAATTTATGTCCTTCCTTAAAGGCACTACATATCGGCAAAAAAGTCATTCCGCTCAAACCCTGTTCTTTTACCATCGTTACAAAGCGCTCCGACACAATGACCTCGTCGCCATCTGCGATTGTCATAGCCAGGTCTGCCCGGGGAATTGAATACCGCTTCAGTATCAGGGGGGACAATTGTTTTGCTCCCGAGCCGCATATAGGACAGGAGGTACTGTCGTCATAAATGGTTCCACACTCCTCACCATCCGGTTCAAAGAAGCGGGATGGAGTTATCTGACAAAATCTATTATTTCGGATTTCCTCTTTGCTATAGAATCGCTTGTATTGCCATGAATAGAAAAGGACATCCCCTAATTTATGCAGGATACCGTACAGGAATCTTGTCCATTTGAACCAAAAGCTAGACGTTTCCATCTCCACTAACCAGACACTGCCCAAACTTCTCCCTTTGTGGAAAGTATAGAAAAGATGTTTCCTTGTGGAACCAATTCGAATCTCCAAGAATTCTCGCATATGATTTGCTGTTTAATGATTTGTGAGTTAACCATCAGGTACAATTTGACCCCAAAGTTACGAATAATTTCTGAAAAACTCTTCATTTATTGTTTTAAATCTTATTTCCCAAAGCCTTTATTTCTGGGCTTTAATTTCAGGCTGAGTTTAAGCCGATAAGTTCAGTCAGCGTGGTAAGGGATATTTCATATAATTCAACTTTCGGAAGTAAAAGAGGAAGTAAAAAAAGGAAGTAAACTCGCTTCGCTCGTGGAAGTTATGTGCTACGCACAGGACGATAGCTTTTGCATCCCCGTTGTATCGTCCAGCACGCAGTGCTTCTTCCGCGACTTCAATCGCGCCTTGGTGCTAGAGCATCCAAGAACTTCCTGCCAGCAACGCTGGCTTAACTTCCAATTTAACTTCATTCTATAACTTCCGAAAATTAAATGACATTATTTATAATTGTCGTTTAACCGTTTATCTCCCATACCCCCTCCCTTAAAGGGAAGGTCGGGGAGGGTCTTTTATTCCTTTGAGACAAACAGACTGTCCGTGATGAAGAACTTGTATGAATCCTTCTCGTCCCCTTTAAGATTGAAAACCTTCATTACTTCCTCTGGGCCTTCAAAACGGACGATTTTTATTGGTGTTTCAAATTCGAAGTAAACAAGGTCTTTTTTGCACAAAGTTTTCTTTGCACCCCATGGTACTACGAATAATTTTTTTAAACTTGCTCCTGATGCAACTTTTTCACAGACAGTGTCAATCAATATTGAATCGTTGGCGTGTATGTGTGCTGTTGTTATTGAATATCTAACATTGACGGGCAAAGATGTCTGATTAATGCAATCGAGCGATATAAACCGATAGTAATCACATGAACTAAAGCCAAAGCTTAATACGACTGCTACGAAAGACAAAATAAATAGTCTCTCTTTTTTTTTATGTTTCATTATCTTCTTTATAATTTAGTGGTTATTAAAAAATCATTATGAGTAGATGGATTTGAAATCATTACTTTTCCTTAGTTACCTTCCTTTTATAGGATGTAAATTAATTCCTGTCATCCGATACCCATATT
Source organism: Bacteroidaceae bacterium (assembly GCA_017483665.1). Lineage (GTDB taxonomy): Bacteria > Bacteroidota > Bacteroidia > Bacteroidales > Bacteroidaceae > Physcousia. The sequence goes on from JAFUVM010000051.1 coordinate 3,181, forward strand.
CGTCAGCATCCCACTCTAAAGAACCTGGTTCATCATATGACCCATGGAAACCGTATTTTCCATACTCTTGTCCTATTTTCCCATAAAATTTTGCCAATCCCATTTGTTTTATTTGCTGAAGGTGCATATTTTCGTGATACCGGATTGCATGTACGCCCATCTTTCCCCATTTTTGCATTGGTTTTTTATCATTTGTATATACAGTTCTTCCAAGAGTTATTCCGACTCCTCGGAATAGATCTGCAAGACCTCCTTTTCTGTATATCCCATCAGCACCATAAGAAATAGATTGTTCGTTTTCGTCAAGAGGCTGATATGCAGCGCCAAAGATAGCATTGTCTAATAATGTTCTGGAGAAACCGCTGATACCACCTCCTACGGCGCCCTTCCAAACTAAAGAGAAATCATCATGCACTAATGCATTGACCGAACCAGATGCGGAACCGATTATAGCTCCTCTCAACGTATTAAAACCTAATTCTGATATGACATTTTTAAATGCATTGGTTCCTGTTGGAGAAAATGTCGGTAAAACCGAACTGAAAGCAGCTCCAGCAAAAATCCCCGGAATATCCGCAAATGACATTTTTTCTCCAAAAATTGCATTTGTTATAGCATTGTTCGACATATTGGACAGTAGTCCATAAGTAAATGATTGTCCAAACTGTCCTAACTGAGTGCTTAACAAAGATGTCCCAACACCTAAGGCACCTGTTATGGCTCCCATACCCATTGATTTAAAGAAACTACCGACATCCCAGTTGCCAGTAATTGCAGCAGAGATAGAATATGTCGCTGCATTCACTGCTGCGTTAATAAGAATTGGAGCAAGCCACCAAAACTCCCCATTCCTGTCTATGTAGCGGTATGGATTGTTTCTGGCATAGACGTATGGATTGAAGTCCAGCGGGCTGCCGTCCTCCGCAAGAAGCGGGTCGGGGCTGACGAAGCGGCCGAGGTAGGGGCTGTAGAGTCGGGCATTGGCGTTCAGCAGACCGAACATCCAGAGGTCCTCATGGCCGGTATATGTCCTGTAGAAGGGGCCGAATCCCGGCTCTTCTCCAGGCCGGTAGAAGTCATTGCTTCCCCCGGAATGTGTCCTCACTCCCCAAGGGGAATATGTGTACCGATAGCGGATGCCTGTACTGTCCTCATACATCAGGACGCTTCCCAAATTATCCCTGGTTATCTGATAGATGTCATAGTTTCCGGTTTCGTCAAGAACCATGACGGCAGATGCCGTGTATGCATCACCTCCTGCATAATACAAGTGGGTACAATGCCCAAGTGTGTCCTTTGTCACCTCAGCGTTTGCATCCAGATAATATCTGGTAAAGACAAGGCTGTCAGCTGCTGCGTGTCTCTCGAACAGTTCCATCATTATACGGTCCCCATTGCCGTCGTAATAGAATTTTGCCTTATAGGTGTCGTTTTCGATGCACTTCGGCCTTTCTATTGCCTTGTAATAGCTGATGTGGAGACTGTCACCGAAAAGGAGGCTGTCTTCAGCCGTCATGTCTGTCACTTTGTACCCGTTGTAAGAGAAGTCGCCGACAAAAGGCTGGTGGGTTATGTTTCCATTGTCATCGTAGGAATAGTTATAGTTCCCCCATCCTGTCAGCCGGTTCATACTGTCATAGGAGAGGCTGACATTGTTCTTGCTGCTCATGTTTCCTGTCCCGACATCGTATGTGTACGATTCGCTCAGATAGGTCGTACCATAGTGCTTCATGGTCAGCATGTTTCCATAGTCGTCAAACGTATGGGTCGTATAGCCAAGTAAATCGCTGTTTCTCGTCACATTCCCCCATCTGTCCTGATTCGTCAGGCTCCAGACAAGACAATGGTTCAGTGTGTCGGCGACATTATACCCATTCTGATAAGTAAAACTCTCCTGTAATATGGCTTCGGGTGGAGTGGCGCTGAAGTAAGCACTCACAGAACTGATCAAAGGACCGGAATACTGGAATGACTTATCCAGGATTTTCGCATTGCTGCCATTGATTCTTCTGCTCTTATGTGTCATCCTTCCATACGTATCATAGCTGTATGTGTCCAAATACCCGCTTCCTGCCTCGCGGATTAAGCGGAAGCGGTTGTCATACGAATAGGTGACTGTGTGGGTGGAGTCGCTGGGGTCGGTCCATGACTTGCTCCTCAGTATGCCGAACTTGTCGTAGTTCGTCTCCACGACGCTGCCGCCGATGGTGGTCCTGTAGGGATTCCCGCCCGCGTCGTAGGAATACTGCTTCGTAACACCGTTCATGTCGGTTGTCTGAATCAGCCTGCCGTATGCGTCATACGAGTAGCTTGCCTCTAAATCATAGTTGTCTATTATGCTTATGTTTCCGTCGGCATTATAGAAGTATTCCAACCACCCAGAGTCGTCTTCTACAACATGCACTTTGTCCGGCGTGTAGTAATATGTCTCCGTAGTTATTCCGTCAATGTTGCTGGTAATCTGACTTCCGGGCCCGTACGACCATGTGCTTGTCTTGCCGTTGGTGTCGACGGCACTTGTCCGCCTGTGAGCACTGTCGTACGTGTAGGTCGTGCCCTCGGAGGCTGTTTCATAGCTTCTGGGCGGGAAAGAGATGAAACCCACTTGCCCGTTGGGGAGATAGCTGTAGTCTGTGTACATGGGAGTACCGTTGGCAAGCGGTGTTACTTCCGCCACTTTCCTGTTCCAGTAATCATAATAGGTAGTGACCGGTGCCTCGCCAGTCCTGTCCTTCCTGACATAGTATGTTCCACCGCCATAGCTGGACATAGCCCTGGATGTCTGAAGTGTTTCTATCGGAGTCCTCCGATATGTCTCCCTGAGCATCCCATCGTATGTAAATGTGGTCCGTACTCCGTCGTAGTCAACGATTGAGGCAACAGTACCATACTGTGAGCTATAGGTATATGTCCTTGACAGTCCTTTGGGTTCGGTCTCGGTAACAAGCTGCCCCTTTGTGTTGTACTGATAGGTCGTCACAAGTGTATCAGTAGAGCTATAGGGAACTGTATAGTGCCTTGTCAACTGTCCATACTCATTATAGGAGTATCCGTCCGTGCTTACAAGGAGTCCGTCCCTCCATCTGGTTTCCTTGAGAACCTGCCCTGTCGACGGGTCCCTTTGGTACGTTATCCTCTCAGTGATGTCATCGCCGGTCCTTCCTGTAAGAATCGCACCGAAAAGGACATCCGTAGAAAGTACGAATGCAAGAATATATAGGTATGCCCGTTTCATTGTTTTAGCTTATTAGTTTTCTTTTATGATTTTCTGTTGTATCAGATTCTTGTTTCTACGGAATCGGAACAGGTATGTTCCTTTCTGCAAATACGCAAGATTGAGGGAGAACTTGTTTGACTCCACTCGCAGGAAGGTGACGAAGAACCCTCGGACGAATATATGGACAGAGTCTCGCCGGGCGATCTCTCTCCCTTTATCTCGATTTGTACCTCCGACCATGATGCATCCGCCTTGATAGTCACAAGGCTGTCTGTACCAGCATTCCTGCTTGCAGCTTCTTCGACGGAAACATTCCTTTGACGGTTCTGTGACAATGCCTTTTCTCTGGAGATGATGTTGCCGACATTATCATGAGTATACAGATAATAGCTGCCGACAGTCTGGGCAAAGCCACTCATGGGGAGCAGTGTCCCCATGAGAATAATAACAATAGGTTTCATTGCTGTAACAAATACTAAATCTTATTCCTTCTCAAATTCGCCTTCAAAGACGAGGCTGTCTACTTCAAGGGCAAGGGTATATGTGCCTTCCACTAATGTTGCGATGGAAATAGCCGCTTCACCCTGCTCCGAGAAAATGATACTGCCACCCATTACATTTTGCTCTTCTCCTGTATATATATTATAGGAGCAGACATCAGCCGGTGAAGAGTAGAGCAGAAGACTGTCGGAAGCCTCAGCCAGATAGACAGTGATTGCCGGCTCGACATTTATACCAGGGGCCTTTGATGGGCGTGGCATACCTCCAATTTTCTCATACTTTACTTGAAGGAAGATCTGAGTCAACTCTGGTACAGGAGCAAAACTCTGCATGGTCAACGTAAAAGTAGACACTAAAAGAACAAATAGTTTTTTCATAATAGCAGATGTGTTTTTGGTTAACAAATGAGTGTTAAATCGTCACAAATGTACGTGTCTTTTACCATTAGACCAAATTATTTTTGTTTCAAGTTGTTGCCTAAAATAAACTGATTATACTGAATTCCTTTAATTATATCGTTATATCATTGTTATTAAAGAATTTGGCCGGTACTGTTAAATTACATTAATGAAACGGATGAAACACCATATAGGCAACACCCAGAAACAAAAACAATTATAGATGAGCAAATTCTTGTAAAATCACGACGTTTTTTGTATCTTTGCAGGCGAATTGAAGCCAAACAAAGCATGAAAGACTACATTTCTAAAGGTATATGCCTGTTTTTCATCATCTTAATAACATCTTGCTCTATGCATAACGATGTGATTTTAGATGCGTTGGAAAGAATAAAGGAGATTGGAAATGAAAATCCCGGGCAGGCTCTGCTCATGTTGGACTCCCTCAAGGTAGATGTTCAGGACGAGAGTGAATATGTCAGGAACAAGTATGACCTGCTGAGCATCAGGCTGAACGACAAGGCTGACAACATGCCTGTTTCCGACATCGCAATAAAGAAACTAATGGGGTACTTTGAAGCAAAAGGTTCTGTAGCCGAAAAGCAGGAGGTATACTACTATGCCGGCAGTACGTACCGCGACCTTCAGGACACACCCCGCGCCCTGGAGTACTTCTTTCGGTCTCTGGACTATGCCAAAGAACATGGCGACAACTGCGACCCTATCATGCTGCGCAACACATACTCCAACCTCTGCTACTTATATTATCGTGTGCAAGACTATAAGAATGCTGTGAAGATGGGAATCAGCGAGTTGGAGAGCTGCAGGCAGACGCATACAGATGTTACGTTGCCATTTGTGCACATTGGGGCAGCATACCTTTCAACGGGAGACAGTCTGCAGGCAGAAGTTGCATTGGACTCTGCATACTCGCACATCGTTCAATCGGAAGACATCTCACCGTATCGGGAACCACTTGTGTTTCTGATTTACAACTATGCATGTATCGGAAGTATCGGGAAAGCAAGGAAGTGTGCCTCCATGATAAAGGGTAATTCTATTGATGATTCCGGTGAAGACTTATGCATGGCATTTGCGTGGTATTATGATGCGCAGGAGATGTACGACTCCGCAGCCATATTTTGTCGTCGTGTACTTGAGGAAGGGAAAGACAATGTGAACATGTATGATGCCTCGAAAAACCTCTTCCGCATGTGTCGGCGACAAGGAGATGCTGCAAAGGCATGCAAGTATGCAGAAACCTTCATGCAGTTAAGCGACTCCTTGGACTTGGGCAAGCGACAGGAACTGGCGGCGACGGTAAACAATCAGTACCAGTACCATTTGGATCCGAAGAAAGAGCAAAAGCTCAGAGACGAGAAAGAGAGATACAAGTATATGCTTGTCTATGTATGCATGGCAGCACTACTGCTGGCATGCATTGGATACATTATACATATAATGAGGATGAACAGGCAACTGCATGTCATTGCCAAACTTTCGACAAACCTGCAGAACGCCTCCAAAGAGGGTGAGCGCCTCCGCCTGGGCATCTTGGAGAAAGAGGCTGAGCTTGCGAGGGAGAGAGAGAAACAGAAGAGGTCCGAGGAAGAGCTTGCTGCCGCGAAGCTGGCACACGAACGCATAAGGGAGGAATTGGAGGAATGCAATGAGCAGATAAAAGCGGACGAGCACCTCCTGGCTGTAAGGCTCGAACAGAACCAAGCTTACGCCAGACTCATACACATGTCCGAGCTGGAGGAGAAAGCGGAGGATGTGGCTGAGTCAATCAAGCAATCTGCCAAGACGAAGCAGGTCATGAAGAATTCCGAATGGAAGAAGCTCTACAGGGCCGTTGATAAGATCTGGCCGAATTTCCGCGAGAGTCTGAGGGAGGATTTCGGCAGACTTACGGAGAAACAGATGCAGTTCTGCTACCTCCTGCGCATCGGCATCTCGAAGGCGGAGGCGCAAGCCGTAACCGGCCTGTCGCGCATCACCGTCTGGCGCTGGATGAAGCGCTTCTCCCCGGTTCTCGTGCAGGGAGAAGACTGAGGATTATTGCGATAAGTCTTCTGACATAGATTTTTAACCACGAATTGCACGAATTGCACGAATTTAAGGCGAGGTTTATAATTCTATCCTCAATTCGTGCAATTCGTGCAATTCGTGGTTAAGTAAACAATCCCCAATTCATGCAATACGTGGTTAGAGAAAAGGATTGCCCCTATTCTCCCAGAATCTTCTCGAAGGCCTGGATGAGGATGTTTGCCATGATCTGCATGCCGTCGTCGTTGGGATGCAGGGCGGTGTCGTAGCTCCAGTTGTCGAGCTGGCGCTGGCCGCCGGCCTCGGCAAAGAAGTCGGCGACGGGGAACGACTCGTAGGCTGCTATCTGACGGACGATGTCGGCGTATTCCTGAAGGTAGATGCCGTTCAGCGGGTCGTACCAGTGGGCGGGCAGATAAGTGCCGAAGCCGTATGCCTTGCGCGGGGTGCAGAGGATGACGCGAGCCTTCTTGTTGCGCTGGAAGATGCGGTCGATGACCTGACGGTAAGTGGCGGCGAAGGTGCCGTTCTTCGTGTTGTTGATGTAGTCGTCGATGGTGCCCACGGGTGTGGAATGTCCCCAGTCGTTGATGCCGTGCTCGATGGTGTAGTAGTCGGCATAGCCCACGGCAGCGATGGCCGAGGAGAGCGTTCCGCCGTTGACGGCCTTGTTGTTGAAGCCCGTGAAGGCGAGCTTCTCCATGACGCGCGTCTGGTAGCCCTTGGTGATGGGGTACGAGGCTGTCTGCTCGTTGAGCCAGGAGATGGAGGTGCCGAGCGAGCACCAGCGGCCGTCGACCTTGCGCGGCTTCACGCTGAGGGGCGTTGCGGGCTGCGTACTGAACACAATGCTGTCTACGTCTTCCTGATTGAATCCGTAGCTTTCGTCTTTTTCATGGACTGTGAAGCTCTGCGCCATAGCTGCAGAGGCCATGGCGCAGAGGATGATGGAGAGAAATGCGTGTCTGTTCATTTCTTTGTTACCTATTTATATATACTTACTTTACCATAATTTTCTTCTGACCGACGATGTAGATGCCCTTCGGCAGAGTGCTGCCTGCAAACGCGTCGGCTACCTTGCGACCCGAGAGGTCGTAGACGCCGGACATCTGCTGGCGGCCGTCGGCCTGCACTTCGGCTATGGCATCGGCACCAATGTACTTGCCGTCCTCGAGGATGACAATCTGATGGCTCGGGTCAAGGACAGGTACGGCATCCTCGCCGATGGTCTGGTACCAAGTGATGACGCTTTGGTCGCCATTCAGCTTGTAGCAGACTTCACCGCTCTGGAACTGTTCCTGGGTCATCTGCTTGCCTTGTGCAGCTCCCACGGCGTTCAGGTAGTAGCAGTTGTTGAGCTGTGCGGTGCCGCGGCAGAAGGTGTAGCAGTAGTCGGTGCCCGTTCCTTCGGTGAGGGTGCAGGTGGTGTAGCAGTTGTTCAGCGTGGAAGAGCCGGAACCGGCGTATGCGACGAAGCCGCAGTACATGGAGCTGCCGGGGTTACCCATCGCGCCGAGCGTAGCACAGCCCGTGAAGGTGACCTGACCTTCCAGTCGTCCGAACATGCCGCCGTCGCCGGTCACGCCGCCACGGTCGCCCGTGATGTTGACATTGGTGATGACATTCTCGATGAGCGTCGTGCCGTTGACCCATCCGGCCAGTGCGCCGAAGTGGATGGCGGTAACGACTGCATCGCCTTCGACACGGAGGTTGCGGATGGTGGCGCCGTCCAGGTAGCGGAACAGACCGCCGTAGTTGTCGCCCACCTCGTAGCTGTAGAAGACGGTGTGACCCTGTCCGTCGAACGTGCCGGCAAACTGTGCGTCGTCATTGCCTATCATGAGGCCAGGGTAGTCGCTCTCGCGCAGATCGATGTCGGCCATGAGCTTGGCGTTGGCTTTCGTCGTGCCGCCACCGACCAGGCTTGCGAAGATGAAGTAGTCCTTCGGGGTGCGGAGCAGATAGTAGCCGTCCTCTTCGTCGGGGAAGAACTTGATGAAGCTCTTGGGGTCGACGGCCAGTGCTTCCTCGGCGGACATGGTGCCGTCGATGTAGCCATTGATGAGTTCGGTATAGAGGTCGTCGAGCTCGTTGAACTCGTCCTCGGTGAGAATGCTCGAGAAGGCATCCAGCAGGTTGTTCACCTCTTCGGCCTTGTCCATGAGGGCGACGTAAGCCTGCTTGCACTCGTAGATCTGCAGGAAGAGGCTCGAAAACTTCTCCACGAGCTGGTACTTGGCTTCGGGCTCTGTGGCAGTGGCTACGGCGTCGAGTGTCTGCTGGAGCTCGTCCTTGAGGGCCTGGCTGAAGTTGGGATAGGCAGCGTACTCGTCGGTGAAGTCGAACTCGTAGTTATAGAGAATGGTGCTTGCGCGGTCGGACTGCGACGCGAGGACGCGGTCGAGGCTCTCGGCAGCTTCGTCGGGCCGTCCGTAGTAGAACACGCGGATGTTGCCGAAGCCGAGCCAGTCACCGCTGAGCCCTGTGCCGGGCTGACGAATGCCGATGGTCAGCGTGCCGTCGGTGACTTTGCAGAGCACGCTGTTGGCATAGCGTCCGGCCTGGAAGGCGTTGCAGCAGCTCACGATGCCCTGCATCGTATAGCCTGCCAGCTCTTCGCTGTCTATCTCGGGCACTGCGAAGTCGGCCACGGGGCCGGTGATGTTGCAGTTCACGCCGTCGATGGCATCCTCGGGACTAATCATGTCCTCGATGTTCGTCTGGAAGTAGTTGTGCACGCCGTTGGCGTAGAGCGTGGCGGCGTAGTTGACGTTGTAGAAGTTCGTGTAGGGCGACGGACGGAAGGCGCCGTTGACCTGCAGTTCGTAGATGCCGTTGGGCAGTCCGCTCAAAGTCTGGTACATGTCCATCGTCGTGGAGAGACACTCGGCAGCGTACAGCGGACTGGTCTCCGACGTACCCCATCCGGTGGGCAGCTGGCCTTCCCAACCGTCGAACTTGCTGCTGAGGTCGGCATTGGTGAAGAGCATGGTTATCTCTGTTCCGACAGCCGGCGTAGATGTGATGGCTTCGACGAGTTTCTGGTCGATGAAGGCTGTCTCGGCAATGATTTCCTCTTCGCTAAGCAGGAGGTTGTCGAGGATGTAGACGGCCGATCCGTTGGGGAAGTCCTCGCTGGGCTCGTCGAGCTCAGTCAAGTAGCTTGCCAGGGCCTGGCTCTTCTCGTTGTTCAGGTCGGGATGCTCCTTGAGGTATTTCTTCGTTTCCTCCACTTTGGCGATGTATGCTGCATAGGCTGCGGCGCTGCTCTGTATGCTCTGGCGCTGGGCATCGAGTTCGTTGTAGCCGGCCAGGAAGGTGTCGATGTCGGGACTGTCCGAGAGGGCTTCGAGGGCTTCGAGGTAGGCTTCGATGAGACTCTTCTGGGCGACGGTCTCTTCGTAGCTTTCCTTCTCTCCGTCGATGGCGAGGGAGACGAAATCCTTGAAGCTTGCCTCGTCGGTGATGTTCACGTAGGTCTTGCCTATGCCGTACACTCTGAGGTGAGTTGCATCGGGCACGGGCGTCTCGTCCTCTTCGATGTTCTGGTACCAGGCTATCTGGCTCTGGTCGCCGTTGAGCATGTAGCAGAGTTCGCCGCTGGCCATCTGTTCCTCGGTGACAGCTGTGCCCTGCACTCTGCCCACCGTGTTGAGGTAGTAGCAGTTGTTCAGGGTGACGGTGCCGCCGCTATGTGTCAGGGTGAAGCAGTTGCTGGTGCTGGTGCCTTCGGTCAGGCGGCAGGCTGTGAAGCAGTTGTTCAGCGTGGTGCGGCTGTTGCCGTCGGACCATCCGGAGAAGCTGCTGTACATCGAGCTCACCATGCCGTTCTCGGCATAACCCATCTCGCCGAGTGTGGCGCAATTGTTGAAGGTGATGTCGGCGTAGTTGGCTCCTACCATGCCTGCGTCGCCTGTCACCTGGTTCATGGCTCCGGTGATGTTGACGTTGGTCACGACGTTCTCCACGAGGATGGTGCCGTCGGCACGTCCCATGAGTGCGCCGTAGTGAATCTGAGTGACGTAGGCGCTGCCTTCCACGCGCAGGTTGCGGATGGTGGCGTCCCTGACGAATGCGAAGAGTCCGCGCCACTTGCTTGTCACAGCGGTGTAGTCGTAGGTGATGGTATGCCCGCCGCCGTCGAAGATACCCTTGAAGGGACGGTTCTCCGTGCCGATCATCAGGTCGGGGTCGAAGCCGTCGTCGAGGTTGATGTCGTCGGTCAGGAGCACCTTCACATCGTCGCCTCCCTCCTGTACCTTCAGGTAGAGCCAGTACATCTGCTCGGCGTTCTCGATGAGATAGAAGCCCTCTTCGTTCTGCTTGACTGCGTTGGGGTCGGTCAGGCCGCAGACGGTGCAGATGCCGTCGGTGCCGAACTTGTGGTCGGGCCTTTCGGGATAGCTCTCGGTATTGGTGTAGGTGAGGGGGTTGTCCTCCAGTTCGGCTCCGTCGCAACGGACTGTGCCGGAGGCATAGACGCGCTGGCTTCCGGTGCCGGCCTGCGGGGTGCGGTCGGTGCCGATGGTCTGTGTCCAGGTGATAGTGCTTTGGTCTCCGTTGAGCTTATAGCAGAGTGCTCCGCTGGCAACCTGCTCCTCTGTCACCTGTATGCCCTGGACTTCTCCTATCGGGCTCACGTAGTAGCAGTTGTTCAGGATGGCCGTGCCGCGGCAGAAGGTGAAGCAGTAGTCGGTGCCTGTGCCTTCGGTAAGGTGGCTTGTGGTGTAGCAGTTGTTCAGGGTGGACGTTACGCCTCCGGTTGCGAAGGCCACGAAGCCGCAGTACATCGAGCTTCCGGGGTTGCCCATCTCGCCGAGTGTGGCGCAGCCCGTGAAGGTGATGTTGCCGTAGAGGGCGCCTATCATGCCTCCGTTGCCCGTCACGCCGCTGTGTTCGCCCACGATGGTGACGTCCGTCACGACGTTCTCCACGAGCATCTCGCCGTCGCCGTACCCGATGAGGGCGCCGTAGTGGATGCCTCGCGTCACGACGTCTCCTTCCACGCGGAGGTTGCAGATGGTGGCTCCGCTGATGAAGCTGAAGAGGCCGCAGTAGTTGTCCTTGAAGTCATAGCTGTAGTAGACGGTGTGTCCCTGTCCGTCGAACTTGCCGGCATAGGGCGTGGCCTGCGCACCGATCATCAGGTTGGGTGTCTCGCTGACGCGCAGGTCGATGTCGGCTGTCAGCTGCACTTCCAGTCCGGTGTTCCCTTCGGCGACAGCCTCTGCCAGGTTTGCCAGGTCCTGGGCTGTGCCTATCTGACAGATGCCGTCCTGAATCGTCAGACGGTCCAACGCACTGTCCTGTGCATTGGCACTTGCTCCCGTCATCAGCCAGAGGGCTGCCGTCAGGAGCACAGAAGGTAACGTTTTTTTCATAGCATTTGTGATTTGGTTAATAATAGTGTTCGTTAGTTTTTCCTTGCAAATTTACCCTTTTTCTTGTTATCGAACAAGAATACGGACGATTTTTTTCGCTTTTCCTGTTCTTTTTCTGCTCTGTTTTCTTCTTCGCCCCGCATAGACAACTTCTTCAGCCCGCCTGCACTTTTCCCTCGTCCCGCGTACACTTTTTCTTCGCCCTGCGTACACTTTTTCTTTGCCCCGCAGATAAAAACTTTTTCAGTGGCTCTGAAATTTATTTCAAAGGCTTGGAAATACATTTCAGTGCTTCGGAAATATATTTCAAAGCCTTGGAAATAGTTTTATGACATGCGGCGAGGAAGTTTTACTACTGTGGCGGAGAATTTTGTTCTCCGCAATAAAGAATTTTGTTCTCCGCGATAAAGCCTCCCGTCCCTCGCTCCGGAGCAAAAACGACAAGCCCCGCCAGCGTCTCACGACAGGGCGGGGCGAAGAAAATTAACCTAAAAACTATCAAAAACAATGTGGCTCATTGTATCTTGTCAAGCTCTTTGATGGCGAGCTTGAGGTAGCGTTCGCAGGCCGGGTCTGTTTCCTTGTTGTACAAGGTTGCCACTTCGTCCTTGAGCCGCCCGAGTTCCTCCTGCGTGCCTTTGACGTTGAAGAATCCGCTTTCGCGTGTCATTTTGCAAAAGTGATAGATGGCTGTGGCGTTTAACAGCTTGTTCTGCCCCGACTCATACTGCTGCTTGAGCCCGTCGAAAAGGAGCAGGATCTTGTCGTTGCGCAGCAGGTCTTCGTCGGAAAAACGCCGTCCGAAGGGGTCTGAATACTTCACCGAAACATTATACTTAACGAATGGCGGCTTGGGAATCTTGGCGTAGGTGATGATGTAGCGCACCTCGATGCTGCCCTTCTCCGATGCTGCCTGCACATCGCGCCACTCCAGGACGTAGGCGTAGCGGTGTGTCTTGGTCGTGTCGCTGGCGTCGAGGAGGTTCACGTTGACGTAGTTGTTGTAGTCCTGGCCGATGGTGATGTATTGCTCCGTGTTGTCGCCTATCATCATATTGCGCAGGCTCACCTTGTCCGTCAGCTCGTTCATGCTGTTTATGCCGTAGCAGTTCTCGTCCGTCTGGCTCACCTGCTCGAAGGCTTCCTGCAGGCCCGGGAAGATTTTCTCGCGTTGCTTTCCGGTCAGGACGAAGGTGTAGACGTCGCATCGCGACTTGAGCGGACGCCCTTCGCGCAGGACGTCGTGCTCCTTGTTGATGGACTTCTTGAGCGTCAGGCCGTACTCTTTCTGCAACTTCGACGGCAGCTCCTCCAGCATTTGGTTCTGTGCGGAAGCACTTGTAGCAAGGAGGAAGAATAGACATTTGATGATTGTTTTCATAAGTAACGATTTAACAATTAACGATTATTCCTTTTCTTACCACGAATTTCCCGAATTACACGAATTGGCTACGCCCTCAGAGGCATAGGGAGACTTTCGCGTAATTCGTGTAATTCGTGGTTATGTGGTTTATATTATCTGTGTACATACACTTGGTTAAGTTGAGTTAGGTGGTTAAATGGCAATGATATGTATGGTGGTGTCGGGTGCTTCTTCGTCGAAGTTGGCATAGACTGCCCGCAACTCTTCCAGCGGTTCTTGCAGCTTGTAGGCTACTTGCAGGGCTTCTTCGGCAAGGAAGATGTCCACGAGTGCCTGCTTTTCGGGCGGAATGACGGGCACGTCGGTCTCCGGCTGCGGCGCGGCCTTGGCAGGACGGGGCGTGGAGGGGGCATCGGGTTTGTGGGACTTATGGGTCTTATAGGACTTATGGGTCGTATGGGTCTTATAGGTCCTATGGGTCTTATGGGTCCTATTAGTCCTATGGCTCTCAACGGTCTTCGGGGCTTCGCGGCTCTCTTTGACCTCTGGTTGGGCAGGCTGTTCGGGGACCGGACGGGCGGGCTGCGGGACTTCTGTCTGTGCCAGAGGCGTCTCCGTCTCGCTCGTCGGCTGGGCGGACCGTAGCAGGAACGCCACTACCGCCACAGCCGCAACTCCCGCTGCCCACGGCCACAAGGGGATGCGGCGCGAGGGCTTCCGACGGCTGACGGCCGCGTCGAACGCCGCCTCGGCTGCATCAAGTTCTTCCTCCGACGGGAGCTGAAGGCGCCCAGGGTGCAGAGACTTCTCCCCCGCAAGGTACTGCTCCAGCCATTCTTCACTTTTCTCTTTTAACTTTTCACTCATAACGCTCCTCCTTTCTTCAGCGATTCCATTATCCTGCGACGTGCCGAGCTGAGCATCGAACTGACGCTGCGGACGGCTATGCCTGTGGCGGCGGATATCTGCACGCGGCCCATTCCGGCCTCCGAGAACATGTCCCACAACCTGCGCTCGGCAGGCGGCAGGGCGGCAACGGCACGGTCCAAGGCCTGACGGAGCTCGGTCTCGCGCACGGCATCCTCGGCACTTCCCTGCGGAACGTCGCTCAGTTCCGCCGGCTGCTGCCGTATGTTCTTCCTATAGGCGCTGATGCAAGCGTGCTTCGTCAGCCTTACGGCCAAACGCTCGGCATCGGCCACCTCGGGCAGCTCTCCCCACACCTTCCACAGCCGCATCATGGCCTCCTGCACGGCATCCTCGGCGGCGGCGGCATCATACTGCCTTGCCAGGAGCAACAGCCGAGGGCGCAAACGCGAGGCGGTGGGTGTGAAGAGTTCTGCATTCATACACCTTAATAACGCGGAAAGCACGAAAAGTTAAGCATCCATTAAGATTATTTAAGATAAAACCTTCCGCACGTCGCGTTTTTTTCGTACCTTTGCCTGCGAATTGACGCGCGGTCCGGGAAACGGGAATCAAGGCGCTTCCGGTCCCCTGTCCCTGCCGCTCCGTCCCCGAGACTACACATTATATATATATAATATATGCAGCAACAGAAAATCATCATCTTGGACTTCGGTTCGCAGACGACCCAGCTCATAGCCCGCCGCCTGCGCGAGCTCGACACATTCTGCGAGATTCTGCCCTACAACAAGTTCCCCGTGGGCGACCCCGACGTCATCGGCGTCATCCTGGCAGGCAGTCCGTACAGCGTCTACGACCCCGAAGCCTTCCGCGTCGACCTTAGCCAGTTCCGCGGACGCATGCCCGTCCTGGGCATCTGCTACGGCGCTCAGTTCATGAGTCACACGCTGGGCGGCAAGGTGGAACCCGCCGGCAGCCGCGAATACGGACGCGCCAACCTCTCCACCATCGACACGAACGACCGCCTCTTCCACGGCTTCGAGGAGAACAGCCAAGTGTGGATGAGCCACGGCGACACCATCACGGCACTGCCCGAAGGCTTCCACGCCATAGCCAGCACCGAGAAGGTGAAGTACGCAGCCTATGCCGCCGACGCCGAACCCATCTGGGGCGTGCAGTTCCACCCCGAGGTGTTCCACACCTTGCAGGGCACGCTACTCCTGAAGAACTTCGTGGTCGACATCTGCGGCAGCCGGCAGGACTGGTCGCCAGCCAACTTCGTGGACACCACCGTCGCCGAGCTGCGCCAGCAGATTGGCCAGGACCACGTCATCCTCGGACTCTCTGGCGGCGTGGACAGCAGCGTGTGTGCCGTCCTGCTCAACCGTGCCATCGGCGACCAGCTGACCTGCATCTTCGTGGACCACGGCATGCTGCGCAAGAACGAGTTCCAGAACGTGATGAAGGACTACGAGTGCCTCGGCCTGAACGTCGTCGGCGTGGATGCCAGCCAACGCTTCTTCGCGGACCTCGACGGCGTGACCGACCCCGAGCAGAAACGCAAGATCATCGGCCGCGACTTCATCGAGGTGTTCAATGATGAAGTAAACAAGTTGACAAGTAAACGAGTTGATACAGAAACACAGACGAACAACTCGTCAACTCATTTCTGGCTTGCCCAGGGCACCATCTACCCCGACCGCATCGAGAGCCTCAACATCACGGGCAAGGTCATCAAGAGCCATCACAACGTGGGCGGACTGCCGAAGGAGATGAACCTCAAGCTGTGCGAACCGCTGAAGTGGCTCTTCAAGGACGAGGTGCGCCGTGTCGGCCGGCAGCTCGGCATCCCCGAACACCTCATCGGACGCCATCCCTTCCCCGGACCGGGACTGGCCGTTCGCATCCTCGGCGCCATCACGCCCGAGAAGGTGCGCGTCCTGCAGGAGGCCGACGACATCTTCATCCAGGGTCTGCGCGACTGGGGACTCTACGACCAGATATGGCAGGCAGGCGCCATCCTGCTCTCCGATGTGCGCAGCGTAGGCGTCATGGGCGACGAACGCACCTACGAGAATCCCGTGGCACTACGCGCCGTGACCAGTACCGACGCCATGACCGCCGACTGGGCGCACCTGCCCTACGAGTTCCTTGCCAAGGTCTCGAACGACATCATCAACAAGGTGAAGGGCGTCAACCGCGTTTGCTACGACATCTCGTCGAAGCCGCCTTCGACCATCGAATGGGAATGATTGCCACCCCTGAAAGCGTCTGATAAGAATATATCTTATCTGTATTATAATCAGCTAATTAGACCACTATCTGATGTAAGTTGTTAAAAATCAGGTAGTGGTCTGTTTTTGTACATTTTTTGAAAAGTGACCACCAAAAGTGACCACCACCGACCACCATTTTGACATATTCTGAAATTTGGCCAAATCAAAAAATAATCCTATCTTTGCCGATGATACAAAGTTTTATTTATTATGATCAGGGTTAATTTCAACTTGAAGGATTCTTCTAAAGAGCAAACGTTATTGATGCTTGTGTGTCGTTGGAGTGGTTCAACTGTAAAGGTTAGTACACAACAAACCGTAGATGTTGCAACTTGGGATAAGGAATTGCAACGTTGCATCACAAGTAAGGAGAAGTTTACGGACAGAACAAACCGTAACAGTAGGAAGGTGAACAAAATTTTGGATAGCATTATAAAGGCATTGGAAGATTATTTCCGTCTTAATGACCCTGATAAAGCGTTTGGTGGAATGACAGCGCAAGAAGTTGTTAAGCATCAAATTCAACTCACAATAGAAAGGATAATTAAAGGGGAAAAGGAAGAAGAGGACAAGAAAAACGCCTCTCCCTTGCAGTTCTTTTCAGACTATATAGATAGAAACAGAATAGACCCGCATACAGGCCGTTATGTCGCAGAAAGAACTAAGAAACATCATAGGACTGTTCTGCATAGACTTCAAAGATTCTTTCAAGACAAACACATTGCAGATGATTTTAGTACGTTTGACAATCCCCGTTTTGATGCTATCTATACTGATTGGTGCTACAAAGAAAGAAAGTACAAGCTTAATACCGTTAGGGCAACCTATGGCGTGTTAAAACCTTGGTTAAATGCAGCAAAGAAGGAGGGCTACAACGTAGGGGAACGTTATAAAGAACTAAAAGGGAAAGGTGAAGATGTAGATAACATTTACCTGACAGAAGATGAAATTGAAAGGATATATCATTTAGATATTGCAGCATTGAAGGCTTCAGGGGATATTGATATGAAGTCCGAAATAGAAAGTTCAAGGGATTTGTTTGTTATTGGTTGTTGGACGGGATTAAGGCGTTCCGACCTTAACAAGCTTAATGAAGCTCTTTTTGACATTGACAAGAAATTGATAACTCTTACGGCAGAAAAAACAAAACGTAGGGTTGTCATCCCGATGCACCCGTTTGTTTTGGAGCTGTGGAATAAATATCAAGGGCATTTCCCACATCTATGTGATAAAGCAAAAGTAAACCAACATTTGAAAGAATGTGGAAGACTTGCAAAGGTTGATGAAAAGACACCATTTATTGAGAATCGGGCAGGACAGGTTAAGACCCTTATATATAGAAAATACGAATTGATTGGGATGCACACGGCAAGACGTTCTTTTGCCACTAACCCAACTTTGCCCTCTGTATTCTGTTTTCCTCGCTGTCACCGCTGTTCCAGCATCTTCGATTCCTTTACTGTGTACTACAAACTTTTATTTTTCTCCAGAAGGGCATCTTCTTATA
>JAFUVM010000052.1 GCA_017483665.1 Bacteroidaceae bacterium
GACCTATTTCTATCTGGCTTCCTTCGCTATAACCCGAAGGAAAGAAAGCGGATTGCCAGGCGCACAACTTTTCTTTGCTAAGGGTCATGTCATAGTGCTGAACCGCTTCAAGCATTACACCAACAACAGAATCGACATAGTGTGAAGGCGCAGTATCTTTCACGTTCTCAATGCCAAGGTTTCTTGCAATGGAAGAACGAACCTGATCCACATTCAGCCGTATGCCTTCTATTTCCGAAGAATACACCACGTCGTATGTCAGGTTCTCTGCCATTGCACGGAGTTTGCTGTCAAAGCCCAACGAACTCAACCTGCCATAAAGCAACCCCTGTTTGCGGAATACTTTCTCCTGAAGGAGTGAAACTTGGGACGTGTCCCAACGGAAGTCCGTCCAATTGTCTCTTTCGTGTATATACATAATGCATTCGTACTTTGTGCGACATAATACCAATTGTAACGTCGCAAATTCTGCGGCAAAGATACTGAATTAATGTCGAATTGCCAAACAAATCTATTAAATAACGCATATTATGCGGCGTTTTTTCAAGAAAATCGTCTTAATCCAACTTGTATTTGGAAAATTTGATGATTTTCTCTTGAAATATTGAGATTGGAAAGGCAAACTTGACCTTCTTCTTGCTTTTTCTCATTTATCTCCTTTCTTTTGTCGAATCTCATGCTGTTGCCTAACAGGACAGCTTATAGCCGAACATTCCTAATCTCTTTTTCCGCTCTTCTGCTGATTGTCTCGCCGTCGAACATTTCTCCATACTGTGCCTGACTGATGGCTCCAGCATCGCGCAGTTCGTTGATGGCCTGAGTTGTGGCCTGTGTGTCGGCGTAATACTCGCCAAGGGTGTTGTAGCCGTTGATGCTCCTGATAATACGGCCAAAGGTATCGTCACCTACAATCTTGCCAAGCTTAACAGCCTGTTCGGTCTTGTTCTGACCTTTCATTTCCTGCTGATTGAACTTGGCGAAGGTGTCTGCCGTATATGGCATGGCCTCATCGGGAACAAACACCACTCTTGGATGCTGCATACCTTCAACCTGCTCAGGAGCGAAGCCAAACTGACTGCCGTACTGTTTCAGGTGCTCCATCGGGTGCTCTTTTAGGCAATTTATAGCAGAACATTGAATTGAGAACGGTCTCCAAATCGTAACCCCAAAATTTCTCAATCCTCTACATCGCCTTTATACAAAGAAATCCTGCAAATTCTTCCAAAGTTACGAAAAAAAACTGTAATGCAAAACCATAAAGTGGGAATAGATGCCACGAATTGTGAATTCCGAGAAATAATTATGAATTATGAATTGTGAATTATGAATTATTTCGTACCTTTGTCGCTGCTATGGAGCCACTCATCTCTTTTGTCGTCACTTATCACAACGAACCGGAGGCTTTCCTGCAGGCTTGTCTGGAGAGCATTCGCGCCTTGCATCTCGCTGAAGGCGAGGCGGAGGTAATCGTTGTGGACGACGGACGGACTCTGGCTGACTTTCCTCTGCAGGGCGAGAAGCTCATCCGGCAGGAGCAGGCGGGGCTCTCCGTGGCACGAAACACGGGCATTGAAGCCAGCCGCGGGCGTTACATCCAGTTCGTCGATGCAGACGATTGTCTCATCCCCATTGCCTACGAAGCAGTTCTTGAGACGCTGAGAAGAGAGCAGGCCGACGTTGTGATGTTCAGGATGACGAAACAATCGACAACGGCCAAGCCTCCCTCATCCCCTCCACAGGAGGGGGGAACCGAAGCTCGGTTGCAGATGGGAAAGCCAACGGCGAGTCGGACGGACTGCCCCCTCCTCCTTTGGAGGGGCAGTGGGAGGCTGTTCCTCCTGCACCGCAACCTCCGTGCTGCGGCTTGGGGCTATGCTTTCCGACGGGAGACGTTGGGCGAGCTGCGCTTCCTTCCGGGACTGCTGCACGAGGACGAGCTCTTCACGCCGCAGCTCTTCCTCAGGGCAGGGACGTTGGTCGAAGTCAAGGCGAAAGCCTACTTCTACCGCCAGCATGCAGGCACTATCACCAGCACGAAGTCTTCCGCAAAGATTCAGAATCGGCTCAACGATATCCATTTCATCATCAAAGAACTACGGAATCTTGAAAATCCTTTGCTCGAACGTCGCATCCGCCAGCTTACGGTCGACTACATGCAGAAGACCTGGACGCTGACCAGCAGTCGTGATGAGCTTCGCCGCCGCAGTCGCGAGCTTCGCCTGGAGGGTTTCCTGCCGCTACCCGTCCGTTGCTATTCCCTTCGCTACTGGCTGGCAAGCCTCATGTCCCGCGTCTGTCTGTAATTGTTTTAGTCCCGCGTCACCTTGCGTAAAGGGGTGCAGCACCTTAGGGTTCCAGGCGGACATGGGTCTATTCCATCATGCCTTCGATGGTGAGCCGCACCACCTCGTTCACAGCATTCGTGCGGACCGTGATGCTCTTCTGGAAGTGCCCGGGGAACTTGTCCTTACCATTGTAGGTGACGTCGATGCTTCCCTTCTCTCCGGGCTTGATGGGTTCCTTCGTGTAGGTGGGGACGGTGCATCCGCAGCTGGCAAAGGCCTGGTGGATGATGAGGGGAGCCGTGCCTGTGTTCTTGAAGGCGAACGAGCAATGTACGACGGGCTCGTCCTTCGAGAACTTGCCGAAGTCGTGGCGCAGGGTGTCGAAGGTTATCTCTGCGTAGTTCTCGGCTTTCGTGGTAGCCACAGCCTCCACTTCGCTGGTGTTGACTTTCTGTTTCTGTGTCTGTGCCTGCATCTGCACACCGAAGCATGCAGCCAAGGCAAGGATGATGATTTTCTTCATTGTCTGTTGTCCTTTATCACATTTCACGTGCAAAGGTAGCACATATTTTATAAAAGGATGCCCTTTGATTGCTTTTTTTCACACTAACGGCACGTTTTTGACAATTATTTCATACTTTTGCACGCGAAAAGCAACATTTGCGGACACATGACGGAGCAAATCATCCTGGGCATCGACCCGGGAACGAACATCATGGGCTACGGCGTTCTGCGCGTCGAGGGCAAGAAGGCGACGATGCTCGCCCTGGGCGTCATCGACCTGCGCAAATTCCCCGACCCCTATCTGAAGCTTGGACACATCTACGAGCGCGTCGGCAGCATCATCGAAGGCTATCTGCCCGACTGCATGGCTATCGAGGCCCCCTTCTTCGGCAAGAACATACAGAGCATGCTCAAGCTGGGACGGGCTCAGGGCGTTGCCATCGCAGCAGCCATTCAGCGGCAGGTGCCCATCACGGAGTACGCCCCGTCGAAGATAAAGATGGCCATCACGGGCAACGGCAACGCCAGCAAGGAGCAGGTGGCCGATATGCTCCGCCGCATGCTCCACGTCGACAAAGAGGAGATGGGCAAGTTCCTCGACGCTTCCGACGCTCTGGGAGCAGCCTATTGCCACTTCCTGCAGCAGGGCAGGCCCGAGACTGACCATAAGTATCGCGGCTGGGCCGACTTCGTGCAGAAGAACAAGGAGAGAGTGGCTACACCTGTAGCACACACTTCTCCGAAGCAATCATGATGGGGAAAACAGGACTGTCGGCATCCATACCGCAGATGTTTCCGTGTTGACGTACGTCGTAACCATTGTTGACTTCGCCCTGGGCTAAAGCTTCCCACGTACCGTAACCATTGTTGACTTCGCCCTGGGCTAAAGCTTCCCGCACTTGGGAACGAATTATGTAAAAAGCACTTTTTTTTCCAATAATCTATAGATTTGTTTTGTACTCTGCCTGCTTTTTCGTATCTTTGCGGCAAATAATCTATACTTATGAAAAGAATTTTGTTTCTAACTGTAGTCTGGCTGGCATCGATGGCTCTGATGGCTGCCGACGGAGAACTGTATTATGGTTTCTATCAGGGCAGCGGGACGCTGACGCCTCTGGGTACACGTAAAGTGGAAAACTACGACGTCGCAATCCATCTGACCGACCCGTTTCTCACCGGGCAGGCCATCTACGGCCTCCGCATCCCCGTCAACACATCCGCAAAGAACACGGGTAACTACTCTGCCTGGCTGTCGAAGACGTTGAAGGTGGAGAGCGGAAAGAACGTGCCCGACATAGCCAGCGTAGCATTCACGGCAAACGCCAAGTGGGTCGACGTGACGTTCGAGACGCCCTACATCATCACCGAAGAGGGCGTCTATGCAGGCTATTCGTTTTCCGTAACCGACGTGACAGCAGAGGCTGACCAACTGCCCATACAGACGATAGCCACAGAGGAACAGGGCGGCATGTTCATACATACCTCGCGCACCTACCGCCAGTGGAAGGAGCTGAGCGGCGTCGGAGCATCTGCGCTGCTGGTTCGTCTGGGCGGCGACGGCATCAAACCCCTTGCTGCAACCTTCGTGATGCCCGAGGAACTGAATGCCTATACAACGGTCGGCCAAGAGGCAACGGTCACGCTCTCGCTGGTGAACCACGGCACGACTGCCATCCGCAATATAGACTATACGATAGAAGTGAACGGCTCCACCGTGGAACGCCACCAGAACGTGACGCTGGCAGCGCAGTACTATGGCCGTAAGAAATCGATAGACGTCACGATTCCTCCTGTCAGTCAGCGCGGTACACGCCCCGTCACTTTCTGCATCACAAAGATAAACGGCGAGGACAATCAGGACCCGCAACCTTCTGCTTCGCTCCAGATGGCCTTCCTTGCCGAGACCCCCAAGCATAAGCCTCTGATGGAAGAGTACACCGGAACGTGGTGCGGCTGGTGTCCGCGCGGAATGGCTGCTATGGAGGCTCTGACCGAACTGTACGGCGACGACTTTGTGGGCGTAGCCTACCATCAGGGCGATGCCATGCAGATTACGACGGCTTTCCCCAAGGACATCAGCGGTTATCCCGGCTCTACCATCGACCGTGTCGGCGAAAGTATAGACCCCTTTGGCGGCTCGGCAGGCGGCAGCTTAGGCATACGTAACGACTGGACCAGACGCGCCGCCGTGATAGCTCCTGCCGCACTGGGACTGGAAGCTGCCTGGAGCGACGAGGACAAGATGCAGATTGTGGTAAAGAGCACTACGTCGTTCGTGCGCAGTCTCAGCGACAATCCCTATCGCCTGTCGTATATCCTCGTGGCCGACGAACTGAGCGGCACGGGGCGCTACTGGTCGCAGGTGAACAACTACAGCGGTCAGTCGGGCTATGACAACGACCCCTATCTGTCCCCCTGGACGAAAAAACCGGGAACGGTGCTCGGGATGAAATTCAACGACGTTGCCATACAATTGTCCTGCCAAGGGCCGTCAGCTCTTGAGAAGAGCCTTCCTTCTTCCGTCAATGACACCGACGACTACGAGCACACCTATGTCTTTGACATCACAGACAACGCGCTTGTGCAGGACAAGAGCAAGCTTCGCGTCGTGGCAGTGCTCATCAATACGCAAAGCGGCGAGGTTGTCAACGCAGAGAAAGCTGCTGTCAGCGACTCGACGACACCCGTACAGCGCATACAGGCCGACGCGAAGGCGACAGATGTCTACTACACCGATTTGCTCGGCCGGCGCGTCAGTCCGAACCATCGCGGCATCTACATCAAGACAACTACCTGCAGCGACGGAACGAGGAAAAGTGAAAAGGTGAAAAAGTAAAAAGGTTAAAATTTGAAATAATGAAAAGCATCATGAATATACACAGATTTTTTGGGGCCGCTCTGTTGATGGCGGTCACCTTTGCAACCGCAAGCGCAGCAGATGTCACTCGCGATGCCCACGGCATCATCCGCGAACAGCCAGCCGGCATCCACCGCCTTTACATGCGCTCCGGCGGTGCGACGTATGCTCCCCTCTATTTCCAGGCTGTCACACAGGACGGCATTTCAACGGAAATGGTCTTCTCCGAGGACGGCACGAAGGCCTATTTCAAGAACATCATCTCGCATGCCGCCACCAACACATGGGTGGAAGGCGACGTGGCAGACGGCAAAATCACGGTTCCCCTCGGACAGGTCGTCCACTGGTTCGACGACGGAAACTACGGCATGCAGCTGGCTCTCGTCGAGGTGAAGGGAAACATCAACACCTACACGAGCAAGAACAAAGGCAGCGTCACGTTCAGGATGGAAGGCAACGACCTGTATCTGGAAGGCACTTCCGGAACTCCCGACGAGACGACCTTTGTCGGTCTTGGCCTCACGTATACCGGCCAGTACAACGGAGAGTGGAGCTACTATCTCGACTATGAGACAGTGCTGAGCTACAAGAACGTAGCGATGGTGGACGTCCCCAAAGACCTTGAGACAAAAACCTACTCCATGGAATATGAGAACACCGGTCACCTCGTGAACGTAGGCTTCCGGGACAATGATGTCTACGTGCAGGGCATTTCGGAGAATAATGTCCCGACGGCATGGTGGAAGGGCACTATCGGCGCAGACGGCAAGCTCGTGTTCCCCTTGCAGTTCGCACAGGTCTATTCTACCTACCTCCTCTATTTCTGCGGCGCCGACTTCGAAGGCGAGACGACAGCCTCGGGCGGCACGACGTGGAACTACCTGTGGACGGACGGCAGCGCCACCTTCTCCATCGACCGGCAGAAGGGCACCTTCTCTTCCGAACAGGCTGTATTCGTGAACAATGCCGACGACCACATCGAGCGCGGCGAGATTTTCCGTGCCCCTCTCTTCCGTCCGTATCAGGAGAAAGCCGGCACACCTTCCGACCCCTCCGTCTATACCTACCTTGACAACTTCGACAGCTGGGGCTTCAGCATCATGATGCCCTCCATCCCCTTGCTCGACACCGAAGGCAACTTCATGGACCCAGCAAAAGTCTCGTGGCAAATCTACGTCGACGACGACGAGCCCTACACGCTCTACACGGACGAATACAAATATCTGACAGAAGAAATCGACGAGATTCCCTACCTCTTCACGGCAGAACAGAACGCCAAGTTCTCGCGTTCATATATCTACGAAAAGGCATACGCCATCTACATCTTCCAGACAGGCTTCCGGCGCATCGGCGTGCAGACCATCTATCGTGGCGGCGGCGAAGAGCACCGCTCGAACATCGTCTACCACTACTTCGACTCTGCCGATGCCGTGACGGACATCGCCACGGACAGAAACGCTGGCAGCGAACAGCATTTCGACCTCAGCGGACGGCGTGTGACAGACCATCACCGCGGCATCACCATAAGCCGCATGCCGGACGGACGCGTCGTGAAACGGCTTCGCTAAGCTTCCTCTATCTTCTTATATCTACCAGACATCCGAAACTTGAACGAAGTAATCAAGATAGCGAACGGCATCACGCGGCATCCGCTCTGGCGGATGGCTGAGCCTGTCAACCTGGAGATTGTCAGGGGCGAGCAGATAGCCATCGTGGGCGACAACGCTGCGGGCAAGTCGCGCCTCGTGGAAATCCTGACGGGACATTATCCTTTACTTCTGAACGAGGTGCATTACGACTTCTCGCCCAGCAAATTACGTCTCACAAGCGAGAACCTGAAGTACATCTCCTTCCGCGACTCGTACGGCGAGCAGGACGGCACCTACTACTACCAGCAGCGTTGGAATCAACACGACATTGCCGACGATATGCCGACCGCCGGCAAGCTCC
The DNA here is from genome assembly GCA_017483665.1 of Bacteroidaceae bacterium. Lineage (GTDB taxonomy): Bacteria > Bacteroidota > Bacteroidia > Bacteroidales > Bacteroidaceae > Physcousia. Next base: position 7,597 of record JAFUVM010000052.1, read on the forward strand.
TGCAGGACTTCTACGAAAGTGCCGACCGTCTGACGGGCTCTGACCTTCCGCCTGCCGAGCGCGAACAGGAACAGCAGAACCGCAGCAGGCTCCGTCGCATGCTCGCCGACATGTTCCGCCTCGACGAACTTGCCCCGAAGTACATCATCTCCCTGAGCAGCGGCGAACTGCGCAAGTTCCAGCTCGCCAAGGCGTTGGGCACCAATCCGCGCGTACTTATCTTGGACAACCCCTTCATCGGACTTGATGCACCCACGCGTCGCGACTTCCGGCAGTTGCTCGAGGCGCTTACCCGCGAGGCAGGCCTCCTCATCATCCTTGTTCTGAGTAAGCGCGACGACATTCCCGACTTCATCACACACGTTCTGCCCGTCGAGGGGCTGCGCTTGCTTCCCAAGATGGAACGTGCAGAGTACCAGCGCAGATACAGCGCCGCCTCCGCTCCCGTCCTTGCCGACGAGGTGAAGCGCTGGATTGCCGGTTTGCCTTCCTTGCCGGGCGACATGTCTTCCGCTCCATGCTCTTCCGAAGGAATCGAGGCAAGGGCGGTGCTTCGTTTCCGCGACGTGAGCATCCGCTACGGCAGTCACACTATTCTCCGCTCCCTCAGCTGGACGGTTCACGAGGGCGAGCGCTGGGCCCTGAGCGGCAGGAACGGCTCGGGCAAGAGCACGTTGCTCAGTCTGGTCTGTGCCGACAATCCGCAGGCCTACGCCTGCAACATCGAGCTCTTCGGACGGCGCCGCGGCACGGGCGAAAGCATCTGGGAGATAAAGCGTCACATCGGTTATGTCTGTCCCGAAATGCATCGAGCTTACCTTAAAGACATTCCAGCCATCGACGTCGTTGCCAGCGGATTAAGTGATTCTGTCGGCCTCTATGTCCGTCCGCGTCCCGAGGGGCGTCAGGCTTGTTTGGGATGGATGCACGTCTTTGGCATCGAACACGTGGCCGACACCTCCTTCCTCCGTCTCAGCAGCGGCGAGCAGCGGCTCTGTCTGCTGGCCCGTGCCTTCGTCAAGGACCCCGAGCTTCTCATCCTCGACGAGCCCCTGCACGGCCTCGACGACCGCAACCGCAGCCTCGTCCGCCAAATCATCAGTCAGTTCTGCCAGCGCCCGCGCAAGACCCTCATCATGGTCACCCACTACGAAGAAGAGCTTCCCGACTGCATCACCCACCGCCTCACCTTGACGAAGCCCGAAGCTTAACCTTTTCTGTTTTTCTTATTTCACCAGCACCTTTCTCGTTGTTTCTGTCGGAGTAGCGAATGATGTTGATGCCAGTGATTTTTCCTTCCCTTCTGTGCGGACGTGGTCTATGCCATCTTCTTTTTCTATGAGGAACAGTCCCCACACTTTATGATTCATTGAATGGTAAAACGCAAAGCTGACGAGCTGTGTGCCAATAACGGTTCTACACAGAGTTTTTCGTAAAAAATCTGCAAATCTGTTACGGCGGCCTTAACAGGCTGTGATTATGATTGATATGCTATGGCAGATGATGTGGCAGATGAGCACATTTCTTCTTGCCTTTTGAATTATCTGCTTCGTGCGGGTTAACAAATCGCATTATCTGCGGTATATATATGATAGAGGCCCCTCGGCTTCCGGGAGGCTTTTGTTTTCTTCATTTACTAATTATACAATTACATTAATCTTATGGAAAGAAAAGAACTGAACTGGACAGATGTGCCTGCCGGATGGGCTTTGTGCCTCAGCGGGGAGTGCCCTGCGAGGGAATCATGCCTGCGATGGCAGGCCGGACGGCTGGTGCCAGACTCGATTGTCGCTGCGCGCCTTGTGCTGCCACGCAGAAACAGCGACGTGGCTTGCCGCCTGTTTGCACCGATACGGACGGTGCGAAATGCTCTTGGCTTCATGGACATTTACAGCGAGGTGCGCAAGCAGGACTATACGCCGATGCGCCTGCAGATGACTGCTCTCTTTTCCGGCAAGCGTCGCTACTACGAGAGCATGCACGGCAAACAGCCCGTCTCGCCCGAGATGCAGCAGAGGGTACGCGAGTTGTTCACGCGCTGGGGATATGCCGACAGTGTCCGCTTCGACAGCTATGAGGAGGACTTCTGCTTCCCCTGTGAATAGTTCTGATCGTCACGGGCGGGGGGAACAGTGTTCCCGGCACGCGGGAACGATGGGTTCGGCACGCAGAGAACGATGTTACCATTTTACTAACTTAACTCAAGTTCCTGAAGTTAAAGTGGCTCCGCCTGCGCCTGAGGCGTTCGCCGAAGATGTTAAAAAAGGACAATACCATATAGACTGACAATAACTTCTGAACTTCAATTACTTAACATAAAAACCATGAAGATGATATTTAACAGAAAAGAGAAGAAGAACCAGACGCCACGACAGCAGAACGCTCCAGACGGAACGAGTCGGCTGCGACGATGGCTGCACCGTATCCTGCAGAATGGTCTCGCCTTTGTGCATAGTCTCCGCAAGAAGGATGTTACTGTCCCGGTTTGTGCGAAGCCGCAGGCGGCAGCCCCGGCGTCGGGCCGTATGACTCAGACGGGAAACGAAATGCGCCAGATTATCGACTACTTGCAGGACAGATACCAGTTCCGCTACAACACCGTCATGGGCTACGTAGAGTACCGCCACGGCAGTTCCAACCAGCAGGACTGGAAGCCATTGGACGAGCGTGTGGTCAACGGCTTCACCACCGATGCCCGGTTAGACGGGATAAACGTGTGGGACAAGGATGTCAACCGCTTCGTCAAGTCCGACAAGATACGGCTCTACAATCCCGTGGAAGACTACCTGCGACAGGTGCGCGGGAAGTGGGACGGGACTGACCACATCGGATTCCTTGCTAGGACGGTCCCCACCGACAACCCGCACTGGCCCAGCTGGTTCCGTACGTGGCTGCTTGCCATGGTCGGCCAATGGATGGGACGCAGCCGCAGGTACGGCAATGCCGTCTGTCCGCTGCTCGTTTCGGGGCAGGGCTACAACAAGTCCACCTTCTGCCGGTCGCTACTGCCGGAAGAACTGCAATGGGGCTATACCGACAGCCTTTCGCTCGGCGAGAAACGCTCCGCGCTGCAGGCCATGAGCCAGATGCTACTCATCAACCTCGACGAGTTCAACCAGATCAGTGCCCGCACGCAGGATGGATTCCTGAAGAACATCATCCAGCTGCCCAGCGTGAAGATCCGCCGTCCGTACGGCAAGCACGTCGAGGACTTCCCCCGCATGGCCTCCTTCATCGCCACTACCAACATGTGCGACGTGCTGACCGACCCCACCGGCAGCCGTCGCTTCATCGGTGTGGAACTGACGGCCCCCATCGATGTCGGCGTCCGTCCCAACCACGAGCAGATTTACGCCCAGGCCCAGGCTCTGCTGAGCCAAGGCGAACCGTGTTGGTTCGACGATGCTCAGACGCGGCTCATCATGAAGCACAACCGCCGGTTCCAGCGCAAGTCTCCGGCAGAGCTGTACTTCCGCGAAATCTACGAGGCAGCCGCCGACACACAGCAGGGCCGTTGGCTCTCCACCGCCACCATCTACCGTCGGCTCTGCTCAGCCTGCGGATCTGCCGTAAGACAGACGAACATCATCGCCTTCGGACGTATGCTCTCCGCCACAGAGGGACTGCAACGCCGCCGCACCACCGCCGGCACGGAATACCTCGTCCGCGAACGCTGACCCGTCGCATCTGCCATACCATCTGCCACAACGTATCTGTCGGCTCCTCAGCCGGTTACAACGTCAGTGGCAGATTGGCAGATGTTTTCGCGAAACTCCCTGTAGAGAAGGGTAGGGAGAACCGTGATAACATGCGAATCCGTTCGCCAATCGGCAAATAAGCATTCTTTTCCGGCGTTTCCTTTCCTTATATAATAATTATTTTGTATCTTTGCACGCCAAAATAAGGACACTCACTAAAGAACTGGACTGCATGAAGGTAGCTGTGGTGAAATACAATGCGGGAAACATCTTTTCCGTCGTTCATGCCCTGGAGCGCATGGGCGTGGAACCTATCCTGACGGACTCGGCCGAGGAGCTTCGCAGCGCCGACCGGGTGATTTTCCCAGGTCAGGGCGAAGCGTCGGGTGCGATGCACTATCTGCGCCAGCACGGACTGGACAGCATCATACGGTCGCTCACGCAGCCGGTGCTGGGCATCTGCATCGGGCAGCAACTCATGTGCCGCCATTCCGAAGAGGGCGATGTGGACTGTCTGGGCATCTTCGACGCCGATGTCAAGCGCTTCCGTCCCCTCCGCCACGAGGACAAGATACCGCACATGGGGTGGAATTCAATTCAAAATCATAAAATTCTTCACTTCGCTCAGGCGCAGGCGGAAGCTTTAGCTCGACGAAGTCAACATAATTCAAAATTAACCCTCTTTGAGGGTCTGGACGGCGAGTTCGTCTACTTCGTCCACAGCTACTATGTGCCTGTCTGCGAGCACACGACAGCCGTCACCGAGTATATTCACCCCTTCAGCGCCGCTATGCAGAAGGACAACTTCTACGCCACGCAGTTCCACCCCGAGAAGAGTGGGGCAGTGGGGCAGCAGATACTCCGTAACTTCCTGGAGCTATGATAGAACTGATTCCTGCAATAGACATCATCGAAGGCAAGTGCGTGCGTCTGACGAAAGGCGACTACGACACGAAGAAAGTCTACGGCGACCCGCTGCGGATGGCACAGGAGTTCGAGGACCTGGGCATGCGCCGGCTGCATGTGGTCGACCTGGACGGAGCCAAGAGCAAGCATGTGGTCAACATCGACGCCCTGCGTGCCATCACCTCGCACACCAGTCTCATTGTCGACTTCGGCGGAGGCGTGAAGACCGACGAAGACCTGGAGAAGGCCTATGATGCAGGCGCAACGATGGTCACGGCAGGAAGCATCGCCATCACCGACCCGGAGCGCTATCTCGGTTGGCTCGCAAAGTACGGCGCCGACCGCCTCATCCTGGGTGCAGACGTCAGGGAAGGCCGCGTCTCCATCAACGGTTGGAAGGAAGATTCCGACGTGCGGCTGGAGGACTTCCTGCTGCGCTACATGCAGGCCGGCACGAAGAACGTCCTCTGCACCGAAATCAGTCGCGACGGCACACTCGCCGGACCGGCCATCGACCTCTACCGCAGCATCATGAGCCGCTACCCCGAGTGTCACCTCATAGCCAGCGGCGGCGTAGGCAGCATGGAGGACATCCTTGCCCTCGACGCAGCAGGCATCCCGGCAGTCGTCTTCGGCAAAGCATACTACGAGGGACGAATTGACATAAAGAAATTAAAAATTAAGAGTGAAGAATTAAGAATTAAGAGTGAAGAGTGAAGAATTAAGGATGAAGAGTGAAGAATGAATAATGAAGAATTGAAAGTCTCCCCTCGGGGAGATTTAGAGGGGGTCATATGTTAGCAAAGAGAATCATCCCCTGCCTGGACGTCAAGGACGGGCAGACCGTGAAAGGAACCAACGTCCTGCAGCTCCGGCAGGCAGGCGACCCGGTGGAGCTTGGCAAGCTCTACAGCCGTCAGGGAGCCGACGAGCTGGTCTTCCTCGACATCACCGCCAGTCACGAGGGGCGCAAGACCTTCACAAATATGGTGCAGAAGGTGGCAGCCGAGATAGACATACCCTTCACCGTAGGCGGCGGCATCAGCGAGCTGGCCGACGTGGACCGCATGCTCTCCGCCGGAGCCGACAAGATAAGCATCAACAGCGCCGCCCTGCGCCGCCCGCAGCTCATCGACGAGATTGTCAGTCACTTCGGCAGCCAGGTCTGCGTCGTTGCCATCGATGCAAAAATGGATAGCGACACAGGAATAGGGAATAGTGACACCGGAATAGGGAATAGCGGCGAGGAAGCGTGGACCTGTTACCTCAACGGCGGGCGCATCCCGACGGAGCGCAACCTCTTCGACTGGGCTCGCGAAGTGAACGACCGCGGTGCTGGCGAGATACTCTTCACCAGCATGAACCACGACGGCGTGAAGCAAGGCTTTGCCTGCAACGCCCTCAGCCGCCTTGCATCTCTGCTGACGATACCCGTCATAGCCAGCGGCGGCGCAGGCTGCATGGAAGACTTCCGCGATGTCTTCGCCCTGGGACACGCCGACGCCGCACTCGCCGCCAGCGTCTTCCACTTCGGGCAGATCGGCATACCCGAGCTCAAGGAATACCTGAGAAAGGAAAACATTAACGTCAGGCGGTGAGAGATTAGGGTTTAGGGAGTAGGGATTAGGGATTAGGGTTTAGAGATTAGAGATTAGAGTTTAGTGATTATGAATAGTGAATTAAACATCGACTTCAATAAGTGTGGCGGCCTGGTGCCTGCCATCATTCAGGATGCAAAGACTAAGACCGTGCTCATGCTCGGCTATATGAACCAGGAAGCGCTCCGGAAGACACAGGAGACGGGGCTCGTCACCTTCTTCAGCCGTTCGCGCCAGTGCCTCTGGACAAAGGGCGAAACGAGCGGCAACTACCTGCATCTGGTCGACATCAAGAGCGACTGCGACAACGATACGCTCCTCGTACAGGCAATTCCCGATGGTCCTACCTGCCACACCGGCACCGACACCTGCTGGGGCGAAGAGAACCGTCCCAATCCGCTGCTCTTCCTCTCCGAGCTCAGCGACTTCATCGAACAGCGTCACCGCGAGATGCCCGAAGGCAGCTACACCACATCCCTCTTCCGCGACGGGCTGAACCGCATGGCGCAGAAGGTGGGCGAGGAAGCGCTGGAACTGGTCATCGAAGCCACCAACGGCACCAACGACCGCCTCATCTACGAAGGTTCCGACATGCTCTACCACCTCATCGTGCTCCTCACCAGCAAAGGCCTCCGCATCGAGGACATGGCAGCCGAGCTGATGGAGCGTCACAATCCAGGTTGGAAGAAACACTGACAATTGACAATTGATAATTAAGAATTAAGAATTAAGAATTAAAAATGATGGATGAAGAATGAAGATTCTTAACTCTTAATTCTAATTAAAAGAAAGACAATGATACTCAACTACAAAGACGTCGACCTCTATCAAGGTGAACACCTCGTGCTTCAGAAGGTGAACTTCAGCGTGGAGGAAGGCGAGATGGTCTACCTCACCGGGCCGGTGGGCAGCGGCAAGTCGTCGCTCCTCAAGTCCATCTACGGCGAGGTGCCCATTGCCGACGGCACGGCAGAGGTGCTCGGCTTCGACATGGCACGCCTCAAGACAAAGCATCAGCCTATGTTGCGAAGGCAGATGGGCATCGTCTTCCAGGACTTCCAGCTCATGCCCGACCGCACCGTGCGGCGCAACCTCGACTTCGTGCTGCGTGCCACCGAATGGAAGCAGAAGGCCGACCGCGAGAAGCGCATCGGCGAAGTGCTCGACCTCGTGAAGCTCTCCGACAAGAAGGACAGGATGGTGTTCCAGCTCTCGGGCGGCGAACAGCAGTGCATCTGCATAGCCCGCGCCATTCTGAACAACCCGAAAGTCATCCTGGCCGACGAGCCTACAGGCAACCTCGATGCCGAGAACGGCGAGCTCATCCTGGCTCTGCTCGACGAGATTCGCCGCCAGCAGCACACGGCCATCATACTCAGCACCCACAACCTCCAGTGGCCCGAATATTTCCCGGGCACCGTCTACTGCTGCGGCGAGGGAAGGCTGGAAAGGAACAGCGAGAAGGAAGCGTGCCCGGAACCCGCAGGCACAGAGAATTAAGAAACAGAGAACAACGGACCTCCTTCCGCACACGACCGAAAGGAAAGGCTGGAAGGACTAAACAAATAAGACATGAAAGTACTGAAGTTCGGTGGCACCTCCGTAGGGTCACCCCAGAGAATGCAGGACGTTGCCCGCCTCATCACCGAGGACGGAGCACCCAAAATCGTAGTCCTCTCCGCAATGTCGGGCACTACAAACACCCTCGTGGAAATCTCCGATTACCTCTACAAGAAGAACCCTGAGGGAGCCAACACCATCATCAACCAGTTGGAGCAGAAGTATGCCGACCACGTAGCAAAGCTCTATAGCACCGAAGAAATGCGGCAGCAGACCATGAACTTCCTGCACGAAGAGTTCGACTACCTGCGCTCCTTCACGAAGGTGCACTTCACGTCGTTCGAGGAGAAGGTCATCCTGGCACAAGGCGAAGTGATGAGCACCAACATGTTCACCAATTACCTGAAGGAGTCCGGCATCAACGCCCTGCTCGTCAGCGCCCTCGATTTCGTCCGCACCGACAAGAATGCCGAGCCCGACATGAACTACATCAAGGAGAAACTCACGAAGATACTCGACGAGAACCCCGGCTACCAGCTGTACATCACGCAAGGCTTCATCTGCCGCAATGCCTACGGCGAGACGGACAATCTGCTTCGCGGCGGCAGCAACTACACGGCCTGCCTCGTCGGAGCCGCTATCCAAGCCGAGGAAATTCAGATCTGGACCGACATCGACGGCATGCACAACAACGATCCGCGCTTCGTGGAACATACCGAACCGGTGCGCCAACTCTACTTCGAGGAAGCGGCCGAGCTGGCCTACTTCGGCGCGAAGATACTGCATCCCACGTGCATCCAGCCCGCCAAGTTTGCACGCGTCCCTGTCCGTCTGCTCAATACGATGGACCCCACAGCGCCCGGCACCATCATCAACAACGAATTCCAGCGCGGCACCATCAAGGCTGTTGCTGCCCGCGACGGCAACATCTGCATCCAGATCAACAGCAGCCGCATGCTCCTGGCCTATGGCTTCCTGCGCAAAGTATTCGAGATATTCGAGACCTACAAGACCAGCATCGACATGGTCTGCACCAGCGAGGTTGGCGTCAGCGTCACTATCGACAACAGCAGCCACCTCTCCGATATTGTCAACGAGCTGAAGAAGTACGGCACAGTCAGCGTGGAGGAAGACATGTGCATCATCTGCGTAGTGGGCGACCTGGACAGCAGCAATGTGGGCTTCGAAGCTAAGGCCAGCATGGCACTCAAGGACATTCCCGTCCGCATGATCAGCTACGGCGGTTCGTCGCACAACATCTCCTTCGTAGTGAAGGCAGAAGACAAGAAGCGAACCCTGCAGTCGCTCAGCAATACATTGTTTTAGGTTATAAGCAAATCACTGGTAAAGATTGTTTTATGGATAATACATTCAAGCAGGACATGAAGGAGCGCTTCGGGCGATTGCGCACACCCTTCTACTATTACGACACGGACCTGCTAAAGGAAACGCTTGACGCCATCAAGCGCGAGACAGACAGACACGAGGGCTACCGTCTGCACTATGCCATCAAGGCCTGTGCCAATCCGAAGGTGCTGCGCCTGATACAACAGGCAGGCTTCGGAGCCGACTGTGTGAGCGGCGGTGAGATTCAGGCTTGTCTGGACAGCGGTTTCCCCGCAGGCGAGATTGTCTTTGCCGGAGTTGGCAAAGCTGATTGGGAGATAGAGCTGGCTCTGAAAGCCGGCATCCAGTACTTCAACGTGGAGAGCATCCCGGAGCTGGAAGTCATAGCCGACATCGCAACGCGCATGGGTAAGGTGGCCGACGTCAGCTTCCGTATCAATCCCGATGTCGGGGCGCACACACATGCCAACATCACGACGGGCCTCGCCGAGAACAAGTTCGGCATCGCCATGGAGGATATGGAGCGTGTGATTCGTCTCGCCCAGTCGCTCTCCGGCGTCCGCTTCGTGGGCCTTCACTTCCACATCGGCAGTCAGATACTGGAGATGGACGACTTCGAAGCGCTCTGCCAACGCATCAATGAACTTCAGGACCGATTGGAAGCCGAGGGCATCACCGAGGTGAAGAACATCAACGTGGGCGGCGGCCTGGGCATCGACTACGAGCATCCCGACCTGCATCCCGTTCCCGACTTCCACGCATACTTCGAGACCTATGCCCGCCACCTGAATCTCCGTCCCGGCCAGCACCTGCACTTCGAGCTTGGCAGGGCTGTCGTGGGGCAATGCGGCTCGCTCATCACGCGCTGCCTCTATGTCAAGCAGGCGAAGGCGAAGCAGTTCGTCATCGTCGATGCAGGCATGACCGACCTCATCCGTCCTGCCCTCTACGGCGCCCATCACTGCATTCAGAACCTGAGCAGCACGGCTTCCGCTGAGACGTACGACGTTGTCGGTCCTATCTGCGAGAGCAGCGATATCTTTCAGGCCGACTACAAACTGCCGTCCACCCGCCGCGGCGACCTTCTTGCCATACGTTCCGCCGGAGCCTACGGCGAGATTATGGCAAGCCGATACAACTGCAGGGAACTGCCGGAATCCTACACAAAAGAGGATTTAGAGAAATAGACTGTAAACCGTACACACGTAGAATTGCATTTCAACACATGATAAACGTCAGCATCATCGTCACCTGCCAGGAGCAACAGTCGCAGCTCCGACGGCTCCTGCCCCAACTGTTGTTGCAACAGTACGAAGGTGAGTTCGAGGTGATTGTTGTTGACAAGAAACACGACAAAGACCTTGAGGAGTGGCTTGAGGAAACGGAAAGAGACTACCCACACCTGAGCCATACCTTCTGTCCCACGTCGGTGCGAGGCATCGACCTCCAAAAGCTTGCTCTCACATTGGGAGCTAAAGCTGCCAACTACGGGTGGCTTGTCTGTCTGTCCGCTGGGGAAGGGTGGGGAAGCGACGACTGGCTGACACGCCTCACCGCCTGCCAGGGCGACGGCATCGATGTGGTGATAGGCAAAACGAAACGCAGGCGTTTGTGGAAACGGCCTTCGTTCAACATCTTCCGTCGCAGCGTGTCTCTCTTCACTCCCACGTCTTCCGTCATTCTCTGCCGCCGCAGCACTTTGCTTCTGGGGCAAAACGTCAAACTGTCAAACTGCAAAATTATCAAACTATAAATGGAGTCAATACCGTTCATTGCCTGGTGCCTGGAGCACCTCAACTATTGGGTTATCACGCTGCTGATGGCTATCGAGAGCAGTTTCATTCCCTTCCCCAGCGAGGTTGTCGTGCCGCCGGCAGCTTACAAGGCAGCCACCACGGGCGAGCTCAATGTCTTTCTCATTGTGGTCTGCGCTTCGGTGGGAGCCTGCATCGGGGCTTTGGTCAACTACTACCTGGCACGCTATCTGGGCCGTCCGCTCGTTTATCGTTTTGCAGAGAGCCGTTTCGGGCACATGTGCCTCATAGACAGTGCGAAGGTGGAACGTGCTGAGCGTTACTTCGACGAGCACGGAGCCATCGGCACCTTCTTTGGCCGCCTTGTGCCAGCCGTGCGTCAGCTCATCAGCATCCCGGCAGGTCTTGCGCGGATGGGGCTGGGGCGTTTCCTGCTCTACACGACTCTCGGCGCCAGCCTTTGGAACACCATTCTGGCAGCAATGGGCTGGTACATTGGCCATTACTACAGCGGTCAGCTCGAGGAGAAGGTAGCACAGTACAGCGGAGAGCTGAAGATTGCCATGCTTGTCCTCGGCGCCAGCGTCGTACTATACCTTATATATAAGGGAATGAAAAAATGAAAGAATGAAAAAAATGAAGGATGAATAAGTTCTTTGCACACATAGTCCTTCTGCTCCTTCCCGCATTTGCTTTTGCCAATGGAGACACGCAGAAAAAGTCCACAAGAAATGGGGATGTGGGCACTATGTGGCAACAGCTTGCGACCTCGCCCTACCGACTGGACACAGCCGATGTCCGTGCCCTGCGCGTTGAGCTGGAGAGCATCAGTTTCTTTCGCAACAACGAGTTCCTGAGTCCTTTGGCGGAAGGCTATTCTCTGCCCGGCCTGTGGGTTCAGCCCAAACTTACCTACATGCCTCTGAAGCAAATCAAGGTGGAACTTGGCCTTCAGGCGCTCATCTTCAACGGAGCGAACCGCTATCCGAACTACGTCTATCATGACATTCCGCTGTGGAAGGGCGCTCAGTACAGCAGGGGAGCGCATCTGCTTCCTTGGTTCCGTGCGCAAGCAGACTTCCGTCGTCTCTCTATCGTGTTGGGCGACATCTATGGCGGACAGAATCACGGACTCATCGAACCGCTGTTCAATCCCGAGACAGACCTCACGCAAGACCCCGAAATGGGCTTCCAGCTTCTGTGGGACAGACCTCGTCTGCATGCCGACATCTGGCTCAACTGGCAGAGCTACATCTTCCGCGAAGACACTCATCAGGAGGCGTTTACCGTGGGAACCACTTGGCGAATAGGAAAGAACGAAGCTGCCGGCACGTCCCAATCAGAGCCAAGCCTCCGGCCATACCTTCCCGTACAGCTCGTCCTTCAGCATCGTGGCGGCGAGCAGAACACGGAGAACCGCGCGGTGCAGACCATCTGCAACGCTTCGGTGGGCGGTGGAGTGCAATGGAATACCGGGAAGCGTGTCCTCCGGTCGCTTACGGCTGAGACGGATGCCCTGTTCTGCTACCAGCAGAAAGGGAATCTGTGGCCCTTCAAGAGCGGTGCGGCGGGCTATGTTTCGGTCGACCTTGGCTTGTGGCGTTTCCTTGAGGCCGGTGTCTCGTACTACATCGCTCCGCGCCATTTCGTCAGCCTCTACGGAAGCCATTTCTATTCGACGCTGAGCACAGTGGACGCGCAGGACTACGGCAAGCTGCAGACAGCCGCGGCGCATGTCCGTTTCCATCACACCTTCCACCGCGGCTATACGCTCGGAGCCGACGTTGAAGCTTGGCAGACCTGGCAGGCAAAGCGGAGCGACCTGAACTTCTCCTTTGGCATCTACCTCCGCGTCAATCCGAGCTTCCTCATTAAGAAGTTTTCCGATTCGAACAGGCAGAAGTAAGACATCAGCTACCTCTCTTTCCGACACAGCGTGCGCTTATTTCTGAAATTCCTTCTCCCGAAAAGAAGAATCTGCTCGGAAAAACTCAAATATATTTGGCTCTTCCCGTGTTTTTTCGTAACTTTGTGGGCGTTATGCAGCCATTAGCAGAAAGAATGCGTCCGTTGACGCTTGAAGGTTACATCGGTCAGCAGCACCTGGTGGGCCCCGGTGCCGTTCTCCGCAGAATGGTGGAGAGCGGCCACATCAGCAGTTTCATCCTGTGGGGACCGCCCGGAGTGGGGAAGACTACGCTGGCAGGCATCATAGCCCGGCAATTGGATGTACCTTTTTTCACACTTAGTGCTGTGGCAAGCGGTGTGAAGGAAGTGAGGGATGTCATCGAGAAGGCTCGCTCGTCGCGCTTCTTCAACCAGAACAACCCCATTCTCTTCATCGACGAGATACATCGTTTCTCAAAGTCGCAGCAGGACTCTCTGCTTGGAGCCGTAGAGCAAGGCGTCGTCACACTCATCGGTGCCACGACGGAGAATCCCTCCTTCGAGGTGATACGTCCGCTGCTTTCCCGTTGTCAGGTCTACACGCTTCAGCCGCTGGAGGAGAACGACCTGATGCGTCTGGCCCACTATGCCGCAGAGCACGACGTCTTGCTCTGCAAGCGTACATTCCGCTTCGCAGAGACCGGCGCTCTGATGCGATACAGCGGAGGCGACGCACGCAAGCTGCTCAACATCTTGGAACTCATCTTCGAGTCGGCTCCCGAGGAAGGCGACGTGGAAGTGACGGATGCCATCGTCACCGAACGTCTGCAGCAGAATCCGATGGCTTACGACAAGGACGGCGAGATGCACTACGACATCATCTCTGCCTTCATCAAGAGCATCCGCGGCAGTGATCCGGATGCCGCCCTCTACTGGCTGGCCCGTATGATAGAAGGCGGCGAGGACCCTGCCTTCATTGCCCGACGGCTGGTCATCAGCGCCAGCGAGGACATCGGACTTGCCAATCCCAACGCGCTCCTGCTGGCTAATGCTGCCTTCGATGCCGTAATGAAGATTGGTTGGCCGGAGGGGCGCATCCCCCTGGCCGAGGCAACCGTCTATCTGGCTGCGAGTCCCAAGAGCAACTCGGCGTACATGGGTATCGGCGAAGCCTTGCAGACCGTGCAGCAGACCGGCAACCAACCGGTGCCGCTCCACTTGCGCAACGCTCCTACAAAGTTGATGAAGGACTTGGGCTACAGCGACGGTTACAAGTATGCCCACGACTATGAAGGCCACTTCGTCCGTCAGCAGTTCCTGCCCGACGAGCTGCAACAGGAACGTTTCTGGCATCCGCAACCCAATCCTGCCGAGGACAAACTGCGGGCACAAATGATAAAATGTTGGGGAGAAAGGTTTGAGAAATGAGCGACGGAAACTTCAATCGTGCCCTTCTTCCGTCCACGCCCTACCGAAGCGGCGTGAGGATGGGGCAGCAGCAAGCTAAGACAAAGGCGGAGGAAGCACTCCGCAAGGCATTGGACGAGGCAATCCCTCCGCTGTCAGCAGAGCAGAAACAGTCTGTGAAAGAGAGGTTCACGAAGGCCTTCCGGCTTCCTATTTCTTCCTGAGCTTTCGCAGAAGCTCTTTGTTGATGATGCTGATGCGACGCTGCCGCTCCAGGAAGTCAGCACGTATGTCAGCCCCGATGTTTGAGATTTCTTCGTTCACGCCGTGATAGAGGTCGGTGAAGGTGCGGAGTAGGGGAGGAACGTACAGCTGTTCGCGAGTGTTGACGACCATGCGGATTCCTTTGGGCACAAGCTGGACGTCAAGCTCTTCGCCTGCCTCCTTCGGGTCGCCGTCGAAGTGTATCACGCCGGGTGCACTTCGTTTGATATGCAAATGTCGGCAACGGAATGTGCGGATGCGGCTGTTGTTCGCGATGGTCTTGTTGAAGAGCTGGATAGCAATCTGCGGAGCCTCGAGCACGGTGAAGGGTTCCATCAACGTCACGTCCATCAGTCCGTCGCTCATGCTGGCATGCGGGGCGATGTACACGTTGTTGCCGTACTGGCTGGCGTTGGCGCAGGCGATGAGAAACGCCTTGTAGACCTGTCGCTCGCCGTCGATGGTTATCTCGTAAGTGTCGGGTTTGTACTTCAGGCCTTCCTTGAGCGTATTCTCGATGTATGTGAGCAGTCCGCGACGCCCGGCCTTCGAGAAACGGTCGCTAATGAAGGCATCGAAGCCTACGCCGCATGTGCAGAAGAACGGCACTTCGTCGATGACGCCGTAGTCAAGCTGTTCTATCTGACAGGCAGAGAGAACCTGCAGGGCGCCGTCGGCATTCATCGGGATATAGAGGTGTCTAGCCAGCCCGTTGCCGCTGCCGCAGGGAATGATGCCGAGGGCAGTGTTCGTATGAATCAAGCTTCGTGCCACCTCGTTGACCGTGCCGTCGCCGCCTACGGCCACTACGACATCCATCCCGTTCCTTACGGCTTCGTTTGTCAGTTCGGCAGCATGTCCGCGATGGTCGGTGCGACTTATCGTCCACTCAAAGCGGTTTGCATCGAGATACTCAGGGATGAGGTCGATGATGTGCTGCTTGTCCGATGTGCCCGAAATAGGGTTGACAATGAAGAGTATTTTTGTTCTTGTCTCCATACATTTCCGTTGCAAAGGTAACAAAAAAACTTCATTCTGCGCATACTAATTATATAAATAGTCACGCTATGCATTTTTTTTCGGCAAGTACAACGCTATTTCAAGAAAAAGAAGTACCTTTGCACAAAAATTTTGCCCAAGCAGGGGCAACTGACTTAAAACGATATGGGATTATTACAAGAGAAATGCGCCCGCTACACACTCCCGCAGGAGTTTATGGCGCAGGGTATTTACCCTTACTTCCGTGAGATTGAGGGAAAGCAAGGTACCGAGGTCATCATGGAGGGACGACGCGTACTGATGTTTGGTTCGAATGCATATACTGGCCTGACAGGCGACCAGCGCGTCATCGATGCAGGCTGTGCGGCCATGCAGAAGTACGGCAGCGGTTGTGCAGGAAGCCGTTTCCTGAACGGCACCCTCGACATACATGTACAGCTCGAGAAGGAGCTTGCCGAGTTTGTGGGCAAGGACGAAGCACTCTGCTTTGCAACAGGTTTCACCGTAAACAGCGGCGTCATCAGTCAGATCGTCGACCGTAACGACTACGTTATCTGCGACGACCGCGACCACGCGAGCATCGTCGACGGACGCCGGCTCAGCTTTGCTACGCAGCTCAAGTACAAGCACAATGACATGGAAGACCTGGAGAAGCAGCTTCAGAAGTGTGAGCCTGACCTCATCAAGCTCATCGTCGTGGACGGTGTCTTCAGCATGGAGGGCGACCTTTGCAAGCTTCCGGAGATTATCGAGCTGAAGAAGAAATACAATGCCACCGTGATGGTCGACGAGGCTCACGGCATCGGTGTCTTCGGCAGACAGGGCCGCGGCGTGTGCGACCACTTTCATCTGACCGAGGATGTCGACCTCATCATGGGCACTTTCTCCAAGAGCTTGGCTTCCATCGGCGGTTTCATCGCAGCCGACAGCAGCGTCATCAACTGGCTCCGCCACACCGTCCGCACCTACATCTTCAGCGCAAGTTGTACGCCGGCGGCTACGGCTGCAGCCCGCGAGGCACTTCACATCATCCAGAAGGAGCCGGAACGTCTGGAGGCACTCTGGAGCGTGACGAACTACGCCCTGAAGCGTTTCCGCGAGGAAGGTTTTGAGATAGGCGACACCGAAAGCCCCATCATTCCGCTCTATGTGCGCGACACGGACAAGACCTTCATGGCCGTTGCCAAGGCTTTCAACGAAGGAGTCTTCATCAACCCCGTCATTCCGCCCGCATGTGCCCCGCAGGACACGCTGGTTCGCTACGCGTTGATGGCAACCCACACCCGCGCTCAGGTGGACGAATCCGTAGAAAAACTCAAGAAAGTCTTCAAGGAACTGGGGATTCTCTAAGCCGACAAACATCGAACCTCAAAGGGACGTTTTATAATTAACACAACGGATTAAACAGATTGCACGGATTTAAGCAACGCTGATAACCAGCATGCTTGATAATCTGTGCAATCTGTTTAATCCGTTATTTTGTTAAATTGTTGTATTCGTCACACATTATCTTATCTGTATAAGCACGCGTCGCCAGCGAACTAACCACGCGTTGTTGGCGAACTAACCACGTGTCGCCAGCGAACTAAGCACGTGTTGTTGGCAAACTAACCACGTGTCGTTTCCGACCTTCGCGTACATTATTATATAAATTTGGCGCGGTTTGTCTTGCCCATAACAGCTTTTTTGCTTATCTTTGCGGAAGAAATGTTTGATTTTAACCAAAGATAAGATATGAAACTCCGCACAGTCCTCCTCTTCTTCATCTCCGTTTTTGCCTCTTTCCCAAAAGCGTATGCCGACTTCACCGACCCGCTTTTCGGCCCGAATGTACACGTCTACAAGCCAACCGACAACATGGACAGCATACATGCTGACGTTGAGCGTATTCACGAACGGCTCTTCAAGCAGGACTTCAGCCGCGAGCGTTATGCCCTGCTCTTCATGCCGGGCGACTATCGTGAAGCCGGTTTGTTGAAAATACCTTTCTATGTTCATGCAGCAGGACTCGGCAGAACGCCACTTGAGGTGCAGGTGAGCAATATCCACACGCCGCCACATCTGCCCGACGGTAACTGCACCTGCACCTTCTGGCGAAGCGTGGAGAACCTGTCCGTCATCGGTAAAGCGACCTACGACGAAGAGGAGACCTTCAAGTGGAGCGTCTCGCAGGCAGCACCCATCCGCCGTGTCTACAGCGAACGCACCGTCCGGCACCAGTGGCTGAAGGGGTGGGTGAGCGGCGGCTTCACGGCCGATTGCTGGTTTGTGGCACCGGCTGGCAGCGACCACCAGCAGCAATGGTATACGCGCAACACACGTCTGGAACAGGGACGCGGCGAGTTCAAGGAAATGAAGTACAACTATGTGTTCCAGGGTGTAGAGTTGGGCGACGACGTGGACCGCAGCACGTATACCGACAACTGGGACAAGGGAGGCAACGTCACCTTCCTGCCGCAAACGCCTGTCATCCGCGAGAAACCGTTCCTGTTTGTTGGCGATGACGGCCGGTACAAAGTGTTCCGTCCGGCCCTTCGGCGCGATGCGGTCGGTCTGTCGTGGAGCAAGGATAGGATAGGGGACGGCGATGTAATCGATTTGCAGGAAGCCTTCTTCCTTGTCAAGCCCGGAACTTCCGCTTCAGACATCAATTGTCAACTGTCGGAAGGCAAGCATCTTATGTTCATGCCCGGCATCTTCATCCTCGATGAACCCCTGCGGATAAGCCGTCCGGGCACTATCGTGATGGGACTTGGCTGGAGCACCGTTGTGCCGGGCGAAACGAACCCCGAGGCGGCAATCATCGTAGAGGACGTAGACGGCGTGAGCGTCTGCTCGTTGCTCTTCGATGCACATTTCTCGTCGCGTGCTTTACTTTCTGTCCGGGGCGGCAAGCGTCATTACAACAACCCGACGTTGCTTGCCGACCTGTTCTTCCGTGTCGGAGGTTTCCGCTCGTCGCCCGTCCATGTGGATTGCGCGCTGGAGATCGGACAGTCGGACGTCATCGGCGACCATTTCTGGATTTGGAGAGCCGACCACGGCGTGCGTGGCAGCGTGGGATGGAACGTCAACACGGCTCCCGTGGGACTTCACGTCACCGGCGACTATGTGACAATCTACGGACTTTTCAACGAGCATTTCCAAGAGTATCAAGCCCTTTGGGAAGGCGAATACGGGCGTACTTTCTTCTATCAGTGCGAGACGCCCTACGATGCTCCGAGTCAGGACGCATATATGAGCCACGGCGGAACGGTGCAAGGCTTTGCCGCCTATAAGGTTGGCGACAAGGTCCGTCATCACGAAGCAACGGGTTTTGGCATCTACGACGTGCTGTTCAACTCGAAGATTCGCATTGAAAGTTCTGTTGAAGTGCCCGAGCGTAAAGGCATCAAACTGCGTCACATCTGCAACAACTCGCTTTCCAATCCCGGTCCGCGCGGCTTTGGCTATGTCGTCAACAAGCACACGCCGAGCACATACAACACGTTCCGCGACAATCGCACGTACATCGACCGAATCGATTTCTAATGCGCCTCGACAATAAGCGCCTTGCTCTTCAAAAATAAGCACGAGGCGCTTCCGAAATAAGCACGAGGCGCATCCAAAATAAGCACGAGGCTCTTCGGAAATAAGAGCGTGGCTCTTCCGAGATAAGCGCGTGCCGCGTCCCGTTCTGGCGGATTTGAAATCCGCCAGCATGGAATATCAGCATTTGTAATGCGACATAAAAAATCCGCCAGCATGGAATATCAGCATTTGTAATGCGACATAAAATTTGTTTCGGGATTGCAAATCCCTATAATCTATATGGCCGGATTGCAAATCCGTCCAAACGCGTTGAGACATGGATTATGGCCGGATTGCAAATCCGTCCAAACGCGGTGAGACATAGATTTTACTAAACATAACGTCGATTAGAACCTAACAAGCTGATTCTCTGTGCCACGTCCTGGAAACAGCTCCATCTGTTATTTGTTGGTCATTTATTTTGTTGTTTTGAAATAATTCCTTAACTTTGCATTGGAGCATGCATGGTTTGCTCTGTTATTAATCCACAGAAACGATGAAAATTTCGATAGCAGGAACAGGAAAAATCGCCGAGGAGGTCTTGAAGCTTCTCCACAAAGACTTTCAGGGAAAGATTGAGGTGACCGGCATCTATGCACGCGAGAAAAGCGTGGAACACGCCATCGACCTCTGCATGGCCTACGCGCCAACAGGCTTCGTCTACACAGACTACGGACGGATGCTCCAGGAGGCCGAGGCCGACTTCGTGTATATCGCTAATGCCAACCACGTGCACCACGAATACGCCATGCAGGCGATGATGGCCGGAAAGAGCGTCATCGTGGAGAAACCCATTGCTGTAGATCGCGTTCAGACAGAAGAGCTTATCGACACAGCCATACAGCGTTGCGTCTACTGTCTGCCGGCATTCTCGTTGCTCTACATGCCGCTTTTCCGTCAGCTGCAGGAGGTCTTGCCCCTGATCGGCAAGGTCCGGATGGTACATTGCAACTATGCCCAGCGCAGCAGCCGCTACGACCGCTATCTCCGCGGCGAGCTGACTCCCGTCTTCGACCCCGCGATGGCCGGCGGCACTCTGGCCGACCTGAACATCTACAACCTCTGCTTCACCATCGGACTGTTCGGGCCTCCGCGTACCATTCGCTACGACTGCAACCGCGGGTACAACGGCGTTGACATCAGTGGTACCCTGCTCTGCCACTACCCGACAGCCTTGGCAGTGCTCAGCGCATCGAAGGATTCCGACGGACTCTCCTACGGCTGCATCCAGGGAGAGGACGGCTACATCGAGGTGCACGGTTCGGTGAGCATCCTCGAATCCTTCACGCTTCACCAGCGGGGCAAAGAGCCTGTCACCTACAAGAGTGAAACGGGCCGCCATCGTCTCAGCTATGAGTTCAGCGAATTTCTGGCCCTCGTCGAGAACAAGCAAGAGTGCCACATCGTCATTCCCTACGTGACACGCATCATGCAAGAGATAGCCATCGCGCAAGAGCGCATGGTGCAGTTCTCCAAATAAAGACAATGTAATAATGTCATAACGATATAACGTCATAACATCATAACGAAAGAACGCTAATAACGAAATTAATATCCATGAACAAACTCCCGTTTATCCTCCTTGGCAGCTGTGCCGCCAGTGCTGTCCAAGCTCAGCGCTGGAACATCGTCTACATCATGAGCGACGACCATTCCTACCAGGCAATCAGCGCCTACGGACACCCTTTGGGCCAACTGGCCCCTACCCCCAACATCGACCGGCTGGCCCAGCGCGGCATGCTCTTCCGCCGTGCCTATGTCGAAAACTCGCTCAGCACCCCCAGCCGGGCTTGCCTGATGACCGGCATGTACAGCCACCAGAGCGGCCAACGCACGTTGGACTGCCCCATCGACCCCCAGGCACCCTTCGTCAGCGAATACCTACAACAGGCTGGCTACCAGACGGGAATGATGGGAAAGTGGCACATGCTGTGCGAACCGAAAGGCTTCGACAGCTACTATGTCCTTCGCGGTCAGGGAGAGTATTACGACCCTGTGTTCCGCTCGAAGGAGAGCGGTGGGAAGTACGTCGAAGAGAAAGGCTACGCCACGAATCTCATCACCGACCACGCCATTCGCTTTTTGGAGGAACGTGACAAAGACAAGCCCTTTGCACTCTTCGTACATCACAAGGCGCCGCACCGCAACTGGATGCCGCCACTCGACATGCTCGACCTCTACGAGGACATCGAGTTTCCCCTGCCCGCAACCTTCCGCGACGACTACGCCACGCGAGGCCGTGCAGCACACGAGCAGCAGATGAGCATCGCCAAGGACATGGAGATGTGCTACGACCTGAAGGTCACACAGATAAAGCCCGGCATGGGCTACACCCACGAACGCAACCACAACGGGTTCCGGGGGCAGCTCGCACGCATGACGCCCGAACAGAGGGAAAAGTGGGAGTCCGTCTACAATCCGCGCAACGAGGCCATGCTTGCGCAGAACCTCACCGGCGACGACCTGCTCCAGTGGAAGTACCAGCGCTACATACGCGACTATATGCGCGTCATCCATAGCGTCGACCAACAGGTGGGCCGTCTGCTCGACTACCTGGAAGCCAACGGACTGATGGACAACACACTCGTCGTCTACACCAGCGACCAGGGCTTCTACATGGGCGAACACGGATGGTTCGACAAACGCTTCATGTACGAAGAGTCGTTCCGCACGCCCCTGCTCGTCTGTGCCCCTGGCATGAAGGACGGACAGACCAGCGACGCCCTGGTGCAGAACATCGACTACGCCCCTACCCTGCTTGATATTGCCGACGCCGAGAAGCCCGGGCAGATGGTGGGCCGTTCGCTCCTGCCCGTCATGAGCAGCAAGGGAAAAGAGCCCAAGGACTGGCGGCAGTACCTCTATTACCACTACTACGACTGTCCCGCCGAGCACAACGTAAGCCGACACGACGGCGTGAGCGACGGCAGATACAAGCTCCTGCATTTCTACGGAAAGAAGGGAGCCTACGATGAACTCTACGACATCAAGAAAGATCCCAACGAACTGCATAATGTAATAGCTGAAGGAAAGTATGCCAAGCACCTGAAGCGCTTGCAGTTGCAACTCGACAAGTTCCGCAGTGAGCAGCACGTCGACGAATGGTAGGGGACGTGCTGCAACCAACAGACATCAATCATCCCAAATCATACAGAACATGACCGTAAAAAGCATCACGTGCAGCACGCCCATCGAGGCCGAAGGCTTCCGTGCCGCACTTCTGGAAGCAGGAATAGAGAGCGTTGCCTACGACGAGACGAACAGCAAAGTGGCCCGCGGCATACTCGACAAGACCACCGAAATCCTCGTCAAGGAAGAGGACTACGAACAGGCGGTGCAAGTGTTCCGGACGTACCAGAGCGAGCATGACAGCTTTGTGCCCTGGTGTCCGAATTGCGGGAGCGAGAATGTGACAGCCAGCCAGAAGAAGAACCCGAACTTCCGGCAGTTGCCGCGGATTCTTGCAACCTTGCTGGCGTATATTCCCTTTGGCTGTTGCACCACGAAAAGGTTCGTTTGCAACGATTGCGGTCATAAATGGGAGAGGTAGCACATGCTTTCCGAAACTGATTTATGTCAATAATGATGTTCGCGCGCGTACATTAATATATATATAAAGGACGGAATTGACTTTTTTTTTGTACCTTTGCACCGATTTTAAAGAAACATATACAAAAGAAACATGAAAGCATTCGTATTTCCCGGTCAGGGAGCACAGTTTACAGGCATGGGCAAAGAGCTCTATGAAAGTAATCCAAAAGCAAAAGAACTGTTTGAGAAAGCAAACGAGATACTTGGTTTCCGCATCACGGACATCATGTTCGAAGGCGATGCAGAACAGCTGAAACAGACGAAAGTAACACAGCCAGCCGTCTTCCTGCACAGCGTCATTACCGCCATTTGCATGGGCGACGAGTTCCAGCCCGATATGGTTGGAGGTCATAGCCTTGGCGAGTTCAGCGCCTTGGTTGCAGCTGGTGCCCTTTCCTTCGAGGATGGTTTGCGCCTGGTGGCTGCTCGTGCAATGGCCATGCAAAAGGCTTGCGAGGCTGCTCCCGGCACAATGGCAGCCGTCATCGGCCTTCCCGACGAGAACATTGAAAAGATATGTGCAGAGGTGAGCGCCGCAGGCGAAGGCGTTGTCATTCCCGCAAACTACAATTGCCCCGGTCAGCTGGTCATCAGCGGCAACGTTGCCGAGGTGAACGCCGCATGCGAGAAGCTGAAGGAGGCCGGTGCCAAGCGCGCTCTGGTGCTGCCCGTTGGCGGTGCCTTCCACAGCCCCCTCATGCAGCCTGCCAAGGACGAAC
This sequence comes from Bacteroidaceae bacterium, assembly GCA_017483665.1. Taxonomy (GTDB): domain Bacteria; phylum Bacteroidota; class Bacteroidia; order Bacteroidales; family Bacteroidaceae; genus Physcousia. The sequence continues at coordinate 30,897 of JAFUVM010000052.1, forward strand.
TGCAAGCAGCCATCGAGAAGACCGAGTTCCACACGCCCCGTTGCCCCATCTATCAGAACGTCGATGCTCAGCCTCATACCGATGCAGCTGAGATTAAGGAGAACCTCACCCGCCAGCTTACCGCAAGTGTGCGCTGGTCGCAAGAGGTGCAGAACATGATTGCAGCAGGTGCAACCGACTTTACAGAATGCGGTCCCGGCAAGGCTCTGCAAGGCATGATTGTCAAGATAGCTAAGGGCATCGAGGGAATCACCATCGACGGCATCAGCTAAGAGAACTAATTATCATTCTATGATAATATATCAAGTCTTCACCCGGCTCTTTGGTGCCGACCGGCAGGACTGCGTTCCTAATGGTACAAAGGCACAGAACGGATGCGGCACGATGCAGGACTTCACAGCCAAGGCTCTGGACGAGATCCGGAGACTTGGCTGTACCCATATCTGGTACACAGGCATCATCGAGCATGCCAGCAAGACGGACTACAGCGCCATCGGCATCCCTGCCGACAATCCCGACGTGGTGAAAGGCGAGGCAGGAAGTCCCTATGCCATCCGCGACTACTACGACGTCGACCCCGACATAGCGCGGAAACCCGGACAGCGCATGCACGAGTTTGAGCTTCTGGTACAGCGCACCCACAGGGCCGGCCTGAAGGTCATTATCGATTTCGTGCCTAACCACGTGGCACGTCAGTACCGTTCCGACGCAAAGCCTGCTGACGTGAAAGACCTTGGCGAAGGCGACGACGTATCGCAGACCTTTTCGTCGGGCAACAACTTCTATTATCTTTCCGGCGAACAGCTGCATCTGGCAGGCATCAAGTCCGGCAGCACGTACCACGAAAAGCCAGCAAAGGCAACGGGCAACGACAACTTCTCCGCATGGCCCGGACCGGGCGATTGGTACGAGACGGTCAAGCTGAACTACGGCATCGACTACCTGTCCGGCCGTCAGGCGCACTTCTCCCCCACCCCCGACACGTGGCACAAGATGCTGGACATCCTGCTCTTCTGGGCAGCAAAGGGCATCGACGGCTTCCGCTGCGACATGGCCGAGATGGTTCCCGTCGAGTTCTGGGAATGGGCGTTGCCGCAGGTGAAGACCGCCTACCCCGACATCATCTTCATTGCCGAAGTGTACAATCCGGCTCTCTATCGCGACTATATCCATCGCGGACACTTCGACTATCTCTACGACAAGGTTGGCCTCTACGACACGTTGCTCAATGTTTGCCGCGGACAGTCGACACAGGCCATCCCAGCCTGCTGGCAATCGGTGGACGACATCAACGGCCGCATGCTCAACTTCCTCGAGAACCACGACGAGCAACGCCTTGCCAGCGACTTCCTGCTGGGCGACGCGCGGACAGCCTTGCCTGCCCTGCTCGTCAGCAGCCTCATGCCGCGTCCCTTCATGCTCTACTTTGGGCAGGAACTCGGCGAGCGCGGCATGGATGCCGAAGGCTTCAGCGGACTGGACGGCCGCACCACCATCTTCGACTATTGGAGCGTGCCAAGCATCCGCCGCTGGCGCAACAAGGGACGCTTCGACGCGGAGCTGATGTCGCCCGACGAACTGGCGCTTCGGGGTTGCTACCGTCAGATTCTCGCCCTTCGCCAGCAGAAAGTCTTTGCCGAAGGCGGCTTCTTCGACCTGATGTACGTCAACGCTCACCTGCATCGTCAGTACGCCTTCATCCGTTTCTGCGGAAAGAAGTTTGCCCTCGTCGCCAGCAATTTCTCCAATGCGGAAGAGACCGTTTCGCTCAACCTGCCAGAGCATTTCTTTGCATTCGCAGGCATTGAAGAGAAAAAAGAGCTGACGCTCACCAATGCGCTGGACGGCAAAAAGATAACCATTCCGTTCAACTCCACAGAACACATAACGCTTACCTTGCCTGCACACCTTGGCGTAGTCCTTTCCTAACGCTATGAAGCACAGAAAAGTTTCAGCTCCACCTACGACCTCGGCGGCCGTAAACTACCGGATGCCCGTTTCCCCCGCGGCATCGTCATAACCGTGAAGGGGGCGAGGCGGTTGATGTCAACTCGACAGCCAAGCCGCCTTCGAGCAGTTCGTCGTAGAAACGGATGAAGGCAGGATGCTCTATGATGCTGAGCATGTCGAGGTAAGTCTTGGGCTGGCTGTGCAGTCCGAGGACGCGCTTGCGGTCTTCTTCCTTCGTGCTTTGATATTCCGGCTCGCGCCACATCAGGCGGAGGCCGCGGCCTATGATTTGTTCCAAGAGGATGGGGGCTTCCGACGAGCGTAGCGGCACAATGACGCAGATATTGTTCACGTCGAAACCTTCACGGAGCATCAGCACAGAGACGATGACCTTGGGCTTCTTGTACTTGTCGATGTCGAAGAGTTTCTTCTTTGTCTCCCGCCATTCTTCTTCCGAGTCTTCGCCTTTGGCATTGCTGTCGATGGTGAAGACCTCTTCTTCTGCCAGGCCGTCGTCTATCATCATCTTGGCAACGAAGGGTGTGACGGAAGTGTCCTCGCAAATGACGAGCATCTTGGGGTTCTTCCTTTCGTCGAGATTGGTGAATTCTTTCTCGAGCATCTTCAACTTTGCCAAGCCTGCACGGAGCATGAGTCTTTGTCCGTCGCTCAGGTCGCAGACCTTGCCCGGGTCGTCGCGCACGGCTTTGTAGTCTAGGTTCTGCAGCTCGGTCAGTTCTTGCCTACGGTCCAGCAAAAGCGTCTTGACTAATCCCTTTCGCATGGCTGTTGCCAAGTCGAAGTCAACGACGATGTGCTCATTTCTTGTTGCTGCGGAGACAAGCATAAGGTGCCGTGTGCTCTTGTGAATCTTAAAGGTGCGATATTAAACAACGGATTCAACGGATTGCATTTGCTGATGATTTTACAAATAGAACAATCCGTTGAATCCGTTGCTTCTTTATTAAATGTCGTTGTGGTCCGAAGCCTGTGGACGCGGGGGTCAGCGCAGGCGGTCGAGCGAGCGGACGAGCATCTCGTCCCTGAGGATGCCGCGGAAGGCGAGGTAGGTCAGGATGAGTGCTGCGGGTGGCAGGGCGGCTGTCCAGTTGGGGCGCCAAGTGGCCTGCATCTCCGTGAGGAGCAGATAGACGAGGATGCCGTATGCGATGCACCAGGCTGCGAGCAGGATCATGCAGAAGGTGGCAAGGCGCATCTGCACGGCACGACGCGTGAAGAGAAAGATGTCGAAGACGAGGGCTGTGGACGTGATGAGCAGGAGTGCCATCAGCACGGGGCAGAAGGACACCATGTGCTCGCCGTCGCTGTTCACGAGCCAAAGGTTGAACATGCGGACCGACTCGCCCGTATCAGTCACGAAGAAGTGGGCTATGGGCGTGCAGAGGCAGCCGATGCAGAGGGCAAGGGCTGCGAGGAGGTAGAGGGTCTGGATGCGCTGGAGCATAGCCGTACGTCAGTCGAGCAGGCTCGACTCCTTGCTTGGGTTGCGATAGTATATCTTGCCGTCGATGAACTCCTGCGTTGCCATGAGGGTAGCCTTGGGCAGCTTTTCGTAGAAGCGGCTGATTTCTATCTGTTCGCGGTTCTCGAACACTTCGTCCAGGTTGTCCTGCGTGCTGGCAAACTCCGAGAGCTTCTTGCTGAGCTCCTGCTTGATGTCGGCGGATATCTGGTTGGCGCGTTTGCCGATGATGACTACGCTCTCGTAGATGTTGCCGGTCTCGTTGCAAAGGTTCATCACGTCGCGTGTGACGGTGTCGTTGGGTGCTGTTGATTTCTTGTAGTCCATCTTTTATATTTGGGGTTAAATGGTTTTCTGTTATGTCTGTGTTACTTCTCGGCGTCGTCGGCCTTTTTCTTCTTGCTCAGTTCATCTTCATCGGGCAGGACTCCCTTCTTCGCCACGATGCGCTCGGAGTACTGGAAGATGGCGTTGGCCTCCTTAATGTAGGGGCTTTCGGGGTAGTCGCCCACGAAGGCGTAGTATTCGTCGACGGTATCGCGGAAGCGTTCCAGCCGGCGCTCTTCGACGCTCTTACGGGCGAGGTAGTATTTGGCACGCAGCACGAGGATGGCGAGTTCTTCGCGGAGCTTTGCGGAGGCATAGGGATAGTCCTTGAGGGCGTTCTGTGCGGTGACGACGCACGCGGCGTAGTTGCTGCCGCCATAGGTGGCATTGCCGATGTAGCCGCCCAGGTCGTAGTAGAGCTTTGCGGAGAGCAGCTCTTTCTCGACAAGTTTGTCCTGCAGGGCATAGATGATTTCCTGGGCCTGCGGCATGAGGGATGTGCCGGGGCAGTAGTCGATGAAGTTCTGGAACTCGGTGATGGCTTCCATCGTGCTTGTCTGGTCGAGCCGCAGGTCGGGTGTCTGCTTGTAGAGGGCATAACCGCTGTAGTAGCGGGACAGCTCCATGTAGTGGCCTTTGGGGTAGGACTGATAATACTTCTTGAAGAACATGGCAGCCGACTCGTAGTCCTTGGCCCTGAGATTGCTCTCGCCCAGCATGTAGAGGCATTCCTCGCCGTAAGTCGTTCCCTTCAGCGGAGCCAGCAGCATGCCGAAAATCTCTGCTGCCTGGCGGTAGTGGCCTTCGGCATAGAGAGCCTTGGCCGCTTCGTAGCGGTATTCGTAGTCGTTACTCTTGAGCACATTGGTGTATTCGCTGCATGCCGTCAGCAGCAGTAATGCGCAAAGCACCGACAGGAAGGAATAGCTTCTTTTACACATATCAGGGCGCAAAGTTACTATTTTTTGCCCACTTGACCAAAATGTGATGGACAAAAATGTGTTTTCGGCGGAAGTTTTAACGATTCTTTACGCTATAGCGGTCGTAAGGACGTAGCCCGAAAGGGGGCCTCCGATGGTATGGAGGCTGATGCCTTGCAGACGTTCGGGGGCAAGGACATGGTGCAAGTCGTCCGTGAGACCTGTGCCGATGAGCTTCAGCACAGCCTCCTTTTGCGTCCAGAGGCGCGTGAACATCAGTTCGGGACACGGGGCGGAGAAGACCGCTTCTGCTTCGGCGGGGTTCATGGTATGGCGGACAAGTTCTTCCCGGAGGGGACGGATGCGCTCGATGTCGAGGCCGCAGGGACGGTCGCTTACGAGGCAGCCCACCGCCTCGCGGCAATGGCTGATGCTGAAATGCACGTCGGGGTGCTCGGGCAGGAAGGGCTTGCCGTGCTCGCCAAAAGAGAAAACGGGCATTCCGTCGATGCCGAAGAGCAGCCTCAGACCGCGCAACAGCTCGATATAACCTACGGCACACTCGCGCCGCCCCTGCAGGTGACGGTAACGCAAAGCCTCTTCCCTGCGCCACGACGGAAGGGAAGCAATGAGCCGCTCGGTCTCCTGTTCGCCGAGCTCGGCTATATGGTCGTTGATGCAGAGTATCTTTCTGCCGCGGACTTGCATGCCGTCAGGTGTAGGACGGCTTGTCGATGTCCTCTACGAAAGATGCGTCGTGGTGGCCCGTCATGTGCCAGCAGATGCGGCATTTCTTCTCGGCAGGAAGTGCAACCCAAGCCTTTGTGATGTCGCGAGGGTCGGCATCCTTGTTGCCCAGCAGCTTGACGGCCAGATGCTGGCGCGTGTTCTTGGCATCGATATTGCGCAACGGACGGATGGGAAGCCCTACGTACCACTCGTCGGCAAAGGCTTCGGTGACTTCTTTGAATGTTTGTGGAATTCTCATGTTTGTGATGTTTTTTGTTTCGTTTCTATTTTATTTTCTGTTTTGCCGACCGGCATCAAAGCAATGGTCGGATGACACGGATGCCTGTGTGTGTAGGATGCTTCTGCAGGTACTGGTAGAGCGTCATGGGCTCGAGCACGACTTTCCCCCGGATGCTGCTGGCGTTGAGCAGATGCAGCTTGCCGTCCTCGCCCCAGACAGCAAAGCCGACATGAGCGATGTCGAGCCCCTTCTTGTTGGTCGTGATGGCTATGATGTCGCCGTCCTTGATGTCGGAGAGGACTGCCTTGCTCTCCCCCACCCTTTCCTTCGGAATGTAGCGGACGGTCGCACCCGAGGCACGCTTCTCCATCTCTGCGATGAGCCGGCGCTCCTCCATATTTTGCTTCAGCAAGGGGTACGACTGCGGATGCTCGCTCATGTAGGTGAGGCTGAGCTTCATGGGGACGGAAATGTTCGTGGCTGGAACCACTTCCCTGACCAATCCTTGCTTTGCGCCGGACTGAATCCATTGGCTGAAGTAGTGGTTGCGGCTCTTGTAGCCGTCTATCTTGCCATTGTCATAGCGCAGCTTCCTGAGCCACGAGAGGTAGTCGTCCCAGCTCTTGCTGCCGTGGCTGGCGGTAAGGGCAAGGGCGCAGACCGTCTCGACGAATGTCGTGCAGTCCAGACTCTGCAAGTTGATGGCCAGATGCTCTTCGCGGTCCTTTATTTCCAGCGTGTGAGCCACATAGGGACGGTTCATCAATTGCTTCGCATAGAAGATGGTAAGAGGTTCATTTGCAGAAGCCTTTGCACCTTTCGTCAAGAGTTCCACGACGCAGAGACTGTCCTGGCGAGTGTAGCTTACCGGCTGAGCCAGCAAGAGAATGAAGGGATGAAAGAATATAAGAATGAATAGCAAGAGGCGATGTGTTCCATCTGCCACCTCCCGTTTGTATATGTTACCTGTTATCTTCATAATCTCATTTCTTCACTTTATCATTTTCTTCAGGTATCTTCACCAATGCCGTCACGGCGAACGTAACGAGGCAGAAGCCCATCACGACGATGAAGAACGGCTGGTAGCCGCCAATCTGGTCGGAGAGCCAACCGCTGACCATGCCCGGGAGCATCACGCCGCCAAGGTATTGGAAGGCCGTACAGAACGAGAAGACCGACGTGCTGCGTTCGCCATGCGAGAAGCTGACCAGGTAGAGCGTGTAGGCCGTGAAGCCAAGTCCGTAGCCAATCTGTTCGATGAAGACACAGGTGGCGATGAGGGGCAGGCTCTGCGTCTGGGTGAAGCTGAGCCAGACGTAAACGATATCGGGCAAGGTGATTGCCAAGACGAGCGGCCAAAGCATCTTCTTGAGCCCATACTTCGAGACAAGCCATCCGCCGACGATGCCGCCACCAAGCAGGCCGATGACGCCCAGCGTGCCATAGACAAAGCCGTACTGCACATCGCTCAGGGCCAAGCCGCCCTCCTCGATGGTACGCTTCAGGAAGAGCGGCACAATCTTCGTCAGCAAGCCTTCCGGCAAACGGAACAGCAAGATGAAGAGCAGAGCGGTGAGGAGGTATGGCTTCGTGAAGAAGACCTTCAGCGTCAGGGAGAAGTCCTCAAGGACATTGTGATTCTCCCCCTTGGGGGAATCCGAAGTGGGCTTTGGCAGAGCTTTCCAATGGTAGGCAGCAAGCATGAGCATCAAGCCGGCAACGGCAAGGAACGTGACGCTCCACGAGAGAGGAATGCTTACCTCGCTCTTCTGCAACAGACCGGCCAGCATGACCAGTCCGCCCTGCCCCAGCACCATGCCGATGCGATAGAACGTATTGCGCAGACCGACGTAGAGTTCCTGGTCCTTGTTGTCGAGGGCCAGGATGTAGAAGCCGTCGGCACAGATGTCGTGAGTGGCGCTGCTGAAGGCAATCAGCATGAACAGGGCGAGCGAGCATTGCAGCCAAAGGTCTGTGGGCAAAGTGAATGCCAGCAAAGCCAGCGCCGCACCGATGAGCAGCTGCATGGAGAGAATCCACCAGCGCTTCGTGCGGATGCCGTCCACGATAGGCGACCACAGCGGCTTGATTACCCACGGCAAGCCCAGCCAACCGGTATAGAGTGTAATCTGCGTGTCCGTCAAGCCCATCTCCTGATAGAGGACAAGCGACATCAACATAACAGCAGCAAAAGGCAACGACTCTCCGACATAGAGCGTCGGAATCCAAGAAAGAGGCTTATTCATTTAATGATTTAATGATTTACGATTTAATGATTTACGATTTAATGTTTTACTATTTGTTTTTCCTTTCCGCTTGAAGAGAGGCTTTGCAAAGGTACGAAATTATTTTGAATAACAGCGAAGGTCTCCATCAAGAATTTGCGAAACGTACAGTTTCCGTAAATCATCGGCAGATTTCCAAGGCTAAACAGCAAAAAGGTTGACTGATGTCCTTGTGCATAATTTTTAATGACTTTCCGCATTCGTACTACCATGCATAGAATCACATATCATATAGTTTTCGCAAAATAATCTGCAAATCTGCCATAAGACGCGTAGTCAGTTGCGAATAAACTGGTTACGACATGGCAGATGATATGACAGAGAAAATGAATAATGAAAAATTAAAAATTAAAAATGAAAATGAAAAAGTTGCTATCGTTCCCGCATGTGGGAACGATGGGAACAGCACACGGGAACGATGGGTGCAGCACTTGGGAACACCGCACAGACTTTGAGACAATAAAGAACAGATTGGACAGTTTCACTGCATTCGAAACGTCATCGTTTGCAAACAAATGATGGCAAAGTTAACGAGTTCCCTAAAATAATCTAAGAAAAGTTTTGAGGTGTTGCGTAAAGTTCTTACCTTTGCAGCAAAGATGAGAGTTGCATATAGGCGCGATAACATCAAGCTCCGCAGCCGTCTTAATTATAAAGCCATAGGTCGTGTACCTACGGCTTTATTTCGTTTATTGTTGTTTCAATCTCTTTTCGCGTCTGTTCCCCAGCATTACAAACTACAGCTTCGCCATTATAGACGATATAGCACAACTTAATCACTCCACTAAGAAAATCTAGCTTCCTCCTTGCTATATATTTTGATAGTTCAAAAGGCCGCACCCGACAAACGTGCTCGTCAAGGTCGATAACAACAACCTTGCATCCTTGTTTCTTCGCAGCTTTGAAACTCGCTGTTACTCCTCTTTCTGACATGATGCCTTTACGGTCTCCTATCATACAGTCAATGGTGTACTCCGGGTTTTTGTGGCCGAAAGAAATTGTGTGTGGATTAATTGTTATACATACATCTGGAAAGGAATGCAGGATTGCACGAGCTGCGCGAACGTTGCTGTGTAACTCGCGTTGGTCGGCGTGTATGCTGATGAGCAAACGCTCGCCATACTCCTCGTC
>JAFUVM010000053.1 GCA_017483665.1 Bacteroidaceae bacterium
ACCCATCAACTGCCGTCCGTTCGAGTGGGGTTGCGACATCGTGACGCACTCCACGACGAAGTACATGGACGGCCACGCCTCGCAGGTGGGAGGTGCTGTGGTCGACAGCGGCAACTTCGATTGGGACAAACATGCAGAAAAGTTCCCCGGTCTCTGCACACCCGATGAGAGCTACCACGGCCTGACCTACACAAAGGCTTTCGGCAAGATGGCTTACACCACCAAGCTCGTGGCGCAGCTGATGCGCGACCTCGGCAGTATTCCCGCACCGCAGAACTCCTTCCTGCTCAACCTCGGGCTGGAGACGCTGCACCTGCGCATGGCCCGTCATTGCGAAAACGCGCAGAAGGTGGCCGAGTGGCTGGAGAAGAACCCGAAGGTGGGTTGGGTTAACTATGCCGGTCTGCCTTCCAACAAATACTATGCCCTGGCCCAGAAGTACATGCCGAATGGCACTTGCGGCGTGATTGCCTTCGGCTTGAAGGGCACGAAGGAGGAGGCCATACGCTTCATGGACAGCCTGGAGTTCATCAGCATCGTGACGCATGTGGCCGACGCCCGCACCTGCGTGCTGCACCCCGCCAGCCATACCCACCGGCAGCTCAGCGACGAACAGCTGCGCGAGGCTGGTGTGGCTCCCGACCTCGTCCGCCTCAGCGTCGGCATCGAGAACGTGGAGGACATCATAGCCGACCTGGAACAGGCAATGAAGGCTATCGGGGATTGACCATTGAACATTGAACATTGAACATTGGCTAACGGTCAATGGTTAAATAGTCTTAATTGTTTTTGCCGTTTGCTCAGGAATGCTTATCTTTGCCATGCTAAAGAGCTGAAAACTGCAATGAACAAACAATTCTACCTGTTAATGCTGGGCCTGCTGACACTCTTTTCCTGCAGGAGTCAGTACGCAGTGACGGGTTCGTCGAGCGTAGATGAGCTTGAGGGTAAGATGCTTACGCTGAAGGTCTTTGCCGACGGCGAGATGAAGAGCATCGACTCCACGCGAGTGGTGCACGGCAAGTTCACCTTTGGCGGAGGCATGGACTCTACGATGCTGGCCAACGTCTTCCTCGGGGACCTGAGCGTGATGCCTATCGTGCTGGAAGAGGGCGAGGTGAAGCTCATCATCGGCGAGACACAGCAGACGGCCACCGGCACGCCGCTCAACGACACGCTCTCGGGCTTCATACAGCGCAAGACTCAGCTCGACGCACAAATGGCCGAACTGCCGCACATCGAGGCCCGCATGATAATGGACGGAACGGACGACGACGAGAGGCGGTTCGAGCTGGGCAGACAACTGAGCCGTCTGGAAGCCGAGAACGACAGGCTCATCACCCGCTTCATACGCGACAATTATAATAATGTACTGGGTCCCGGCATCTTCATGATACTGACCAGCCGCCTGCCCTACCCCGTCCTGACCCCGCAGATTGAGGAGATCATCACCAATGCCACGCCTTACTTCCTGGGGCATCCCTACGTCAAGGAGTACATCAGGATAGCCGAGGAGAACAGGGAGAAAGAGAAGAACTACTGACGCCATGCAGATACTCTACCGACTCTACCAGCTCTGCGTTGCCGCGCCCCTGCTGTTGCTTGTGACGATAGCTACAACCCTTGTCACCATCGCGGGCTGCACTTTTGGAAAAGCTCGCTTCTGGGGCTACTATCCCGCCATGGTGTGGAGCCGGCTGATGTGCTGGGTGATGCTGCTGCCGGTCAAGGTGGAAGGGCGTGAACTGCTCGACAAGAGGCAGTCGTACGTCTTCGTTGCCAACCACCAGGGTTCATACGACATCTTCCTCGTCTACGGTTTCCTGGGACGCAGTTTCCGCTGGATGATGAAGAAGGAACTGCGGAACATCCCTCTTGTGGGCAAGGCAAGCGAGAGCGCAGGACACATCTTCGTGGACAAGAGCGGCCCGAAGGCTATCCACAAGACCTACGAACAGGGCCGGCAGGTGCTGAAGAACGGCGTTTCGCTGGTGGTTTTCCCCGAGGGGGCACGCACCTTCACGGGCCACATGGCGAAGTTCCGCCGCGGAGCCTTCCAGCTTGCCGACGAGCTGCAGCTGCCCGTGGTGCCCGTCACAATTGACGGCTCGTTCGACGTCCTGCCGCGTCAGCGCGGATTCTTCTTCCTCACATGGCATCCTCTGAAGCTCGTCATACACGCTCCCATCATGCCGGAGGAAGGAGCAAGGGGCAAGGAGCAAGGAGCTGAGAGCAAGGGGCAAGAGGCTGGAAGCAAGGAGCAGGGGAGCAAGGAGCAGGCCGAGAGGAACGAGGCTGTGCGCCGTACCCTGGAGCTGAGCTATGACATCATCATGCACGACCTGCCCGCCCGCCATCAGGGCTTCGTTCCCAATCCCGACCAATGACCCGCACTTCGCACTTCACCATCCCGGAGCTCCTGCCGTTCGTCAGCTGGGGCTACTTTTTTCATGCCTGGTCGCTCGGCACAAGCTTTGCGTCGATAGCGCAGGTACACGACTGTCCGGCATGCATGGCGGGCTGGATGCAAAGCTTCACGGGAGAACAGCAGACGCAGGCACGGACGGCGCTGAACCTTTGGCACGACGCCCAGAAACAGCTGCGACGCTGGGCGGACGAGGGGCGCACGGCCAGCTGCCGGGTGATGATAGAACGGGCTTGGAGCGAGGACGAAGACATCGTGCTGCCCGACCTCAACGCCCGTCTGCCGCTCCTGCGCAGCCAGCAATATGCGGCGGGAGAGCCAAGCCTCTGCCTGGCGGACTTCGTGGCGCCCCGTCAGTCGGGCATCGACGACCGCATCGGCCTTTTTGCCAGCACCACAGAGCCCGACATGGAGCAATCCTTCGCCGACGACCCCTACCGTCACCTCCTGGCCCAGACCCTGTCCGACCGTCTGGCAGAAGCCGCCGCCGAACTGGCCCACATGAAGGTGCGGCGCGAGTGGTGGGGCTATGCCGCCGACGAACAGCTCACCATCCCGCAGATGCTTGCCGCACGGTACCAGGGCATCCGTCCCGCTGTGGGCTATCCTTCCCTACCCGACCAAAGCCTCAACTTCCTGCTCTCCGAGCTGCTCGACTTCCCGTCGCTTGGCATCCGCCTGACCGAGAACGGCGCCATGATGCCCCACGCCAGCACCAGCGGCCTCATGCTGGCACACCACCGGGCACGATACTTCAGCGTAGGTCCCGTCGGCGAGGACCAGCTTCGCGACTATGCCCGACGCCGCGGCATGGAGCCCGACGCCCTGCGCCGCTTCCTGACCTGATGTCATTTCGCAACCGTTTCTGCGCTTTCCTTGTCATTGTGTCAACTTTTGCACACGTCGGAAAGTGCCCGAAAAGGGCACTTCACACGGTGTTTCGGGCATCGCAGCGCGGAGTGCCGGCAATAAGCACGTGCCGCGTTGACCGTCACGACACGCTCTTCTTGTTGAAACGCCGCGCCGCGATGACCGATTTAGCAAACGAAAAAGTGTGCAAAAACGAACAAAAGGCGCTCATTCTGCAAGGCTTAGTTTGCATTTCGGCAGCAATTATCGGGCGACAGGCAACAGAAGGAAATCAGTAAACACCTGTAACAGAAGGCACTCCAAAACACTCTTCGATTTAAGGCCCTGTTTTTGTCTCAGAGTCGAAAAGTGAGGCAGAAGCCGTTTCAGGCGATTCTGGAGGGAAGACGAAAATTCGGGGTGTAAGCGTTTCGAACGATAAGCCGACAATTTGTCAACAGCATTTTTATTCTGTCAGCAGAAGATATTTATACCTTTCCTACGCAGTTCCAAGGCACTTTTGCAGGACTTTAATTCTGCAAATCTGCGAGAAACAGAATAATTCACTTTAATTTCACTTTTTCTTGGTTGTTTTCTACTATTGTCGTAACTTTGCACCCGAATTAGATATACAGACAACGCCTATGAAAAAGCTGTTTACATTATTATTATTATTAGGGCTGACCTCCGTCCTGACCGCAGAGGCACAGGACGACTTCCCCCTGCAGTTCGCCTACAGCGACGGGACGCTCATCCCCGACGGCACCGTCCTGACCCTGGACGATGCGGAGGAAGACATCTTCGGAGACGTGCAGATTCCCTCCGGCCTGTTCGTCAAAAACACATCGGGGAACGAGGTGCGGGGCGGCGCGACATACGTCATCAAGTCCATCCCGGGCGGAACCTTCCAGACATGCTTCCCGTCGAACTGCATCCAGCAGACGCGGCCGGGCGAGTACACCACGCAGAGCGACGTCATCGCCGCAGGCGAACTGAAGAACATGCAGACGGAATGGTTCCCGGGAGACAAGGAGGGGACGGCCGTCGTCACCTATCAGCTGCTCACATTCAAGCAGAACGTCATCACGAAGAAATGGAACAAAGACAAGGAAGGGCCAACGATTACGCTCTCCTTCGTCTACGGCACAAGCGACGGCATCGCTTCCATCCAAGGCTCAAAAGACAAAATACAGGATGAAAGCTACCTGGACATGCTGGGCCGGCCCGTCAGCATGCCCCGCCAGGGGCTCTTCGTCAAAAGGACCGTCCTCAGCGACGGGACGGTCGTCACAAGGAAAGTCGCCGCAAAATGATTCACGCCGGAAACATGGATTGCCTTTTCCAAACAACGGATTGAATTTCCCAAACAACGGATTGAACGGATTAAACGGATTGGCTACGCCCTTGGTTGTCAGGCAAAACGCGTGCAATTCGTGCAATTCATGGTAAAAAAATGATTTCATTTAATTTTGATTAATTACTTAATAAACGGTATTAGTATGAGAAACATTACTCTATTAGCGCTGGCTGTCCTCGTGTCGGCAGTCGGCAAGGCGCAGACAGCCGAGACGCTGCCCACGCTCAAACAAAAGTCCGCGGAGGTGTCTGCACTGCAGGCCTCGAAGAACATCAAGGAACAGCCCTCGCAGAAAATGCTGCAGAGGCAGGTCAACATGGAAGCCAAGCAGGGGGCCAGGGCAGCCCTGACCAGGCACGGCAAGGTGGCAGCAAAGGCCGGTGAGGCTGTCAAGTCGACCCGCAAGCGTGCTACCGGCGAAGCCATCTACGAGCAGCCCGAGGGCGAACAGGTGCTCTACAGCCGCAGCGGCAGCGCCTACTACGCTTTCTATGGCTACGTCTACAGCACCACGCTGTCCGGAGCAGTGGGCAACGTCGTGTTCGGCGACGGCGGCAAGGTCTACATCAAGAACCTCGTCTCGCAGGCAGGAGCAGACACATGGGTGGAAGGAACCCTTGTCGGCACCTCGAGCATACGGATTCAGTTGCCGCAGGTGGCAATAGAATATCCCAACTACGGCTACAACCTCGTCGTGGCAAAGGTCAGGTATGATGCCTCACAGCAATGGTATGTCAAGTCGAGCAACCAGACCCTGACGCTCAACTACAACAGCACGACGGGAGCCATCTCCTACACGGGCACGCAGGACATCATCGGTCTCATCTACGACGACGACGACAGCTGGACGGGCTATGCCGACTGGGACATCTCCTTCAAGAAGGTGACGGACCAGTCCGCCGAAGCCCCCGACGGCCTCGAGACCGAGACGTATGCCCTGACAGCCGACGGCTACGACGGCTCGCTGGTACAGGTCGGCTTCGAGGGCAACGATGTCTACGTGCAGGGCATCGACGCCAACCTGCCCGACACATGGGTGAAGGGAACCGTCAGCGGCGACAAGGTGACGTTCGCGAACGGCCAGTACATAGGTGCAGACGAAGTGTCGGGCTACCATCAGTACCTCGTCTCGGCCACAGCTGAAGAAGTATACGACGAGTACTACGACGAGTACAACACCCAGTACACGCTCGCCGACGGCGACATCACCTTCAAGTACGATGCCGCCACCAAGACGCTCTCCGAAGGCTCCACCTTCCTCATCAACGGCGGAAAGACAAGCGTCAACTACCTCTCGGCCCTGACGAACGCCAAGATTGCCCCCTTCACAGAAGTGGTAGCCACACCCGCCACACCCGTCTTCAACAGCATCTACGAGGGCGGATACAGCTACTACAACTACGGCTACGGCTGGGGCTACCTCGACTTCGACGTGAAGACTGCCGACACAGAGGGCAACTACATCCTGCCCGAAAAGCTGAGCTACCAGCTCTGGGTGAAGGTGAACGGCGAGGAGCAGCCCTTGACGCTCTCCGGGTATGACTACGTGTACTTAGAGGACGAAACGCTCTCCGAGGTTCCCTACAGCTTCTCAGAAGGTTGGGACATATACAGCACCGGCCAGAACAAAAGGGTCTACTACTACGTTGTCGGCCCCGAGGCATACGGCGTACAGGCCATCTATCGCGGCTCCGGCGTGGAACGCCGCTCGGAAATCGCTTGGGGTGAGGTGGAGACGATAGGTGCAGAACTGCAGCCCGACGCTGCCACCCCGGCATATCCCGATGCCACGATAAGCTCCGAGGCAGGCCGCATCGACTTCACCCACTATACGGGCAGCGAGGAACTCGGCACCGTCACGAACAACTCCAAGCCCGAGACCTACGACGTTGCCATAAAGATTGACAACCCGGCACTCGTCGGCACACTCGTCGAGAGCATCACCTTCCCCTTGCAGGAAGTGGAGGGAGTCTCCAACCTCTCTGTCTTCCTCAGCTCGCAGCTCCGCGTCGAAGGCGGCAAGAACGCTGCCGACCTCGTAGTGAAGACTGTTGAACCGGAGGAACCCGGCTTCGTCACCGTCACGCTCGACAAGCCCTACACCATCCCCGAGGGCGGTGTCTACGCAGGCTACTCGCTGACCGTCGACGACGTCGAGGCAGCAGAAGCCAACGAGGCGCCCGTCATCGTCACCAACCAGGCCAGCGAAGGCGGTCTCTACCTCCACACGTCCGACGGCTTCCTGAAGTGGCTCGACCTGGGAGACCTGTTCGGTGGCAGCGCAGCCATCACGGTAGGACTGGCAGGCGAAAGCATCAAGGCCAACGCCGCAGCTGTAGAAGAAGGAGAGGACACCTACGCCCTGAGCGGCCAGCAGGCCACCGTTCCCGTCACCGTCATCAACCACGGCTCGAACGGCATCCAGTCGGTTGAGGTGAACTACAACGTAGCAGGACAGGCAGGCTCACAGACGTTCGACGTCGACGTCAGCCCCGTCTACGGCGGAAAGACAACCGTTTCGCTCACCGTTCCCGCCGTCAGCGAGAAGGGAAGCTACGAGCTTGCCATCACGGCGACCAAGGTGAACAGCCAGGCAAACGAGGATCCGGATGCCGGAGCCACACAGTCCCTCATCGTGCTGAACACACTGCCCAAGAAGCGCGCCCTGCTCGAGGAGTACACCGGCTTCTGGTGCGGATGGTGCCCGCGCGGATATGTAGGACTCGAACAGCTTGCCATACAATATCCCGACGAGTACATCCTGGCCAGCTACCACAATGGCGACGAACTGGAAATCATGTCCTCCAGCTACTACCCCTCGCAGGTGAGCGGCTTCCCCGCAGCATGGATGGACCGCGCAGTCAGCCTCGATGCCTACTACGGCACGAGCGAGGACAAAGACTTAGGCATTGCCGACGACCTGGCACAGCGCAACAAGCTCTTCGGACAGGCCGACCTGACGCTCACTCCCAAGCTTAGCGACGACGGCAGCTCCGTCAATATCAAGACAGAAGTAGTCTTCCCGTATGCACTCGAGGGCGGAAACTACACCGTGGAATACCTGCTCCTGGCCGACGGACTGACCGACCCGAGCTGGGGACAGAGCAACTACTATGCCGGCGGCGGCGCAGGCTATCCCGAATACATGGACACGTTCACACAGACATCCGACGAGACTGTCTACGGCCTTCCCTTCAACGATGTAGTCGTGCTCACCTCCGAACTCCTCGACGGCTCGGGCAACGACATCACAGATGCCGAAGCCGACGCACCCGTCAGCCTCAGCTATTCCTTCAACCTCAGCGACGCCTACAACACAAGCAACGAACCTGTCATCCAGAACACCGACAACCTGAAAGTCGTTGCCCTGCTGATTAACAAGGAGACTGGCGAAGTGGTGAATGCAAACAAGGCAAGCGTCGCCATCGCAACAGGAATATCGGAAGTCCAGAATCAGAACCTCAAGGCTCAAGGCTCCGAGGGCATCTACGACATCCTGGGTGCACGCCGGCAGAAAGCCGTACGCGGCGTGAATATCTTCAAGCAAGCCGACGGCACAGTCCGCAAAGCTGTCGTCAAGTAATCGCTCTTCGCAGCATCATCCGGCACGAAGCGCCCTGTCTTCCCCCCGTGGAAGTCAGGGCGCTTCTTCTTTTGTCGACATTCTCCTCTATCCTCCTCAGAAAGGAGCCTTCCAATCACAAAAAAAGTTATTTTCTTGGCGCTTTGCGTGGTTTTTCGTACCTTTGCACGCGAAATAAACGAAACAAATACATGTCAGAATACCGTTTGAGTCACCTCCAGGAACTTGAAGCCGAGTCCATCCACATCATTCGCGAAGTGGCTGCAGAGTTCGAGAATCCCGTCATGCTCTACAGCATCGGCAAGGACAGCAGCGTGATGGTACGTCTGGCGGAGAAAGCTTTCGCCCCGGGCAAAGTGCCTTTTCCGCTGATGCACATCGACAGCAAGTGGAAGTTCCGCGAAATGACAGAGTTCCGCGACCGCTACGCCAAGGAGCACGGATGGAACCTCATCGTGGAGAGCAACATGGAGGCCTTCCGCGCCGGCGTGGGCCCCTTCACCCACGGCAGCAAGGTGCACACCGACCTGATGAAGACGAAGGCCCTGCTCGATGCGCTGGAGAAGTACAAGTTCGACGCAGCCTTCGGCGGTGCCCGCCGCGACGAGGAGAAGTCGAGGGCCAAGGAACGCATCTTCAGTTTCCGCGACCAGTTCAACCAGTGGGACCCGAAGAACCAGCGCCCCGAGCTCTGGGACATCTACAACAGCCGCATACACAAGGGCGAGAGCATCCGCGTCTTCCCCCTCTCGAACTGGACGGAACTCGACGTCTGGCAGTACATCCGCCTGGAAAACATCCCTATCGTGCCGCTCTACTTCGCCAAGGAACGGCCCTGCGTGGAGATTGACGGCAACCTCATCATGGCGGACGACGACCGCCTGCCCAAGGAGCTGGTGCCGAAGATTCACATGCGCATGGTCCGCTTCCGCACACTCGGCTGCTGGCCGCTGACAGGCGCTGTGGAATCAAGCGCCACTACCATCGAGGAGATAGTGGAGGAGATGATGACCACCACGAAGAGCGAACGTACCACACGCGTCATCGACTTCGACCAGGAAGCCAGCATGGAGCAGAAGAAACGCGAAGGCTACTTCTGATGCCGCAACACCAAAAAGAAGGAATGAACATGGAAGACAAAAAGCAAAATATCTCCGCTTATCTCGACGCCGACGAGCGCAAGTCGCTCCTCCGACTGCTTACGGCCGGCTCCGTGGACGACGGGAAATCCACACTCATCGGTCGGCTGCTCTTCGACAGCAAGAAGCTCTACGAAGACCAGCTGCAAGCCTTGGAACGCGACTCGAAGCGCGTGGGCAACGCCGGAGCCGGACAGATAGACTACGCCCTGCTGCTCGACGGACTGAAAGCCGAGCGCGAGGAAGGCATCACCATCGACGTGGCCTACCGCTACTTCTCGACGAACCTGCGTAAGTTCATCATCGCCGACACACCCGGACACGAACAGTATACGCGCAACATGATAACAGGCGGCTCCACAGCCAACCTCGCCATCATCCTCGTCGACGCACGCAACGGCATCATCACGCAGACACGCCGCCACACGTTCCTCGTCTCGCTGCTCGGCATCAGGCACATCGTCCTTGCCGTCAACAAAATGGACCTCGTGGACTTCTCCGAGGAAGTCTTCAGCCGCATCCGCAACGAATACCTCGCCCTCACCGCGCAGCTTGGCATCGAGGACGTCACCTGCTTCCCGCTCTCCGCAAAGGAAGGCGACAACGTCGTGGAGAAGAGCGAACGGACACCTTGGTTCCGGGGCACATCGCTCCTGGAGTTCCTGGAGACTGTCCCCATCCACCTCGACCGCAACATGCAGGACTTCCGTTTCCCCGTCCAGTACGTGCTGCGTCCCAACCTGGACTTCCGCGGCTTCTGCGGCAAGGTGGCAAGCGGCATCATCCGTAAAGGTGACCCTATCATGGCCCTGCCCAGCCGCAAGACAAGCCGTGTGAAAGAGATTTACGGCACACAAAAAGGAAGCGTAGAGGAAGCTTTCTGCCCCCAAAGCATCACCATCACCTTGGAGGACGAGATAGACATCTCGCGCGGTGAGATGCTGGTCAAGCCCGACAACCTGCCTTGCATCGGACGCCACATACAGGCCAAACTCGTCTGGATGGACGAAGAGCCGATGGACCGCCGCAAGCAGTTCTTCCTCAAGGCAGGCACCAACACGACCCGAGCCACCGTCGGCATCATCGACTACCGCATCGACGTCAACACGATGGAACACCTGCCAGGGCAAGACTTCAAGCTCAACGAAATCGGTCAGGTGCAGATAACGACGGCCAAGACGCTCTTCTTCGACCCCTACACCAAGAACCGCGCCACCGGTGCCTTCATCCTCATTGACCCCATCACGAACAACACCTGCGCCGTAGGCATGATAGACAGACAGCTCGACGAAGCAGACCTCCGGCAGGAAGACCTGCCGACGCTCGACCTTCCCCGCCTCGGCATCGGACCCGAACACTACGAAGCCATCGGGAAAGCCGTCAAGGAACTCAACAGACAAGGCATAGAAGTAACAGTAAAAACGACTTGATGACAACATGGGACTCCTCAAATTCAGCGACCTTCCGGCCACGACTCTCATCGGTGCCGACTGGAAGACATTCCAGGAAATAACCAGGGGACACCGCATCGCTCCCGACAAACGCACCAGCTACCGCCTGACGAAAGCCATCTGCCGCCTGCTCAGTCCTGCCGCCGCCCTGCAGAACCGCAAGTACCAGAAGCTGCTTGCCGACAAGCCCCTGGAGCACGACCCGCTCTTCATCCTCGGGCACTGGCGCAGCGGAACGACCTTCGTCCACAACATCTTCGCCCAGGACAAGCACTTCGGCTACACGACGACCTACCAGACAGTCTTCCCGCACTACATCATGGCCCTGCAAGGCTTCTTCAAGCCCATCATGCGCCTCGTCATGCCAGACAAGCGTCCCACCGACAACATAGAGCTTGCCCCCGACCTCCCGCAAGAGGAAGAGTTCGCCCTGAGCAACATGTGCCCCTACAACTATTACAACTTCTGGTTCTTCCCCGACACGATGCAGGAGTACTGCGACCGCTACCTGACCTTCCGCGACATCAGCGACGAGGAGCTGCAAGCCTTCAAGTCCGCCTTCGAAAAGCTCGTCAAGATAAGTCTCTGGAACACCGGCGGCACCCAATACCTCAGCAAGAACCCGCCGCACACCGGCAGGGTGAAGGCCCTGAACGAACTCTTCCCGCGCGCGCGATACATATATATTATACGCAATCCCTATACCGTTTTCGAAAGCACACGCTCCTTTTTCATCAACACCATAAAGCCCCTCGAGCTGAACTCCATCACCGACGAGGAAATGGAACAGAACATCCTGCGCAACTACATGGAGCTCTATCACGCCTACAAGGAGCAGAAGCAGTGTCTGCCCGAAGGCACACTCTACGAAGTACGCTTCGAGGACATCGAGCAGGACGCCCTTTCTATCACCCACGATATTTACAGAAAGTTGGGTATCCCCGGGTGGGAAGAGGCAGAGCCGGCCATCCGACAATATGTCGTCAGCAAGAAGGGATACAAAAAAAATCAGTACAATTACGACCCTCGGACTATACAGCTCGTAAACACGCATTGGGCCGAAGTATTCGATGATTGGGGGTATGAATGCCTGCAAAAAGCATAATGAATGTGAAGAAATAACAATTTACTGAAAAAAATTACGTCCGATGCTTGCCTGAAGTCAATAATTTGTGTACCTTTGTGCAACAATTAAACGAAAAGGACTATTAAATCATACAAAAAATGACTAAAATTGAACTTGTGAAGGCTGTTGCCGAAAAGACCGGCATTGACCAGTCGACAGCTATGGCTGCCGTTGAAGGTGTTATTGATACGCTCAAAGAATCTCTCATCAGCAAGGAGAGTGTTTACATCCGTGGCTGGGGAACTTGGACTCTGAAGCACCGTGCACAGAAGACTGCACGCAACATTTCCAAGAACACCACCATGATTATTCCCGCTCACGACATTCCGTTCTTCAAGCCCTGCAAGGACTTCATGGAGGCCGTGGCAAAGGCTTAACGACAACACGACCCTTAACCTCCCCCACTATGGGGAGGCTTTCCAAGCTTCCCCGCACGTGGGAAGCTTTTTCGTTTATAGGAAGTTCTTCCGTTTATCAACAAAACAGTATATTATGAACTACAGACTCTTTACAACCTCTCTGCTTGCCCTGATTCTTGTTACCCCGCTAAAGGCACTTGCCGGAGAGGGAGCGGGCAGGCCCATCGACTACGTCAACCCCATCATCGGCACGAACGGCATGGGACACACCTTCCCCGGAGCCTGTGTCCCCTTCGGCATCGTCCAGCTCAGCCCCGAGACGGACACCATCCCGCACAACGTGGACGGCCGCTACCAGGGCAAGGTCTACGAGTACTGCGCCGGCTATCAGTACCGCGACAAGACCATCGTAGGCTTCAGCCACACACACCTGAGCGGCACAGGACACTCGGACCTGGGCGACATCCTCATCATGCCGACCACCGGAAAGATACAGACCAATCCCGGTACCGCCGAGGCGCCCGATGCCGGCTACCGTTCGCGCTACAGCCACGACACGGAGCATTGCTCGCCGGGATACTACGAGGTGCGGCTGCAAGACTACGACATCCTGGCACAGATGACCGCGACGCAGCGTGTCGGCGTGCACCGCTATACCTTCCCCACGGAGCAGGCACAGTTCATACTCGACCTTGGGCACGGCATCTACAACTACGACGGGAAGACGCTCTGGTCGTACCTTCGCGTGGTGAACGACACGCTCCTCACCGGCTATCGCATCACCAACGGCTGGGCACGGCAGAACTACACCTACTTTGCCATCTCGCTCTCCGAACCCATACAGCAGTACGGCTACAACGACCACCAACGCATGAAGTATTCGGGCTTCTGGCGGAAGAACGACATACACCACAACTTCCCCGACATGGCCGGACGCGAGATAGCAGCCTACTTCAAGCTGCAACTGCCCGCCAGCCGTCAGCTGACCATCAAGGTGGCACTCTCCGCCGTCAGTCAGAGCGGTGCCCTCGCCAACCTGCAGGCCGAGGCTGGGGGACTTTCCTTCGACCAATTGCGCGAACAAGCCACTGACCGTTGGGAGAAAGAGCTCTTGGGATTGGAGATAGAGGGCAGCGACGACCAGAAAGCCCTCTTCTACACCTCGCTCTACCACACGATGATCAACCCGTCCGTCTACATGGATGTCGACGGCAAGTACCGCGGCGGCGACATGGAGATACACCAGGGGGACGGCTTCACGAACTACACTATCTTCTCCCTCTGGGACACCTATCGTGCCGAGCACCCGCTGCTCAACCTCATCAAGCCCCGTCAGGGTGCCGACATGGCTGAGAGCATGATACGCATCCAGCAGCAGAGCGCCCTGCACCTGCTGCCCGTCTGGTATCTGATGGCGAACGAAGGCTGGTGCATGAGCGGCTACCATGCCGTGGCAGTCCTCTCGGATGTCAGCAAGAAGCTCGGCATCAAGGACAAGAAGGCAATGCTCGAGGCGATGAAAGCCACAGCCAATTCGCGGTGGATGGAAGGTCTGCCCGACTACATACAGTATGGCTATGTGCCCTACGACCGCTGCGGGACGAGTGCCAGCAACACGCTGGAGTATGCCTACGATGACTGGACCATCTATCAGGCCGCACTCGATGCGGGCGACAAGGAGATGGCGGAGACCTTCAAGAAACGTGCCCTGAACTACCGCAACGTCTTCAATCCTGCCATCGGACTGGCCTGTCCCAAGTACAAGGACGGTTCGTGGAAGAAGGACTTCTCGCCCCTGCAGACCTACGGCGAAGGCTTCATCGAGGGCAACTCGGCCAACTATTCCTTCCACGTGCCGCACGACGTGAAGGGCATGATAGCGTGCTTCGGCGGCGACAAGAAGTTCATCGAGCGTCTGGACAACCTCTTTGCCGAGCCTCTCGACAAGAAGTATTACGAGGACAACGAGGACATCGAGGAGGAGTGCCTGCTGGGCGGATATGTCCACGGCAACGAGCCGAGCCACCACATCCCCTACCTCTATGCCTGGACCTCGCAGCCCTGGAAGACGCAGTACTGGCTGCGCGAAATCATGAACCGCATGTATGTGAACAACATCGACGGCCTGCACGGCAATGACGACTGCGGACAGATGTCGGCCTGGTACATCTTTACGGCTATGGGCTTCTACCCCGTCTGCCCGGGCAGCGACCAGTACGTGCTCGGCGTGCCGTACGTCCCTTCCTGCAAGCTCACCCTGCCCGGCGGGAAGACCTTCCTCATCAAGGCACCGGGCGTCAGCGACAAGAAGCGTTACGTCAAGGAAGTGCGGCTGAACGGCAAGCCCTACGACAAGCTCTACCTGACGCATGCCGACATCATGGCAGGCGGCACCCTGGAGTTCGTCATGAGTCCGACGCCCAACAAGAAGCGCTGCATCGCCACCGGCAAGCCTTATTCCCTGAGCGACTGAACAGGGGAAAGAGACTGAGCGCCATTAAACTTTTTGCGTTGCCAAGTGTCTAATAATAAAAAAAGAACGTGAATATGAGTAAAAAGCACAACGAGAGACACGACATGAACCGCCGGCAGTTCCTGGGGCGACTGGGATTTGGTTCGGCATCAGCCTTTTCGCTGATGACGCTGGGGAGCCTTCAGGCTCTCTCGGACACGTCGAAGAAAGGGCAGAACGCCTTCCCCTACACAGGGGGACAAGAAGACTCTGAGCAGCCAACGGGGCAGATGACCTACCGCGTACAGAACGGCTCGGGCGAGAAGATTTCGCTGCTGGGCTTCGGCATGATGCGTCTGCCACGCGAACAGGAGAAGGTGAACGAGCTGATCGACTATGCCCTGGCGCACGGCGTGAACTACTTCGACACCGCTCCCATCTACGGCGGCGGCTCGAACGAAACGGCCACCGGACTGGCCCTGAGCCGTCATCCGCGCAACACATACTACGTTGCCACCAAGATGTCCAACCAGAACGAAGGCCTGTGGAGCCTCGAGAAGTCGAAAGAGATGTACGAAGAGTCGTTCCGCAAACTGAAGGTCGACTACATCGACTACTATCTGCTGCACAGCGTGGGCGGCGGCGGGATGGACAACCTCCGTGGCCGGTTCCTCGACAACGGCTTGCTCGACTTCCTCATGGACGAACGCAAGGCCGGACGCATCCGGCATCTTGGCTTCAGCTACCACGGCGACGTGAAGGTGTTCGACTGGCTCCTCGACAACCACGACAAGTATCATTGGGACTTCGTACAGATACAGATGAACTACCTCGACTGGCGGCATGCCGGCGGACGCGGACGGCGGCGCGGCGATGCCAACGCGGAGTATCTCTACGGACGGCTCGAGAAGCTGGGCATCCAGTGCGTCATCATGGAACCCCTCCGAGGCGGCGGACTGGCCAACGTCTCCGACGACATACGCCAGCAGATGACCCGTGCACGCAAGGACGACACGCCGGCTCAGTGGGCATTCCGCTGGGTGGGCTCGCATCCCGACGTGCTGACAGCCCTGAGCGGCATGAACCGCATGGAGCACCTCAAGGAGAACCTTGCCACCTTCTCGCCCCTCATGCCCTGCACCACCGTGGACAACGAGCTGCTGGCACGCATCGCCGACAAGATGACCGGCCTGCCCACCATCGGCTGCACCACGTGTGCCTACTGCATGCCCTGCAAGTATGGCGTGGACATCCCGGGCAACTTCGCCTTCTACAACAAGGCGGTGACCGAGGGACGCCTGCCTCTGCCCGACAGTTCGGCACCCGACTTCGAGGAAAAGCGCAAGGCGTACCTCGAGGCATACCGTGCCGCCATCCCCACAGCGGCAAGGGCTACGAAGTGTCAGGACTGCGGCGAATGCCTGAAGAAGTGCCCGCAGGAGCTGCCCATCCCCACGCACATGAGCCGCCTCGTTGAGATGACGAGAAAAAAATGAAAAATGAAAAGTGAAAAATGAAAAGTGAAAGATGAAGAATGAATGAAGAAAGGAAGCAGATGAAAAAGACGATATTGAAAGCCACAGTACTCTGCGGAGCATTTATCCTGCTGACAAGTCAGACGGAAAACACCCCGATAATGACGAAGGAGAAGGACGTCACCGTCATCAACACCACAGACCTGGCCTCGGACATCGAGGGATATGCAGGCTGCACGCCGATGAAGGTCTACATCCAGGGCGGGAAGGTGCTGCGCGTGGAGGCTTTGGAGAACGAAGAGACACCCAAGTACTTCGACATGGTCGAAAAGGGGCTGCTGAAGAAGTGGAACGGGAAACCCGTAGCCACAGCCGAGAAGCTGAAGGTGGACGCCGTCAGCGGAGCCACCGTATCGTCGGAGGCAGTCATCGAGAACGTCCGCCGCGGCATCAGCTACTACATTTTCGCCAACAAGAAGAAGTAAGGGCTGACAGATGCCGCCAAGTGCGGCGAAGACAAGAAGAAAGGGGTTGTGTCCGGACAGGCACAGCCCCTTCATTGTATCACGGCACGCGCTTATTCCGGAAGCGCCTCGCGCTTATTCCGGAAGCGCCTCGTGCTTATTTCGGAAGCGCCTCGTGCTTATTTCGGAAGCGCCTCGTGCTTATTCCGGAAGCGCCTCGCGCTTATTTCGGAAGCGCCTCGTGCTTATTTCAGACACGGCACGGCCTATCGGAGTATCTTCCGTGTCGTTCCGTCGGAATCCCTATGGATGAAGATGCCGCGGGGCGACGTTTCGTCGGACAACCGTCCGTTTGGCATCCGGCGGCCGCTCAGGTCGTAGACGGCACCAGCGCCTTCGGAAGAAGCCGGAGCAAGGTTGATTCCCACGGCTTCCTCGTCGATGTCCTCCAGGATGAACTCGCCCGCTGCCGTCTTGTCGGCATAGATGTAGCTGCCCACATCCCTGGAGTCGAAGCCCACGAGACGGCTGTTCTGCCATCCGCAGCGCAGGTGGGCATTGCCGTCGGGCAGGCGCTCCACTTGGATATAGCCGTTCTTGTCGGTCGGAGCTGTCGTAGTGGAAATGATGCGCCAGGCGGCGCTGCTGTCGTACGACATGTAGTGCGTGCCGGCCTTGAGCCGATAGAAGGCAGTGAAGCCGGGGGCCTGGGTGAAGGTAAAGACGTAGGAGTTGTCGTTCTCGTCGAAGCGTCCCAGACAGAAATGGCCTTCGTTTGTGTTCGTCTGGTAGTGCAGGCAGAGCCCCGACTGCTTTTCGCGGATGCGGTAGCGATGGGAGGTGACGATGGGCGAAATCCACCATCTGGTGGGCTTCACGATGGCTTCCGCCTCGATGCCGAGCTCAGCAGCCGAGGCGTATGCCTTGCCATCGACCACCGTACGCACGAGGAACTTCATGTAGCGGGCTTCGGGTTTGCCGGGAATGCCGACCGTCTGCTTGTCGGACGTATTGCTGAACGTCCCCGCAGCCGCCGGCTCGCCCCACAGATAGGGCGACGACGAGAAATAGACCTCGTAGCGGAGCACGCGCCCGTTGCTGCCGTCCTTGCGTCCCTGATAGCAGAAAGCCGTGATGCGGTACGTCTGCTTCATGTCGACGACCAGTTCGTGGGGACACTCCGGCGTCGTCCCGGAGTAGCTGGTGTGCCAGATGCTGCTCTCATCGCCGTCGATGGCATAGGCGGCACGCTCGTTGCCTCCCTGCTCACTGTCGTAGCTGAAGATGGTCCACTCGCTCTTGTCGACGAAGAGTCCGTACGTCTTCGTGGCGACAATGCCCGGTGCCAGGCCGTCGGCTTCGGCGTAGGCCCGGATTGTGCCGCCCTGCCGCATGTCGATGGGCCCTGTGTAGACCTGGTATTCGCCGCCGTCGATGCTGTAGTAGATGACCGTCCCCTCGGGGCCGTCGGAGCCGAGAAGGGCATTGCCGCGGCCGTCGTCGGAGAAGAGAACAGGCTGGCAGACAGGCATGCCGATGCTTCCCTTCCGGGTGAGAGAAAGAGAGGTGGAGAGCGAGTCTAAGGGCAGAATCATGAAGCAGAACGGTGTCTGCCTGAGCTTACGCTCGTATTTGTCGAGCACATCGGGACCGCACGATGCGTTGCCCAGAGCGCGGTTCCAGGCGTCGAGCGAGACGATGGTGTTCCGCTGGAAGGTGACTTCGTAGGGGTGTCCCTTGCGGTTGCCCGGACTCGTATAGACCTCCTCGGCCCGCCAGTGCCCTACGGTCGCTGCCATTCCCGAGGGGGCTGCATACATCAGTCCCTTGCCTGCGTTCGTAGTGACCGCCAGCCATCGCACATCCTCCTTGTTGCCTGTCTCCTGCGGACGGATGTGGTTGGTCCACTGCTCCGTGGCGGTGCTGTGCCAGATGCCCAGATGAGCGGCATAGTTGCGGTCGCGATAGCTGTCGAAGGGCCCGCGTCCGAGCCATGTGATGTTCTCAGCGGCATAGGGCATCTCCAGGCGGAAACCGAGTTTCGGCAGGATGGCTCCCTCGGTGCTCGGTGTGGTCAGGGTGCTCACGCTGACGGCTCCGTCGGGATAGACACGGAACTGCTTGCTGACGGTGAACGTCAGGGCCGACGTGCTCGTCTTGTAGGTGTCGGTAATGGAGAGCTGTACCCAGTGGCCTGCCGTGTCCTGTTCCACCTCCCAGGTGCCGCTTGTCATCGTCAGGGCGCGTACACCGAGCGTCTCCCAGCTGCCCTCCTGGGTCTTGTCGTTCTCGGTGGGGATGCGGAAGGTGTTGAGCTTGAGCGGCTGCATGATGAGCGTCGTGCCGTCGAGGACGTAGCGCGACAGCGTTCCGCCCGAGAAGGTGACGGTAAAGTTCCTGCCCTTGACGGTCCGCGTGGCACTGGTGCCGGTCACGGTCAGCGTGTCTGTTCCCTCGTACCGGTATGGCGCAAGTGCTGTCGGTTCGCGCAGGACGGCCTCGGACGCTGCCACCTCGTAGCCTGCCTCGGCCCAGGGCGTTGCCTCGCGAAGCGTTGTGGAGAAGCGTACCCAGTAGCGGCTCTCGGGCCGGAAGTCGATGCCGTCGCAGGGGATGGTGACGGTCGTGCTGTCCCACGGCGCAAGGTCGAGGTCGGGAATCTGTCCGCCGGACACCTCGATGCCGTCCTCATATATTATATAATGTGTGTCGTAGCCTGTGAAGCGCGTCTGCTGGAGTTTGTTCTTGACGCGGAAGGTTGCCTTCCTCTCCGCCGACCCTTCTCCGGTGAGAGAAGAGCTGAGGAGCAGGATGTCGACGGGCTGATAGACGCCTTTCATGTTGAAACTCTTGGCGGTAGGCGTTCCGTCGGGCAGGACGACGCCGTTGCAGCAGAAGCTGCCGTCGTTGGGATAGTCGCCGAAGTCGCCGCCGTAGGCCCAGTAGCTCTGGTTTGCTTTACCCGGAACGGGCATGCGAAGTCCCTGGTCCTTCCAGTCCCACACGAACTCGCCCACCATAGCTGGGTACGGCTCGTAGATGTCGCGGTAGTAGTCTATCTGGTTGCCCATGGCGTTACCCATAGCGTGTGTGTTCTCGCACTGAATGTGGGGTCGCTGCGAAGTGCCGCTCATACGGCTCTTAGCGGTGGAGAGCATGTTGGCATAGCTGCCGTACATGGTGCTCGACACATCGCTCCACTGGCTGTTGCCCTCGTAGTGGGTGATACGGCTCGTGTCGAGCTGTTTGATGGCCTTCATCACGCTCTCGAAGTTGTTGCCGCCGCCGCTTTCGTTGCCAGCGCTCCAGCCGAAGATGCAGACGTGGTTGCGAAGTGTGCGCACCTGGCGTTCGTTGCGCTCCACCATCGGCTTGCGGAACAGCTCAACGCTGCTGAGGCCCGTGTTCCCGTGGCACTCCACATCGGCTTCTGCCAAGACGTAGAGGCCGTACTGGTCGCACAGCTCGTAGAAGTACGGATTGTTGGGATAGTGGCTGGTACGCACGGCGTTGACGTTGAGACGCTTCATCGTGAGCACGTCCTGCAGCATCTCTTCGCGGCTCACCGTGCGGCCCGTCTCCTGGCTGAAGTCGTGGCGGTCTACGCCATGCACCACAAGGCGTTTGCCGTTGATGAGCAGGGCACCGTCGCTTCTGATACTGACCGTGCGGAAACCTATCTTGCAGGCCCGCATGTCGACGAGTTCGCCATCGGCCGAAAGCAGCCGGATGGTCAGGTCGTAGAGCTTGGGATGTTCAGCGCTCCAGCATTCGATGCCGGAGAAGGTGACGGTCTGCGTGATGCTTGTCGAAGTGGTGAGCGCCTTGGTGTACTCCTTGACGATGTCCGAGCCGTCGCTGATTGTCATCTGCAGCTTCATGCCCCGCAGCGAACTGCCGTCGAGCGTGACCTGCAGACGTCCCTGTCCCGACGTGCCGGTGGAAGAGAGCGTCGTGGTGTAGAAGAAGAAGTCGCCGATGTGCTGCTCGGAGGCCGACCACAGATAGACGTCGCGGGTGATACCCGTCAGGCGCCAGTAGTCCTGGCACTCGAGGAAGGAACCGCTCGTGAAGCGAAAGACCTGCACCGAAATGTTGTTCTCGCCTTCGCGGACAAAGTCCGTCACATCGAAGTCGCTGGGCAGGTAGGAGTCCTCGGCATAGCCTGCGAACTGGCCGTTCACCCAGACGTAATAGCCGTGGCCCGCCCCGTTGAATCGCAGGAAGGTCTTGCGCCCCAGCCAGCCTTCGGGCAGGGTGAACGTGCGGCGGTAACAGCCGACAGGGTTCTTCATCTGCTCGTTGTAGGTATAGTTGTCGGGGCGTGTGCCCATCACGGAGTAGTCGCTGGTATAGGTGAAAGGGTAGCGGGTGTTGATGTAGAGGGGCTTGTCCCAAGCCTTGCCGTTCCTGACGCCATACACCTGCCAGGGGCAAGGAACCGTGATGTTGTCCCAGGAGGCGGCATTGTAACTGTCGGCATAGAAGCCCGACGGCACCTTGCTTGGCAAAGCGCACCAGCGGAACTTCCACGTGCCGTTCAGGTCGAGGAAGTAGGGCGAACGGCTCAGGTCGAGCGAGTGCGCAGCTTCGGCATCACCGAAGGGGATACTAAGGTCGTGGCTCAGGACGCGGTTCAGGCTCGTCACGCTCACTTCGTCCCACTCCTTCATCGTCTGTGCCGCGGCAGTCAGCGCTCCGAGGCACATGCAAAACATCAGGGAAAATGTCTTTCTCATACTCTGTTGTATTATTCCACCGTCTGCAAAGTTACATATTTTTAGCGACATATCCGTCATGTTCGGCGGAAAAAATCCTTTTCTCATTGGGAAAAACGACACAAGTCCTCGCAGAGCAACCCCGCACAGCACGTTCCTTCACAAATAAGAGCGTGCCGCTTCGGGGATAAGAGCACGCCGCTTCGGGGATAAGCGCACGCCGCTTCGGGGATAAGAGCACGCCGCATAACCTGGGGCAAAACAAAAAGGGATTTGCCACGGCGGACAGATCCCCTTCAGTACGTGCTTCGTGGAGAATATCGGAATCGAACCGATGACCTCTTGCATGCCATGCAAGCGCTCTAGCCAGCTGAGCTAATCCCCCAGTCTTGCGTTGTTTGCGGTGCAAATTTACACACTTTCTGCCAAACAAGCAAATATCTGACGCGTTTTTTTGCAATAAAGCATGAAATTTCGTACTTTTGCACTCCGTACACATATTTATATATATAATATGAGAAGATTCTGCCTATTCCTCCTCCTGACCAGCCTGAACCTGTGCATGATGGCTGTCCCGGTGCTGCGCGTGCGACGCAGTGTGACGCTCGACGACGGACGCAGCGTGATGGTGACAGCCTGCGGAGACGAGGATTTCAACTACTTCCTGACCGACGACGGACGGGTTGTGCTGCTGCAGGACAGCACGTTCCACTGCACCGACCTCTCGCTCGACGAATACATCGCCACCCTGCCCTCCCCGCCCCTCCGGGCCCGGCAGCGCGTAGGCAACGTGGCATCGGCACTGATAAAACCGCAGGGCGTGAAGAAGATTCCCGTCATCCTCACTGCCTTCAAGGACAAAAAGTTCACCCTGGCCTCGACCGACAAGCGTGTGGCCGAATACTACGAGGAGTTCTTCAACGGAGAGGACATCACGGCATCGACCGGCAACTGGGGCAGCGTCCGCCAGTATTTCATCGACCAGAGCTTGGGACAGTTCATGCCGGAGTTCACCATCATCGGGCCCGTACAGCTCGACAGCATCTACGGCTACTACGGAGGTGACAAAGGCGGCAGTATGGACACGCTCTACTCGGCCTTCATCCGCGAAGCCTTCACCAAAGCGCTGACGCAAATGACGGACTGGAGGGAGTTCGACAACGACGGCAACGGCAAGATAGACATGTGTGTGTTCATCTATGCAGGACTGGGACAGAACTACACGAACAGCTACAACGACAAGAGCACCATCTGGCCGAAGGAGATGCCCACCGCGTATACCGTGGACGGCATCACACTCTCGGGCTGCACCTCCAGCTGCGAGCTCCATCCCACAAGGGCAAGCGGCAGCGTCATCACCGAGACCCAGCCCGACGGCATCGGAGTAATCATCCACGAGATAAGCCACGCGCTCGGACTGCCCGACCTCTACGACACGAGGAATGTGGCCTTTGGCCTGGACTTCTGGAGCATCATGGACTACGGCATGTACACACGCAGCGGCAAGACACCCGTCGGCTACACTGCCTACGAACGGGAGTTCATGGGATGGCAGATGACTGAGGTCGTCGACTCTCCGCGCACGCTCCATCTGGACTGCTTCCACTTCGGAGGCAAAGGCTACAAACTCATCAACGACGCAAACCCCAATGAATACTACATCCTGGACAACCGTCAGGCTGAGGGATGGGACTGGGGCGCATGCAGCAACCGCGGGCACGGCATGCTCGTCATGCACGTCGACTACAATGCCAGCGTATGGAACAGCAACAGGGTCAACGTCGACCCCAAGCACCAGCGCCTGACCATCATCCCTGCCAACGGCACACTCATCGGCAGCAACAACTATTCGACGCAAGCCGAATGGCAGGCAAGCCTGAAGGGAAACCCCTACCCGGGCACTACGGAGAACCACGAGCTGACCGACACTTCCGACCCCGCCAGCCTCGTCTTCACCGGCGGCTACATGGGCAAGCCCCTCGTCGACATCGAGGAGACGGAGGACGGCATCATCACCGTCAAAGTCATGCCCAAGGGCACACTGGCTGCTCCTGTGGGTCTGGCCTTCGAGGACACGAAGATGGGCGGCACGACGGCCGTCTGGGACCCCACAGAGGAGGCAGAGTTCTACAACTTCCGCCTCATGTGCGAAGGCGAACAAGTCTTCAGCCAGGACAGCATTGCAGCCACGTCCCTCGTACTCGAAAACCTGCGCACCGACGTGGACTACACCTACTCCGTGCAGGCCATCAGCGACAGCTACCGCAACAGTCCCTGGACCGAGAGCGAGTCCTTCCGCGCCATTCCCGATGCCATATCCGAGATAACCGCAAGCACCGAGCGCGTTCGCATCTACGACATGAACGGACGCATGATATCGGAATGCTTTGCCGACGAACTGCATCGCCTGGCTCTCTGCCACGGCATCTACGTCATCCGACGCATGAACGGGGCTGCTAAGAAAGTTATGATCTAACCGACACAGCATGAGAAAACGCATCGTCCCCCTTATCATATCCTGCATCTGCGTACTGACACTCTGGGCCATCCCCGCTAAACGGGAGCGCTGCACGCTCACCCTTCCCGACGGCTCGAAAGTGGAAGCCACCTTCATGGGCGACGAGCATCTGCACTTCTACCTCACCGACGACGGCCGATACCTGCTCCTCGCCGACAACGACACGGCACACTACGTGGAGCAGGACGCCATTCAGGCACGCTGGCAGGCACGGGCCTCCAAGCGGAAGGCTGCACTGAACCGGCGAAATGCGGCAAGGCAGGCAAGGCAAGGACAGCAGCACAAAGCCATGACCGGCAGCAAGCGGGGCCTGGTGATACTGGTCGATTTCCCCGATGTGCCCTTTTACTTCGCAGCGGACACCTTCGAGAGATTCTTCAACGAAACGGGCTATCACGACGGCATCAACGTCGGCTCCGTCCACGACTACTTCCTCGATGCCAGCTACGGAAAGTTCGATTTCTCGTTCGACGTCGTGGGTCCCGTCACCATGAGCCACCCCCTTGAATACTATGGCGAGAACGATGCCTACGGCTACGACATGCATCCTGGCGAAATGATTGCAGAGGCCATCGGGATGGTGGACGAACAGGTCGACTTCACGGCCTACGACTGGGACAAGGACGGCGAAGTGGAGCAGGTCTATGTCATACATTCGGGCTACGATGAAGCGAACCGCTCCTCGCGGACAAACATCTGGTCGCACGCCTGGACGCTCACCGAAGCGAAGGCTGAAGGCGACGGCGACGGACCCGTCACGGCGGACGGCGTTCGCATAGACAGCTATGCCACCAGTGCCGAGCTTCAGGGCAAGGGCGGCCTCACCATCTGCGGCATCGGCACAGCCTGCCACGAGTTTGCACATTGCTTCGGCCTTCCCGACACCTACGACACGAACGGCATCTACTTCGGGTTAGGCTCGTGGGACCTTATGGACTACGGAGAATACAACGGAAACGGCGGCACACCTGCCGGCTTCACAAGCTACGAACGCATGTTCTGCGGCTGGCTCGACCCCATCGAGCTCACCGACCCCGTTCACGTTCAGAACATGCCGGCCCTCACCTCCGCACCCGCCTGCTACATCCTGAGAAACAGCGGGAAGGCTGACGAGTACTACCTCCTGGAGAACAGGCAACAGGAGGGATGGGACAGCTGCCTTGGCGGACACGGCATGCTCGTCCTGCATGTCGACTACGACGAACAGGCATGGCGCGACAACACCGTCAACACCGTTGGCACACACCTCCGCATGACCTTCATCCCCGCCGACAACATCCGCAATGCCACCACGACAGCAGGCGACACATGGCCGGGCACGACGGGAAAGACAGAACTCTCCGCCTCGTCGGTACCCTCGGCAAAACTCTACAACGCCAATGCCGACGGAGCCATGACGATGAACCACTCCATCACTAACATCAGCGAGACAGCCGACGGACGCATCAGCTTCATCTTCGACGAGGGAGCAGACGGCATATCCGCCCCGCTGGCCTTCCGCGAAAAAAACACCAAAACCCTCAGCGAAGCGATGTACAACCTGGGCGGACAGCAAGTAGCGCCCGGCTATCACGGCATCGTCATACAGCGTTCCGCCGACGGGAAGACCCACCTCATAAAGACTTCACGATGAAACACACCCTCCTGTTCTCCCTGCTGACAGGCTTCTGCCTCAGCCTGACAGCCGCCACCGTCAGCCGCTATACCGGCAGTCGCATCTACTGGGATGCACGCACCCCCGTCACCGTCTTCAGCGGCGGCGGCTATGCCCGGCTCATTGAGCTGCAGGACCACCGGCTGCTGGCCTGCTGCGAAAGCGGCGGCATCAAGGTCAGCTTCTCCTCGAACAAAGGCACTTCGTGGACCTCGCCCACCGTCATTGCCC
Organism: Bacteroidaceae bacterium; assembly: GCA_017483665.1. Lineage (GTDB taxonomy): Bacteria > Bacteroidota > Bacteroidia > Bacteroidales > Bacteroidaceae > Physcousia. The sequence continues at coordinate 25,802 of JAFUVM010000053.1, forward strand.
CCAACCCCAGCGGCGTGCCCAACTGCGTGCCCGACCTCATACAGCTCTCCGACGGCACCATCATCGTAGCCTACAACCCGCGCCCCACCTCGCCCTACTCGCCCGAGCGACACTTTGGCATACGCCTGCGCCGCAGCATCGATAACGGCAAGACTTGGAGCGACGAGATATTTGTCTACGATGCCGACTATACCTTCGAAAACGGCTGTTGGGAACCCTCCATGCTGGAGCTGCCCAGCGGCGAGCTGCAGCTCTACTTCGCCGACGAGAGTCCATACACTTCCTCCGGCGAACAGCAGATATCGCTCTGCCGCAGCTTCGACGGAGGCCTGACCTGGAGCGCACCACAGCGTGTCTCCTTCCGCAGCGGCTACCGCGACGGCATGCCCGTACCCGCCTTGCTCAGCGACGGAAAGACCATCGCCGTAGCCATCGAGGACAACGGCTGGAGCGGCATAGGCGACTTCCTGCCGACCACCGTCCGCACGACGCTCAACAACAACTGGAAAGGCAACTTCTACGTCAGCGCCCAAAGTCCGCAGCGCGACCGCAGCATCAACTACAACTACTGCCCCACGGCCACAGGCGGAGCCCCATACCTGCGCGTCCTGCCCGGCGGCGAAACGGTGATGTCGCACCAGTCCAAGTACGGCGAAGGCGACAACCACAAGATGTACGTCTACGTGGGGAACCGGCAGGCCAAAGACTTCAAGGCCATGTCCAAACCCTTCCAGCAGGGCACAACGAAGAACTGCATGTGGAACTCCCTGGCCGTGATTGACACAGGCATCGTCGTTGCCGTGGGCGGACTGGACGGCAAGATTGTCATCGTGAAAGGCTACCCCATGAAGCAATTCCTGGCTCCCTACGCCTCGCAGGTTGTCGACGGACACCTCGATACCCCCAGCACCTACTACAACCGCTCGGCAAGGCAAGTGCCGATGGGCTGCGAGACGGGAACCTTCTCCTACACCGACTTCTCCTACGACCGCGAAAAGCTCTACATGGTCTGCCACGTCTATCGTCAGCATCCCTCCTCGGCAGAGCCGTTCCCCGACGGTGTCAACTTCTACGTGGACAGTAAGGGAGCCAGCACCAACCTGCCCGTCAACTCCTCCTACAGATTCTCGCTACTCCCCGATGCCACCCTTCGGACCAGCCGCGGCAACGGCAGAGACTGGGTAGAGACCGAACTGTCCGGCCTTCAGGCAGCCAGCACCATCGGCACATCGAACTACCGTCTGGAGGTAGCCATCCCTTGGGCCGCCATCGGCCTCGACGAAGCACCGGTCGGAGGGAAACTGTCTGTCAACCTGGAGGTGCTTTCCGGCGACGGCACACAGCAGCTTGTGGAGCGCATCCCCGACGCCCAGCCCCTGCAGCCCGCCACATGGGTTCCCCTGCAGCTCATCGCCCCCGACCCCACACCCCTGCCGACCCTCCGGGCAGAGACCAAGTCCCGCACCACGTACGACCTGCAGGGCCGCCCCGTCCCGGGCGCAGGAATGTTGCACGGCATCTTCATCAAGGACGGAAAGAAAACACTCCGCTGAAACAGAAATTCAGTCATCCCACAGATGGGCCAAGTAACAGAATCCATTTCCCCGACCACAAAATGATGCTTTTTTCAGCCAATAACTTATAAAAGGCATGACTCAAGAAGCGATTATTTAAAATATTCTTCGTACCTTTGTCGCCGTTAGGACAATAAAAGGCAAACTTATATGGAACAAATTAGAACCCCATTGAACAAGGCACAGATGGATATTCTGCGACTGTTGGAACACATCAAGACCGATGAGGAAGCAGAAGAACTCCGCGACGTAATCAGCAATTACTATGCACATAAGGCCGAGGAAGCAATGGACCGGCTGTGGGAGGCAGGCCTGTGGGATCAGGAGAAAAACGATGCCATATTAAGGGCACATCTTCGCACACCATACAAATATGCCAAATAAGAAGATAGTACTCGACACCAACTGCCTTCTCGCCTCTATTTCTCGACGCAGCAATGCATATCCTGTATGGAAAGGTTTTCAGGAAGGGCGATACATACTCTGCGTCACCAATGAGATATTGGCGGAGTACGAGGAGATGATTGCCCGACTGACTTCGACGGAGGTTGCAACCAATGTCATCCGTATGATTATGGATAGCCGTCACGTTGAGTTTATTGATACCTACTACCACTGGAATCTCATCACCGCTGACCCCGATGACAACAAGTTTGTGGACTGTGCCTTTGCTGCCGGAGCGACCTACATCGTGTCAGACGATTCGCACTTCAACGTCCTTCGTGACATCACATTCCCCCAGATTTTTGTACTCAGGCTGAAAGAGTTTCTGGAGACATTGAAAAAAGAGAATACGTAATAGTCTCGGGTGAATACAGAGAACCGTCTGATTACTATACGAAGGGGTCGCATCAATATACCATCATAGATAATAACACAACGGATTGAACGGATTAAACGGCTTTACACTACGCTAATAAGCAGCATATAGGATAATCCGTTTAATCCGTTCAATCCGTTGTTTAATTATACGACCCTGCCTCGTCAGGGTGTTATGCCCTGTCGCTCAGCGAGTTTGACGAGTGACGAGTGTTTTTTACTTCAGAGGCAAGTTATCCCCTTTATGACTGCTCGATGATGCCGTCGCGCATGCATATCTTGCGGTCGGCAAGGTCGGCAAGCTGTTCGTCGTGCGTGACGATGACGAAGGTCTGCCCGAACTGGTCGCGCAGGTCGAAGAAGAGGCGGTGCAGCTCCTGCTTGTTCTGCGTGTCGAGCGAACCGCTGGGCTCGTCGGCAAAGACGACGTCGGGCTTGTTGACAAGGGCGCGTGCCACGGCAACACGTTGCTTTTCGCCGCCGGAGAGCTCGCCGGGCTTGTGCGATGCGCGGTCGGAAAGCCCCATGAACGAGAGGAGCTCCTCGGCCCGCTTCCTGGCCTCGCGCCTCGGTGTGCCGCCGATGAGGGCTGGCATCATCACGTTCTCCAAGGCCGTGAACTCGGGCAGCAGCTGGTGGAACTGGAAGACGAAGCCCATGTGTTTGTTGCGGAAGGCGGACCGTTTGGTGTCGCTGAGCGTCATGACGTCCACGCCGTCGATGACGACACTGCCGCTGTCGGCCTTGTCCAGCGTCCCCATAATCTGCAGGAGCGTCGTCTTGCCCGCGCCGCTTGCGCCGACAATGCTCACCACCTTGCCGCGTTCTATGTCGAGGTCGATGCCCTTGAGCACCTCCAGGTTGCCGAAGCTCTTCTTGATGTTGCGTACTTCAATCATAGGTCTTATGAGTCTTATAGGTCTTATGGGTCTTATAGGTCCTATAGGTCCTATAGGTCCTATGAGTCTTATAGGTCCTATGGGTCTTATAGGTCCTATAGGTCTTATAGGTTCATTATCTTTTTTTTGTTTCCGTTTGCGTCCACGACAATATATATGCCGCGCGACGGATGCTCCACTTTCCTGCCCAGCAGGTCATAGAAGCATTCCCTTCCCGCCGGAGCTGCGGGGAGAGGGATGAGTGCATCGTATTTGTCCAGCAGGTACTCAAGCCCGGCCTCGGCATCTATCTCGCCGTAGCCGTAGTCATTGTTGGGATAGCTGAGCAGCGGGTCGTGATGTGTGCATGTAGCTTGGAAAGCTTCGATGATTTGCTCGCGTGTCAGCGTAGGAATAGCTTCCATCCACTGCGCGATGATGCCTGCCACGATGGGACACGCCATGCTCGTTCCGCTCTGCATGTTCCATCCGTAGGTGCGTCCGCCCCATGTGTAGCGTGCCACGTCGAGCGTAGCGAAATAGGAATCGGGGTTGCTCTCGGCATAGAAGCTGTTGAAGGCTGCCGCGACATTGGTGCCGGGGGCCAGGACATCGGGCTTGATGTTGCCTGCCATCGTCGGGCCGCGGCTGCTGTAGCTGCCCACTTCGCCGCCTGTGCCCCAGTTCACGTCACGCCAGATGCCTTCGAAGGTGCAGAAGCCTGTCCTGTAGGCTGTGCCTCCCACGCAGATGACGCTGGGGTCGGAGCCCGGGTAGTGTATGTTGTGGGTCGACTCGGCATCCTGGTAGTCGGGGTAGCGGTCATGCTTCTGCAGGTAGCCCACGCCCTGATAGGTCTCCACCTCTGCCTCGCTGCCTCCTATGCTGATGCCCATCTGGATGGTGGACAGGTTTCCCTTGCCAATCTTTGTGATGACAACGTCGGTGGCAAGCTGAGTGGAATCGTAACAGCAGGGATAGGTGCCGTACATGAGCTGGAAGGTGAACTTGCCCGCTGTGACGGTGTCGACGAGCAGGCTGTCCTCGGTGGCGAGGATGTCGGAGAGCTGTACTTCGTAGCTGAGGAGCATCTCGGAGGGAGAGGTCATGAAGTCGAGACGCACGCTGAAGTCGCCGCGGCTGCGCAGCAACATGTAGGTCTGATTGCCCGAAGGCTGGATGAGGGAAGAAGCCCGTTCCTGTCCGACGGGCTTGTGCATGTACGTGCCGTAGATGCTCTGATTGCCTGCTGCGGCACAGATGATGCGTCCGGGGCGCACCAGGCTGTCCAGGACGGTGCCGTAGAGCTGTGCTTCTCCCCAAAGGTCTTCGTGCGAACCCTCGCTGAAGCTGATGACGCAGGGCTTGTCCACGCTGTCGGCATAGCAGAAGATGTATTCGAAGCCCAGCAGGTCGGCCACAGCACCGTAGAAGTCCTTCAGGGTGTCCGGCACAATTTCCAAATCGCTGGTCACGCAGTTCGAGACGAGACAGATGTCCGCGTCGGGAGCCATGCCGATGTAGGGCGAATCGTATCCGCTTCCGGCGGCAGTGGTAGAGGTGTGCGAGCCGTGGTACTGCAGATGGCTGTCCGACGAGCAGGCCTTGGCAAGGATGCTTTCCGTAGTCGTATAGGCAGCTCCCACTGGCAGCAGGAGGCCATTGACCACCATCTCCGCTCCGTCGATGTTCTCTTCGAGCAGGGAATCCGCCTTGAAGTCGAGCATGTCCCAAAAGGAGCGGACGCGGTAGGTATCCATGTCGCGACTGTATAACGAAGGATTGGTCAGGTCGAAGCCAATGTCCATCACGCCGACGACAACGCCCCGGCCCGTATAGGCCGAACGATGCGCCGTGGGGGTGCGCAGGGCTGCCGAGCGTGTGACGATGGCGGCGGTGTCGGTAAGAGCTTCGCTGACCCTTCCGCATTCGATGCGCGTCACCTCCGGACGAAGCGACAAGGCTGCAAGTTCCGTCTTGGGAACAGCTGCGGCGTAGATGTTACCCCAGTGGGCATAGGTGCGACAGCCGTGTTCCCTGAGGACATCCTCGCTGTCGGATTGCACGAGGGCGAGCATCTTGCCCCTTGCCTCTTGCTCCTTGCTCCTTGCTCCATGCTCCTTGCCTCTTGCTCCTTCCAGCACTGCAAGCCTCACCAAAGGCGACATCTTGTCGAAGCGCGGGCGTTGTGCCACCAGGGATGATGAACTGAGCGAAAAGAGCAGGCACAGGAGCAGGGCCACCGCTGTGTGGTGTGCCGTAAAGAAGCGGCGACGAATCCATCCGCCGATGGAGCGCGGCTGGCGCTGCACGGCAGTACCGTTGGGCGTAAAGACGGCTATGCTCTCCTGCGGCTCACCCCACTGGTCGGGGAAGAGCAGCATGACGTTTGTGTCGCTGAAGTAGCGGTGGATGAGCAACGGCAGCTCCTCGAAGCTGTTCTGATAGGAGATGAAGCCCGACCGGGCCGTGACTGCCACGAACATGCAGCTCAGGTCCAGCTCGTGCCGGAGGTTAAGGAACTGCATCCAGCGGTTCATCTCGGCATACTGCGAGCGGACGTGGCTGTGCTTCTGCTCCATGTAGCCCCGGATGTAGGGCAAGGTATCGGCATGGGCATGGTACTCCAGATGGCAGTCCAGCTCTTCGCCGATGCGACAGATGTGCTCCAGCCACTTGTAGAAGCCGACCTCGTATTCAGCCTTCTGCGGCACGGCCACTACGACCCGGCGGATGGTTCCCGGCGGCACGATGCTGCGCACGGCCATCACCTCACGATGGCTTCCGCTCAGGACGCTGTCTATCACGCTACCCAGCGAGGACTTGGGCATGCCGGACGTCCTGTCGTTCAGGCAGACGATGACCTCGCCACAGTCATACTCGTTCATCGTATGAAGGATGCCGCCTGCGATGTTCGTGCTCATACGGTTGAGGACTGCCATCGGCACGTCGGCAGCAGCGGCCACCATCTGTGCTTGCTCAAGCAGCCTGCGGCCTTTCAGGTGACTGTTGTCGGTTGTCTGCTGTCCGTTGTCATAGGAGACGCAAAGTCCCATGAGGCTGTCGGGGATAAAGGGGTTACGGATGAGGATAGCCAGTTGTGTCAGCACGTCGACATTGGCTTCCTGGCTGTAGGTGATGAGGCACTTGCCGTGGTAGGAGCCGCGGTTGTCCTCGAGGGATGTGTCGCTCAGGGCAAGCTGCTTGGCTCCGCGACTCGTGGCAAAGCTGCTCACAATGCAGCTGAACAGGATGAGCATGACCGTTCCGCCCAGCACTTCGTCGCTCATGAGGGCCACGTCGGGGGACGTGCCGATGCTGACGATAGCCAGTGCACCGGCTGCATGGGCGTTCGTCAGTCCGAACATGAGCCACATGCTCTGCCGGTTCTCGCCCATCGTCCATGCCATGATGCCGGAAGCCAAAAGCTTGGAGAGGGCACCGGTCGTCACTATCACGGCCACTACCCAAAGCGAATCCGGATGGCGGACCAGCATGCCAAGGTCTATAATCATGCCTACACCGATGAGGAAGTAAGGAATGAACAGGGCATTGCCTACGAACTCGAGGCGCGACATCAGGGGACTGGTCTTGGGGATGAGTCGGTTCACAATCAAGCCTGCGAGGAAGGCACCGAGCAGTCCGTCGAGCCCCACCATCTTGGCAAGCGAGGCACTGAGGAACACGAGTGTCAGAATGAATATGTACTGCATGACGCTGTCCTGATAGCGGCGCAGGAACCAGCGGCCGATGCGGGGAAAGGCAAAGACGACGAAGACGACATAGAGCGCACAGCGCAAGCCGAAGAGCACCCACGTCAGCCATGTAGTATCGGAGCTCTGACTGCCCACCAGCACGGCCAGCACAAACAGGGCCGCAAACAGGGCAAAGGCTGTTGCCACGACGCTGACGACCACGACACGGTGACGGCTGAGACCGTAGCGCCCCACTATCGGATAGGTGACAAGCGTATGGCTGGCATAGATGCAGGCCAGCAGGATACTGGCCGAAAGCTTGTAGTCCAAGAGCCAGACACTCGTGGCGATGCCCATCACAAAGGGAATGGCAAAGGTGAGCACCCCGAAGCGCAGTCCGTTGTGGCCGTAGTGCTCCACGCTGCCCATCTCAAGCTCCAGTCCGGCCAGGAACATGATGTAGTAGATGCCCACCTGCCCGAAGAGCTCGAAGGAACTGTCGTGCGCCAGCAGGTTCAGCCCGTACTGACCCACCAGCATGCCTGCCATGATGAGCCCGATGACGGGCGGAATGCGCAACTGCCGCAGCAGCAACGGCGCAAGCAAAATGATAGCCAGCACCACCGAAAAGATCCAAGTAGGGTCGGTGATGAGGGCTGTCGACGTTGCTGTATGGAGGGCACTGAGGAACACCATTTGCTGCATTTTTAAGCTTTCGGAGGACAAAGATACACTTTTTTTCGACGAATCCTGCAATTTTGCACATATTATTATATTATATATGGAGATTTTGTCATACCTTTGCACGCACTTAATTCGAAAACGTAACTCTTAACTCTCAATTCTTAAGATGAAAGTAGCTATTGTAGGCGCCAGTGGTGCCGTAGGGCAGGAATTCCTGCGTGTGCTTGACGAGAGAAACTTCCCCATCGACGAACTTCTGCTGTTCGGCAGCCAGCGCAGCGCCGGACGGAAATACACCTTCCGAGGCAAGGAGATAGAGGTGAAGCTCCTGCAACATAACGACGACTTCCGGGGCGTTGACATCGCCTTCACCAGCGCCGGGGGCGGCACGAGCAAGGAATTTGCCGAGACCATCACCAAGCACGGAGCCGTGATGATAGACAACTCCAGCGCCTTCCGCATGGACGAAGACGTGCCCCTGGTGGTGCCCGAATGCAACGCCGAGGACGCACTCAACCGTCCGCGGGGCATCATAGCCAACCCCAACTGCACCACCATCATGATGGTCGTGGCCCTGCAAGCCCTGGAGAACCTGTCGCACATCAAGCGCGTACACGTAGCCAGCTACCAGGCTGCCAGCGGTGCCGGTGCAGCAGCAATGGCCGAGCTTTACGAGCAGTACCGCCAAGTGCTGGCCGGCGAGAAACCGACCGTCGAGAAGTTTGCATATCAGCTTGCCTTCAACGTCATACCGCAGATTGACGTCTTCTGCGACAACGGCTACACGAAGGAGGAGATGAAGATGTACAACGAGACGAAGAAAATCATGCACACCGACTGCGAGGTGAGCGCCATGTGCGTCCGCGTCCCCAGCCTCCGCTGCCACAGCGAAAGCATCTGGGCCGAGACAGAGCGCCCCGTCAGCGTAGAAGAGTTCCAGGAGGCCGTCCGCCAAGGCAAAGGCTTGCAGCTGGAAGACTGCCCGAAGGACAAGAAGTACCCCATGCCGCTCTTCCACGAAGGCTGCGACGACGTCTTCGTAGGCCGCGTCCGTAAGGACCTTGCCAACCCCAACGGCATCACCTTCTGGCTCGTCAGCGACCAGATAAAGAAGGGCGCCGCCCTCAATGCCGTACAGATAGCCGAGTACCTCATCAGCGTTGGCAACATCAAGTAACGGCCTGCGTCTGTCTCGGAAGAGCCTAACGCCCGCACACAAATCCCTCCCCGCAGGGAAAGAAACGTCACGCCCTGCGGAATGTTTTTCCCTTCGCCCTGCGATAAAACTATTTCAGAGGCTTGGAAATATATTTCCGCGGCACTAAAATATATTTTAAAGGCTTTGAAATATATTTCCAAGCCACTGAAATAGTTTTATTCCCTGCCATGAAGAATTTCATCCCGCGTTTTCAAGGAATTATAGTCCAGCGGCGCCACAGAACATATCGTCCCTCAGCCGCAGTGCATCTATTTGACAGACAGACTTTCCACCTGCGACATTTCACAACTTTTTTAAGGGAAAAACACAAAAAAACGTCAAAAAGCTTGCATCGTATTGAAATAATGCTTAACTTTGGCGGAGAAAAATCATAAAAAACAATTAATTTGCAAAAAAATAAAGCTGTGAGTACATCTACATTGACAGGCTTGCGCGACTTCCTTTACGGAACTCTAACACCTAGTAACCTTGTTTGGCTGGGCACACAACTGACGGAATACGGCAAAAACAAGGGAACGGCTTCATTGAGGTCAAGTTCCAAAGAAGAGTTGATAGCAAGGGCGGAAGAAGGACGGAAGCACATAGCAGAAGGGCACTACGTCTCAATCGAAGACGTACTGGAGAAGTTGGACAAGATGCCCACAGAAGTGAGCACTCCACAAAGGGAAGTCGCAGCATAGTAGTAAACCGACTTAACAAAATTATCTATTGGATAAACAACGGAGTAATAGAAATCGTTGATTTCTGGGATACACGGATGGAGCCTGAAAGCTTGGCAAGACAGCTATGCAACAGAAAATAGAACAAGTATTATAAAACAAAGTAACCTTTTTTATTAACTAAAACAAAACAAGTATGAAGAAACATTTTCTAATTCTCGCTTCGCTTGTGCTTGGCTTTGGACAGCTATTTGCCGACAACGTCACGTTTGACGCAAGCACATTGTGGAAAGCACTGGGAGGAAGTGGGTCGCAAGTTCAGTCTGTCACGACGCCCTACACATGGAAGACCTCTCCCTATTATGTGGCAGTAACTCTTGATGGCAGCGGAACAACCCAGAATGTAAACACAGCCTATATTCCGTTCGCAAAAGGAAAGTCATTCACCGTGTCCGGCACGACTGGCACAACCATTAGCAAGATTACATTCACACTTCAGCAAGCAGGCCAGAAGGACAATGTCGGTGCCAACATCGGCAGCTACTCTGACTTGGCTTGGACACCAGAAGAAGGCACTGCTCCTTCTTCTGTGACCTTTACGACAACAAGTACCTTTCAGGTAAAAACCATCAGTGTTGAGTACACACCAGGCGAAGCGCCCGACGTGCCCGTGGTACCCACAGCTACTATGGGTGACCCCATCGAGGCCATTGCCATCGACAACATCAGCACCTACACGGGCAACGAGCCTTACGTCTACAGCAAGGCCAACATGACTTACTACGCCCTGAACAACCTCGGCGAATATGAGGTATACGGCGTATTCTCAGAGGTCAACACCCTGAAGATTGCAGGTGACGCCGTTTCGGAGATTGAGTCCCTCAAGAGCCCCAATGGTGCCTACATCAACCTCAACTACATCCCCAAGGCCAACTCAAAGGCCATCTGCACAATGATTGCAGAGACTGGCGGCGACTGGAAGGCTGCATACGGCTGCGGCTACTATAGTGGTGGCTGGAAGGACCGCTTCTGCTTCTTCACAACCAATGCAACCATCAACCTCGGCGGCGAGACTGGCAACAGAGACGCAATGCGCTATGGCGAGAAGATTGTCACCGTTCTTGACGCTGCAGCAGGCAAGATGGATATCTTCGAAGCAGACGGCACGACACTCATCGGCACCATCACCGACAGCCCCAAGACTGCCGACTGCAAGACTCCCCTCTATGTATTCGCACAGAACAAGGACGTTCCCGGCGGCGGCACACAGACCGACTGCTACAACCCACTCGTCACGATCTACGGCCTGCAGCTCTATGAAGGCGAGACGCTCGTCATGGACCTCGTTCCCGCAGTGAACGGCGAAGGCAAGGGCGGCCTGAAGGACAAGCTGACCGACACATTCTACGGCTCTGCCAACAGTGCCGACTTCGAACTCAGTGCCGACGGACAGGCTATGGCAGGCGCAGCAGGTATCTCCGTCTACGAAGGCAAGCGCGTGAAGCTTACCACCGACAACCACGAGTACAAGTACCAGGGCGGCCAGTGGCTCGACTGCGGAGAAATGGCACTCGAGGAAATCAAAGACACCGACCCGTCCTACAAGGATATGCGCAACTGGAAGACCAACGACGGTCACATGTCCATCTTTGCTGGTTTTACCTATGACGGCACGACAAACGAAATCAATCCCTATGTCGGCACAGGCGGTCACGAGCCCTACATGTTCCAGATTCCGACCATTGCAGGCGAGGACTATAACTGGTCCTTCATCTACAGCGGCAGTGAATATGATTCATGGCACTCTACCCCCTTCCATGCGTATGTTGCAAATGACTATAATCTTAACACAACAGAAACGGGTGCTAGCTACAATAGCAATGTCATAGGTATAGCAGAGGCATTCCCCTTCGCAGGTGTTGAGAACAAACCCTACTCCATCGACTTCACTGCCAAGCAGAACAATGAAACACTCGTCGTACAGTTCGGCGATGCCAACGACGGCAAGGAATTCTGGTTCAAGTTCGCCAGCCTCAAGGTGAGCAAGTACGTATATCCTCTTCCATACGAGCAGATAGACTTCATCGCACAGGATGACAACAAGTACACACCGCTGGCCTACATCGAAAGCACCGGTGCTGCACGCGAGAACGCCTTCACCACAACCTACGTCGCCAAGGCAAGCACAGAGGTGGACATTAAGTTCAACCTCTACTCCAACAATGGCTGGGCCGCTGTGTTCAGCGGACGTAACGGCAGCGATGCAAGCACAGGTATCTCCCTCTACAAGAACGGTGGTGCTGACAAGTTCGGCTACTTCGTCGGCGGCTATCGCAACGATGACTTTGCAGACTTCCCCGGATTCAATCAAGACATCACTGTCGAGGCTTCGCTCAGCGGCTTGGTTGTCAACGGCGGCGAGAAGGTTGTGACAAACCAGACATCCTTCTCATCCTCGACCCGCGGCATCTCCATGTTCGCTAACCCCGAATGGGATAATCCCATCCGCGGCCGCATCTACTACATGACTCTCAAGGAAGACGGCACAACCATCTATGACTTCCAGCCCGTAATGCGCCATGACGGTGCCTTCGGCTACTACGACCGCAAGACAGCTACCTTCGTACAGCCTGCACGCGGTTCCTATGACGGCTATAGCTTCGCTAAGCTCGACGATCAGGCTTACATGACATACGCTGCCGACACACGCATCGTGATGGTTGGCTCCACCGCTCAGTTCCTGCCCGACGTGCAGAACCTCGACGGAGCAACCTTCACCTGGACATCTGCCGACGAGACCATCGCTACCGTTGCTGCCGACGGTACTGTGACCGGCGTTAAGGCTGGCAAGGTGATGATTACCGTCACCACCGATGCTGACCAGGGCTGGACAGCAAGCTATGAGCTGACCGTCTCCGAGCCCAACTACGTCCGCAAAGACGTGAACAACGTAGGCTACGCAGTCGTAACTGGTGGCAACGGCTGGGGCGACTCACCTGTTGCTAACCTCGTCGACAACGATGCTACGACCAAGTTCGGTTGCAGCGGTGGTGGCGACGCTTGGGCCATCATCATTGCCAGCGAACCCGTTGCCGTACAGCAGTACAGCTTCGTAACCGGTGGCGACACCTACGACAACCCCGGCCGCACACCGCGTGACTGGAAGCTCGAAGGCTCCAACGACAACCAGACATGGACCGTCATCGACCAGCAGGAGCAGAACTACAAGGCTAAGACAGCCAACAAGGAACAGACTGTATTCACGGTGAACGGCACTGACACCTACAAGTTCTTCAAGTTCACTGCCGGCAACTTCAACGGCGGCTTCCAGCTTGGCGAGCTTTGGATTAACGAGCAGGCTCACACATGGGGCGAGCCCACCGAGATAGCTTCCACTTGCACCGTAGAGGGCAAGAAGGTTTGGGAATGCACAGACTGCAAGGCTCTCAAGACCGAGCGTCTGCCTCTCGCAGCACATACCTACGAGAACAACGTCTGCACAGTTTGCAATGCCAAGGTTGCTGAGCCCATCCTCCTCGCTAACGGCCAGGCCAATGACTACATCGTTAAGTTCCGCCATAAGACAGGCTCCGAAAACGACCGCAACATTGAGGAAGGCTGGAACACTGCCGACTTCGACGACTCCGCTTGGGACGAACTGGTAATGCCTATCGGCACAGCTGGCTACGGCGTACAGCACACCATCTGGCAGAACGAATACAACACGTTCTGGTTCCGTCGCAACTTCTATGTGGAGAATCCCGCCGCTATCACGAAGCTGACGCTGAAGGCTCTGCATGACGACGACTACGCAATCTACGTGAACGGCACGCAGATTGAAGAAGCCGGTGGCTGGACCAATGGCACAGAATGGCTCGAACTTAACGTTGATCCTTCTCTGCTCGTAGCAGGCAACAATGTTGTAGCCGTTTACATCGAGCAGAACTGGGGCGGCGCTTACTGCGACTTCTATCTGGAAGGCAACGCAGGTGCTACCATAAAGGTCAGCGATGCCGGCTATGCCACCTTCGTTGCTCCCTGCGACGTTGACTTCAATGGCAGTGCAGCAACAGCTAACGCAGCCACATTCGACGGTACATACGTTCAGCTCGCTCCCGTCACCACCGTTCCTGCCGGCACAGCTGTTGTTGTAAAGGCCGAGGAAGGCACATACACCGTGCCCGCAACTACCAATGCTGTTCTCGGTGCAACAAACGAACTCGTAGCTGCTACGGCTGACGTTGCCACCGACGGCACACAGTACATCCTCGCTAAGGCAGAGGAAGGCGTAGGCTTCTACAAGGCTACCGGCACTATCGCCGCTGGCAAGGGCTACCTCGTAATCGGTGCTCCCGTCAAGGGCTTCTACGGCTTCGACGCCGACGACGCTACTGGCATCAAGGGCATTGACTTCGCAGGCGAGAACGCTCCCGTCTACAACCTCGCTGGCCAGCGCCTCAGCAAGGCTCAGAAGGGTGTGAACATCATTGGCGGCAAGAAGATTGCAGTTAAGTGAGAATAAAGCACGAGCTTGCTCATGCTTCATCGAGCGTGAGCAAGCTCGGCTAAGCCAAGATCCTGAAATAAGAAATATAGAAAGCATTTCTAATTCTCTTAACATCTAAATTTACAGCTATGAAGAAATATATTTGCCCTGCCATCGAGATTAACGAGGCACAAGTAACGAACATGATTGCTGAAAGTCTGAAAATCATCAGCGACACAACTGTCGACGGCAGCAATGCTCTGACCAAGGAAGACAACAGCTGGGATATCTGGAGCGAGGAATAAAAAGCCTCACCCCTAACCCCTCTCCGAGGAGAGGGGACCCACTATAAGAAATCCCCGACATGCAACCGCGTGCCGGGGATTTTTATAAGACCTATGAGGGTGTGTCAAAATACAACCAATAACTTTTAACCACGAATTGCACGAATTAAACGAATTTATAATTAACTTACAACCAACAGCTAATCTATTCGTGTAATTCGTGCAATTCGTGGTTAAATTATAAAAGAGAGTATATTCGTTTGTTATGACACACCCTCATAAATCTTATCGCCGCTTGTCGATGGTCAGCGTCTCTTGGACAGCGCCCGTATACATATTATGTATAGTGACGACGAGCTTGCCGTCCTTCACTTCGCCTTCTATCACCGTCGGGAACTTTCCCTTGCTCTCGCCCGACATGTCCGGGCCGCCGCCCACAATCTGTGTCCATCGGTGTGTATCGTCGGGTTTGTCGAGACGATAGCGATGCTGATGCGCCGTGATGAGAAGCTGACAGCCAGCCTTCTCGAGCAGCGGTCCCCAAAGCTTGCTGCATGTGCGCTGCCATGCGGCAAAGTTGCTCGAGTAGTCGGGATGCGTGTCGGCAGGATAAAGGTCGCCGGGATTTGCCTTCGGGCGCGGGTCGAAGAGAGGTATGTGGCATACGGCCACAAGGAACGGAGCTTTCTTCACTTCGGGTTGTTGGAGCACATCGCGAAGCCAAGCCTGCTGCGCCACACGATAGGGTTCGCTGACGAAAAGGTTGCAGAACTTCGGATTGGTGTCCAGCTTGTCCTCGCCCGTATCGAGGCCAACGAGGGCGACGTCGCCCATCCGGACAGCAAAGTTCCGTCCCAAGTCCCAGTCGCGAGGCTGGCGCTCCTCGGGCTGACGGTACATCCAGATGCGTTCCAAGTGACGGTTTGCCAAACCACGGTTGTCGTGGTTGCCAGGGCAGAAAAGGTAAGGGATGTTTGCTGCATAGTCCTTTCGCTCTATCTCCGGCTTGAAGAAGATGCGTTTCTGTGCAGCAACAGTCTCCTCTGTGTTGCACGCATCACCGTTCCATATCACGCAAGAGGGCTGCAGCTCCAGCACCTTGTTGATGGCCGGATTGATAGCCTCCCAGTTGGCGTGCGTGTCGTTGATGACGCAGAAGTGTGCCGTTGCCTCCTTGCCGGCAGTGCGGAAGGAATAGACCTGTGCCTTTTCCTCGTTGCCCGTGATGCGGATGTGATAGCCGTCCTTGTACTCGATGCGGTCGGCTCCTATCTTATAATAATATAATGTAGCAGGCTTGAGCCCGGTGAGCCGCACCTGGACAACCTCATCGTCCATTGCCGTCATCCGATAGCCGCCGCTCCACACCTTCTTGCCGTCGCTCAAGTCGGGTTTCTCGCCATAGATGACATAGCCGTTTGCCCAGTCGGTCACGCTGAAGGCAATGCCCATGCTCGTCTCGGCAAAGTTCTGCAGGACAGGTTCACTGTCGATGAGAGCACGACCTTCGTCTCCTCCCCGGCCTCCCTCTAACTCCCCCCTGTAGGGGGAGGAACATAGTGTTGACGCAACTGCGTTACTGCCGATGCCACTCGTTGCCGCCACGATGGCAGCGTTTCGTATAAATTCACGTCTTTTCATGGTCTTTGTTTTTGTTTGCTCCTACAAAGATACTACTTTTTGCACACTTTTTCCCTTTTCGCACCCTTTTATTGAACGAAACAGACGCTTTTATGCCCGCTTGGAGCAAAAATAATACTACGCAACATATCTTTTGTGCAAAGATTTTGCAGGTTAAGATAATTCTTGCTAACTTTGCACCAAACAATTACGAATTATGAACCAAGAAACGAAGAAGACAAATTACCGATGGGTAATCTGTGGCATGCTCTTCCTTGCCACCACCATCAATTACATGGACCGTCAGGTGCTTTCCCTCACATGGAAGGACTTCATTGCGCCTGAGTTTCACTGGACGGATGCCGACTACGGTCGCATAGCCGCCATCTTTTCCATCGTTTATGCCATTGGCAACCTCTTCAGCGGTCGATTCATCGACTGGATAGGCACGAAGAAAGGTTATCTGTGGGCCATCGGCATCTGGTCGCTGGGTGCCTGTATGCATGCCTTCTGCGGAGTGGCAACGTCAGCATGGCTCGGACTGGAGGGCAAGGAAGACCTCATCAATGCCGTCGGCACAAGCACGGCAGTCATCGCTTCGGTCAGTGCCTGGTTCTTTATCGTTTGCCGCATCGTGCTCGGTTTGGGCGAAAGCGGCAACTTCCCCTGCGCCATCAAGGTGACGGCAGAGTACTTCCCCAAGAAAGACCGCGCCTTCCCCACCAGCATCTTCAACAGCGGCAGCACCATCGGAGCACTCATTGCGCCCATCTGCATACCGCTCATCGCAAAGTTCTACGGCTGGGAGATGGCCTTCATCATCATCGGTGCGCTGGGCTTCGTCTGGCTCGGGCTCTGGGTGTTCGTCTATAAGAGACCCGAGGAGAACAAGCACGTGAATGCAGCAGAGCTGGCTTACATACATCAGGACAGCCCCCTCCCCCGAGGAGGAGGGGAGGAAGGAAGCCGCACACTCAGCGAAGAGAGCCTCCCTCCTCGGGGGGAGGTTGGAGGGGGGCTTCCTTTCCTCAAGTTCTTCACTTTCCCGCAGACGTGGGGCATCTTCTTTGCAAAACTCTTCACCGACGGCGTTTGGTGGTTCTTCCTGTTCTGGACACCGGCCTACATCAGCGACGTCTACGGACTGAAGACTGACAATCCGACAGCCATGCTGCTCATCTTTGTGCTCTACGCCATCACGATGCTCTCCATCTACGGCGGCAAGCTGCCCACGATTATCGTCAACCGTACAGGTCAGCATCCCTACGATGCGCGCCTCAAGGCCATGTTCATCTTCACGCTGTTCCCGTTGCTGACAATCTTTGCTCAGCCTCTGGGAGTTCACAGCTATTGGTTCCCCATCATCCTGATTGGCATAGCAGGTGCTGCTCATCAGAGTTGGTCGGCCAACCTCTTCTCCGTTGGCAGCGACCTCTTCCCAAAGAATGCCGTCGGCACGATGACCGGCATCAACGGCATGGCCGGCGGCATCGGGTCGTTCCTCATCAACTGGATTAGCGGCTACCTCTTCGACTATGCCGACCGGACGCAGATGCACTTCCTCGGCTTCGAAGGCAAACCGGCCGGCTACTTCATCATCTTCTGCTACTGTGCCGTGGCCTATCTGCTCGGATGGCTGGTGCTCAAGGCTTTTGTGCCCAAATACAAAGCCGTTGCCAATGAATAAAAAAAATAGAATCACAATGAAAGACTTATTTGACATCAAAGGGAAAGTTGTCGTGCTGACAGGTGGGTGCGGCATCCTGGGCAGGAACATTGCCCATTATCTGGTTGAGCAGGGGGCGAAGGTTGTCGTGCTCGACCGCGTGGAAGACCAAGGCAAGGAGCTGGAAGCCGAGCTGAACAAGAAGGGCGAGGCGCTCTTCCTCGTCACGGATGTGCTGAAGAAGGAGGTCTTGGAACAGAACCGCGACGAAATCGTCCGTCGCTTCGGCACCATCGACGTGCTGCTGAATGCCGCCGGAGGCAACATGGCAGGAGCCACCATCGCTCCCGACAAGACCTTCCTCGACCTCGACCTCGACGCTTTCCGCAAGGTCGTAGAGCTCAACCTCTTCGGCACCGTCCTGCCGACACAGGTGTTCGTGCCCGTCATGGCAAAGAACGAGAAGGGCGCCATCGTGAACTTCTGCAGCGAAAGTGCGTTGCGTCCCTTGACTCGCGTCGTGGGATATGGAGCGGCGAAAGCAGCCATCGGCAACTACACAAAGTACATGGCCACCGAACTCGCCACGAAGTTCAGCCCCGGCCTGCGCGTGAATGCCATCGTTCCGGGCTTCCTCCTGACCAACCAGAACCGTGCCCTCCTGACCAACGAGGACGGCTCGCTGACCGACAGAGCGAAAACCATCATCGCTCACACCCCGGCCGGCCGCTTCGCAGAGCCCGAGGAACTCTTCGGCACGATACACTATCTCATCAGCGACGCCAGCAGTTTCGTCACCGGAGTCCTCTCCGTAGTCGACGGCGGCTTTGACGCCTTCTCCATTTGAAGCGAACCAAGGACAGTGGTTAGAGGTTAGAGGTTAGTGGTTAGAGAATACCTCTGGCTCCCGACCATCTTCCCAAAGCATTCCTCTAACCACTAACCTCTAACCACTAACCACCAAGAAAACCAAAACAATATGATACTCTGCGAACAAAGTTTCCGTTGGTACGGCCCCGCCGACCCCGTGAGCCTGCAGGACATCCGCCAGGCCGGTGCCACTGGCATCGTCACCGCGTTGCATCACATCTCCAATGGCGAGGTGTGGACAAAAGAAGAAATCCTGAAGCGCAAGCAAGTCATCGAAGACGCCGGAATGCGTTGGGCAGCCGTGGAGAGCGTGCCTGTCCACGAGCACATCAAGACGCAGACGGGCGACTTCCAGCGCTACATCGACAACTACAAGCAGAGCCTGCTGAACCTGGGCGAATGCGGCGTGGACGTCGTAACCTACAACTTCATGCCCGTGCTCGACTGGACGCGCACCAACCTCGCCTTCGAGATGCCCGACGGAAGCCGTGCCCTTCGCTTCGAGAGGGCAGCCTTCGTGGCCTTCGACCTGTTCATCCTGAAGCGTCCCGGCGCAGAGAAAGACTACAGTGATGCAGAGAAAGCGAAGGCCAAGGCACGCTACGAGCAGATGGACGACGCAGAGAAGCAACTCATCACCCGCAACATGATTGCCGGACTTCCAGGCTCGGAGGAGAGCTTCACGCTGGAGCAGTTCCAGCAGGAGCTTGACCGCTACAAGGACATCACGCCGGAACGCCTCCGCGCGAACCTCATCTATTTCCTGCGCGAGGTGTGCCCCGCTGCCGAACGGGCCGGGGTTCGTCTGGTCATTCACCCCGACGACCCGCCCATGTCGATACTGGGTCTGCCGCGCATCCTCAGCACAGCCGAGGACTTCCAGGCACTCGTCGACGCCGTACCAAGCCCGGCCAACGGCCTCTGCCTGTGCACGGGTTCGTTCGGCGTAAGGGCCGACAACGACCTGCCTGCCATGATGCGTCGCTTCTGGGACCGCATCGACTTCGTTCATCTCCGCAGCACCCAACGCGACAGCGAAGGCAACTTCCACGAGGCGAACCATCTGGAAGGCGACGTGCCGATGTACGAAGTGATGAAGGCCTTCCTGGAGATTCAGCAGAAACGGCACAAGAGCATCGTCATGCGACCTGACCACGGCCACCAGATGTGCGACGACCTCCACAAGAAGACCAACCCCGGCTACAGCTGCATCGGACGTCTCCGCGGCCTGGCCGAACTGCGGGGACTGGAGATGGGCATCGCCTTGAGCATGGAGAGGTTAGGGGTTAGAGGTTAGAGGTTAGGGGTTAGGGGTTAGAGGTTAGAGGATACCATTAGCTCCTGACCACCTGCCCAAGCATTCCTCTAACCGCTAACCGCTAACCACTAACCGCTAACCACTAACCGCTAACCACTAACCGCTAACCGCTAACCACATAACAAGAACTCATGAAAGCATTCATGGACCAGAACTTCCTGTTGCAGTCGGCGACGGCACAGGACCTTTATCATAATCACGCGGCAAAGTTGCCCATCATCGACTACCATTGTCACCTCAATCCGAAGGAGGTGGCGGAGGATCATCGCTTCCGGAACATCACGGAACTCTGGCTTGGGGGCGACCACTACAAGTGGCGTGCCCTCAGGAGCAACGGGGTGGAAGAGAAGTACATCACGGGCGATGCCTCTGACTGGGAGAAGTTCAAGAAGTGGGCCGAAACGATGCCCTACTGCATGCGAAACCCTCTTTACCACTGGACGCACCTCGAACTCCGCACAGCCTTCGGCATAACGAAGCTCCTGAACGCTTCGACGGCTCGCGAAATCTACGACGAATGCAACGAGAAGCTGCAGCTGCCCGAGTTCTCGGCGCGCGGTTTGATGCGCCGCTACAACGTCGAAGTCGCCTGCACGACCGACGACCCGGCGGACGATTTGCGCTACCACAGAAGCCTCTCCCCCGCTCCCCCTTTGGGGGAGTGCCACAATGACGCCGCCTCTACGCTTAATAGCACTCCCCCAAAGGGGGAGCGGGGAGGGGGCCGACTTCTGCCCACCTGGCGCCCCGACAAGGCGATGGGCATCGACAATCCCACGGCTTATCGGGCTTACATCGAGACGCTCGGAGCCTCTGCCCAGCAGGAAATCCGCTCCTACACCGACCTGCTCGACGTCCTGCAAAAGCGTCATGACTTCTTCGCTTCTGTCGGTTGTCGCCTCTCCGACCATGGTGTCAACGAGTTTTATGCCGACGACTTCACCGAGACGGAACTGAACGCCATCTTCCGCAAGGTGATGGACGGACAGACGCCTACTGCCGAGGAGGTCAGCAAGTTCCGTTCCGCCCTCATGCTCGAAGGGGGAAGGATGGACGCCCGGGCTGGCTGGGCGCAGCAGTTCCACTACGGCCCGATGCGCAACAACAACTCGCGAATGTTCAAAAAACTCGGTCCGGATGCCGGCTACGACAGCATCGGCACCTGGAACACCAGCGAGAGCCTCTCCCGCTTCCTCGACAAGCTGGACAGCGAAGGCCTCCTCGCCAAGACCATCCTCTACCCCATCAACCCTTCGGACAACGAGATGATTGCCACAATGATAGGCAACTTCCAGGAAGGTCCCACGCCGGGCAAGATACAGATGGGCAGCGGATGGTGGTTCAACGACCAGCTCGACGGCATGGAGCGCCAGATGAACTGCCTCTCGCAACTCGGTCTGCTGAGCCGCTTCGTCGGCATGCTCACCGACAGCCGCTCCTTCCTCTCCAACCCCCGCCACGAGTACTTCCGCAGCTGCCTCAGCAACCTCATCGGCCGCGACGTGGAGGAAGGCAAGC
>JAFUVM010000054.1 GCA_017483665.1 Bacteroidaceae bacterium
TCCCTGATTTGTTGCGCTTCTTTCGGATAAACATGATGCAAAGTTAGCGCGGGTCACTCACATTTGCAACTTTTATACTTGCAACTGCATGATTTTTAGGATAGTTTAATTTTTGAGGCAGAGATGCGCGGAAAACAGGAAACGACAAAAAAGAAAGCAACCCCGACGAGTTGCTTTCTTTTTGTATATTATCCCACTTGGCTTTCTTCTCACTTCACCATCACCTTCTTCCCGCCTACGATGTAGAGTCCGGGAGTGCTGGGCCCAGCAGACAGCTTGCGGCCGCAGAGGTCATAAACAGCTCCCTCGCCTTTGGAGAGGGCTGGGGTGAGGCTTTCAATTTCTTCGATGCCGTCGGGATCGGGATTCTTGGAGAACACCATCAGCATCGGCTGGCCCAAGTCCAGATCCTGCACCCAAACTTGCTCCGAACGTCCGGCTTGCAAAGCTCTGGCTGTAGTGCCGTTGGCAAGCTGCTCTTCTGTGGCATGTGTGCCTTGAGTGTAGCCGAAGGAATTCATGTAGAAACAATTGTCTATTTCGAAGCTGTCGCCTTGTATGGGACGGATAAAGGTGCCTGAACTTCCTGATGCACTCGGGAAGGTGCCAATGTTCAAGCAGTTCCGAAGGGTGGCATGATTGCCATATCCTCCATTGACGTGCGACATCATGCTGCCGGAATGTATGCCTGTCCCAAATTCTCCCGAGAAGATGCAGTCCTCTATCACAATCTCGCAATCCGTGACAGCAGGGTCGTCGCAGTAGCTGGCGATGCCGCCGATGGTTCCCTGATTGTTACTGAAACCTTGTACATAAAGATACGCGGAAACCCAACACTGGCTGACAGTCAGATTGCCCTGAATGTTTCCTACCACGCCTCCTGCTGCGCAATACTGTTGTTTCAGACTTCCTGCGACGTGCAGTTTTTTAATGGTTGCATCCTTTACACATGCGAAAGGAGCAACAGCCCCAATGTCAAAAGTATAATAGCTATTAAGGTTGACGGTGAGAGTGTGCCCTTGTCCGTCGAAAGTTCCTTGATAGGGATGCTCCACTGTTCCCACCATCGTCTGGTCATCGCCCAGGTCAATGTCGGCTGTCATTCGGGCATTGACTACAGTCTCTGTCCCTACGAGTTTGGCAAAGAGCTTCCAGTCATTTGCAGAGGCAATCTGGTAGTACCCCTCTTCGTCCTGCGCAAGGGCTCCCAGAACGCCACGGACAGACAGGCCGTGACAGCGACCGGCACTATAAATCTTTACACCTCCGTTGGTAGGCCACATATACAGTCTGCCGCCTCCGCCATTGGGATCCAAGAGCTTGTTTGACCAATAGAATCCGCGCTCTCCATAGCCGAAATGGTTGCCCTCGTCACGATAGCCGCTGAAGGGGAAGAAGATATAGCTGTCGTTTTCCTTGGATGTGAATTTCATGCCTCTTACGCCATTCACCGTTGTCTCCTGCCATGTGGTATTGTCTAACAGTTCTTGGATTTCTTCTATAGTGGGCATTCTCCATGTACCTCCCCAGTTGACGGCAGCGGCATCGTCCTCGGGTTCGAGAACCGTCTTGCCGTCCACAGTGCCATAGTTGCTGTCTATGCAGTACTTGGTCTGGGTGGTTTGCGTCCCGTTACAATACTTATAAGTTGTCCATCCATAGACTCCATCCTTTGGCTCTGTCTCGCCCCAGGCAAAGAAGTCGCCCATACCCTCGGGAACGGTGGCTCCGATATTGCACGTTGCCCACAGTGTCCCAGTGGGCAGACCCAAATCCACATAGTCGTGACCATTGGCATCAAAAGTATAATGGATGGGGTCAGGCTCTTTGACCGTAAGGTTGAGGATGTAGATTTCCTTGACGCCGCCATACTCTGTCAGCACCTCGTCGGTATAGGTACCGGCCTCGGTGTAGGTGTTGCCGCGCCATTCGTAGGACTCGCCCTCGTTGATGGTTGCATTCGTCTCGTATGTCTGAGGCTCGAGGATGGTTATTCCTAACACAATCACAGAGTCACAACCGGCAGCATTGGTCGTTGTATAGTAATAGGTGGTCTCTCCATCCTTCTCAACGGTAAAGTCATACATGTCGGTTGCATAATGGTCGCCCACATATAAGTCCATGTTAAGACTGCTCGTTGTGGAATAATGAATCGTCAGTTCCAGCGTGTAGATGTCTGTCACCTCGCCCTGAGCGTTCTTTTCTTCGTAGGTATAAGTGCCGCTGGTGGTGTATCTCTGTCCGTGCCAGTCAAAATAGTCACAGCTAGTCTCGTATTCGGTGGAATGGGCAACGTGGGTTAGGAATACTACAGGTACCGGATGGTTCAAGTCCGTGTTCTGTCCCCAAATCTGTTCTTCACGCCCGTCTTGCAAGGCCACAGCCAATGTACCGTCTGTGAGCTCTTCTTCAGTCGCCTGAATGCCTTGTGGATAACCGTATGGGTAGAAGTAATAACAATTATAGAGATTGCGAGGACCGAACCAGTCTTGATCACTCCTGAAGAATGTTCCACTCCAATAGACATCAGCATCAGCGTATCTCAGGAAAAGACCATTGTTGATGTTCACTGTAGCGGTATTGTCGGGATGTGAAATAAAACCTCCGTTATATGCATTACTTCCTGATATAGTACCATCAACCAGGCAGTCATTAATGTTCATTGTACCATCTTGTATCACAGCGCAAATTCCTCCCATCGTGTCATCCCCTTTGAGCTTTGCTGATGACCAGCATTCGCTGATAGTTGTCGTACCTCCTGTGCTATATGAGACAATACCCGCAGCGTTTTTGCCGGTTTGTGTATCGATAGTGCCGGTAATATGAATTTTCTGGATTGTTGCACCATTAATATAACGGAACGGAGCCAGCCCACTAATATTCTGGCTGTATGCAACAGTCAATGTATGTCCATTTCCGTCAAACATGCCAGCATAAGGAACATCTTGTGTTCCAACAGTCGTCTGGTCATCGCCCAGGTCAATGTCTGCCGTCATCTTGGCATTGGCTGACGGCTCGATTATGGTCAGATTGGCGAAAGCTCTCCAGTCGTCTGCAGAGGCAATGAGGTAGTTGCCTTCCTCGTCTTTGTCGAGGCCAGGGTCGAAATCGCCGATAGGCAGGATATTGAAGAAGTCTTTCCACACGTAAGCCTGCATATATGCCGCAATGCTTTCAGCGGGCACATGGAGTGTGCCGTTCTCCTTAGTGCCAGAATAGAACACACTGCCTCCTTCGCAAGTGGGTGGCACGACGTTCAGGCTGAAGACTTCGTCAACGGAGTAGCAATCAGAGAAGAGATAGTCGTGTAAGGCTTCTACATTGGAGCCAATATAGAGCTTCTTCAGTGTGCGGTTGTCGCTGAAAGCGCCATCGATATAGCGGTCTGTCCAAAGCGTGTCGATGGGTGCCGAGCGCAGGGAGTTGTTGAACTGGTTGGAACAGCTCATCTTCAATGGCGTCGGGCCATAGGCGATGTCTATGCGCTTCAGGTTATCACAATCATCCAATATGCTGACACCGAGGCTGTCAACCGAAGCTGGGATAGTGAAGCTGCTGAACATATCGCAGTCCAAGAATGCCCTGGCACCAATAAGCTTCAGTGCGCTGGGGAGGTCGAAAGTCACCAATGACTTGCAATGGCCAAATGCTTCCTCATCGATGACTTCAACGCCGTCTGGCAGATTGATGTCGGTCAGTGACTCACAATTCCAGAATGCCTCCTTGCCGACACTCTTTACATTCGGGCTGACGTTTACGGTTTGTAGCTGAGTGCAGCCATAGAACATAGCGTATGGCACTTCGGTGAACACATCGCCCATTGTGACGGTCTTGAGGTACTCACTGTCGCGGACAAGAGACCATGAACCTTCATACACGGCCTCAACCCAGCCTCGGCTTACGAAGCTGTGGTAATTGCGGCCGATATACATTTCCTCCACTTGGACATCACGCCCGAAGACAGGGAAGCAGCCCCTGGGCCAAGCATCCTCAACATGGCAGCGCAAAGGTGTGTCGCCGTCCTCGATAATGATTTTCGTCAGGTGCGCAGAGCAATTCTCAAACGGCTGGCGACCGATGCTGTCGATGGTGGCGGGAATGGTGAGCGATGTCATGTCGTTGCTGTTTATGAAAGCATTTCCGCCGATGACGGTCACGTCGTAGCCATTGGGAGCCTTGGCGGGTACGACCACGTCGCCCACATATGTGCCGCCCTTGCTGTCAGTGTCGAGATAGGTGAGGGTGGCAGTCTGTGTGTCATGGTCGTAAGCATAATAGAACATGCCGTCGTTTGTCTGTGCCGCTGCGGTCATGACCGTCAGCGAGAACACTAAAAGGAGTAACTGTTTCTTCATGTTGTTTTGTTGATAATGTTATTGTTTGTCCTGTCGGTGCAAAGGTACTAAGAAAGTGAAGAAGGAAGCCTTATTGGAATACAAAAATGACTCCCAATTTCCGAATCTGGGAGTCACTACACGATTTGAGAGTCTTTTCAGGCCTGCTTTACCGATTTCGCCACTCCGTCGGTGTCAATCCTGTGACAGACTTGAAAGCACGGAAGAATGACGATTCGCCAGAGAAGCCCGACTCAATGGCAACGGCAGACATCTTCTTGTCGGGCTGGGCCGACAGAAGCTGCTGGGCATAGCCGACACGGTAGGCGGCAATGAAATCGGAGAAGGTGCAGTCGCGATACTGCTTGATGGTGGCAGAGACGTAACGGCTGTTGGTATCAAGAGCGGCAGCCACATCGGCAAGCTTCAGGTTCTTGTTGAGGAAGAACTGCTGCTCGTCCATCAGCTGACAGATGCGCTGCCAAAGCTGCTCATCGACTTTCTCGTTTGCCGAACTTGGTTCTTCTGCCTCCGGCTGCTTACTTCGGCGATGCCGCCATAACAGGGTAGCAACAACTACTGCAAGGACAAGGACAAGTGCCGCAAGCCACCACAGCCAGGATGCTGTAGCTGCATTATGAAAATCCTGATTGCTGGTTAGTGGGACAAGCCATACTTGGTTGCTGGGCGAAAAGTTGTCGTTATCGATGCCGTTGGCACCTCCGGCAATGAGAAGGTTGCCTGCCGGAGTGAGCCGCAGATGGTTAAGTCCCAAATGTGGCAAGGGGTCTGTGTAGTAGAGCGTGAGGGGACAGGGCGACTTGTCGTACTCTATGGAAAGGATGCACAGGTGCATCCCCATGTCGAGTCCTGCCATATAAGCTCGTTTGGCTTGTTGGTCTGTCACGATTGGGGTACGATAGAAGATGGCTCCCCACCCTGTTTCCATAGGTATGGGAACCTCCGTGGGCAGGAGCGAAAATACAGTGTCGCGCACCTGGGCAATGGCTGCCTGACCTGTGTTCCTGTCAGCTACAGGAACAAGATAGACCATGTCCTTCTTTTGCAGGTCGCCGATGAAGCAGTCCTCGGAACGGGGCGATACGGCATCTGTCGGGAAAGGCTTCCACTGCTCAAACAGCGGCACGCAGAAGGCATCGCCCAGCAGACGGTCAACCAATATGCTGGTAATGACTTCGCCGTGTATGTCGATGTCTCCGAAGATGAGCACATCGCCATTGGAGACAGGAAGCATGTAGGGACGGGCACGCCCGATGGCAACTGGCTTGACTTCGGAGAGCTGGCTTTTCCCTTCGTATAGTTCAATGCCATCATCGTTATACCAGTTACCGGCGATGACGACCTTCCCGCCGTCAGTCTCGACGGCAGAGGGCATGACACGTTTCCTGTCCAGACAGCCGAAGCCTTTTGAAGAGTGGTCTGCCGGATTGTACATCTCCACCTCAAAGGTCTGCCCGATGCCCAAGTTCTTCTCGTGGCTGCCAAACAACAGTATCTTGCCCGACCTGAGCAATATGCTGCCCCCGGCATCGTGGGAATAGACGATAGGCACCACATGCCACTGGCCGTCGGCAAAATACTCTGCGGTGGGAGTGAGGACAAAGCCAGAGGTGTGTCCGCCGATGACCGTAGGCTGACCATTAACAATAAAGAAGCTGTGTCCGCTGCGGGGGATGTTCAGGTCGGGCAAACGCTCAGCCTCGATCTTGACCATAAGACAACCCGCCAGACTTTCGGAGGACAGATGCCGTTTGTCCGTCTGCGCTTTTATAGGCAATCCCAAAAGCAGAAAAAACAGAAGCAGTGGCAATCTATTCATAACTTTTTCCATTAAAAAGCAGAGGCTTTAAGGTTGAGGCCGGCCTTCTCATCGAGGCCGAACATGAGGTTCATGTTCTGCACGGCCTGACCGACGGCACCTTTCAGGAGGTTGTCGATGCAGGAGATCATCAGGAGCTGGTCCTCGTACTTCTCCACGTAGACAAGGGCCTTGTTGGTGTTGACGACTTGCTTCATGTCGGGACTCTTCGTGACGAAGTGCGTGAAGGCAGCGTCCCTGTAATAGTCGGCATAGATGCGCTGCACCTCTTCGAGGGAGAGATCGCACTTGGCGTAGGCTGTGACGAAGATACCGCGGGTGAAGCAACCGCGTTGCGGGATGAAGAGCACACGGCCCTCGTAGCCCGGGCAGAGCTCCTGCACCGTCTGGTTTATCTCCAGCAGGTGCTGATGCGTGAAGGTCTTGTAGACGGAGATGTTGTCGTTGCGCCAGGAGAAATGCGTTGTGGCACCAGGCTTCTGACCGGCTCCCGTGCTGCCTGTGATGCCGTTCACGTGGATGTCGCCGCTGATGATGCCAGCCTTCAGGGCGGGCAGCATGGCAAGCTGGATGCAAGTGGCGAAGCAACCGGGGTTGGCAAGATGCTGACAGCCGCGAATCGTCTCCCTGTGCGTCTCGGGCAGGCCATAGACGAACGAAGAGCGAAGAGGGAAGAGTGAAGGATCTTCTTCGGTTGAAGGTTTCACTCTGAAGTCCTGCGCCAGGTCGATAATCTTGACGTTCGCAGGTATCTCGTGCTCCCTGAGGAACTGTTCGCTCTTGCCGTGTCCGAAGCAGAAGAAGACGACGTCCACCTGGTCGAAGGAACAGTTGAGGGAAAACCTCAACTCACAGTCGCCGACAAGGCCCTCGTGTACGTCGCTGACGAGGTTGCCGGCGTTGCTCTCGCTGTGGGCAAAGACAATCTTCGCCTCGGGATGGTTCAGCAGGAGGCGAATCAGTTCGCCGCCAGTATAGCCTGCTGCTCCAAGTATGCCAACGTTTACCATAGTTTAGGGTAAAAGTGAATAGTGAAACGAGAGCATTTACCTTTCATCCGGATGTGCGAGATAGTAGGCGCGGAGGGCCGTGGAGGTCACTTTGATGAAGCCCTTGGCATCTTCCGAAGTCCAGGCCTTGGCGGTCTCGCCGTACTCGCCGAGTTTGTTCTTGACGAGGTCGTTGGGGCTGTCGACGCCGACGGTCTGGAAGCAATAGGGACGCAGTTCGAGCGTCACCTCGCCCGTCACGTTGCGCTGACTGCTGAGGAGCATGGCCTCGATGTCGGGCATGACGGGTTCCAGATACTGGCTCTCGTGCAGGAACATGCCGTACCAGTTCGCCACTTGCTCCTTCCAGTACTGCTGCCACTTGGAGAGCGTGAACTTCTCCAGATAGCGGTGAGCACCGATGATGAGCATGGGAGCTGCGGCTTCGAAGCCCACGCGACCCTTGATGCCGATGATGGTGTCGCCCACGTGGCAGTCGCGACCGATGGCGTAGCGTGCACCGATTTCCTCCACCTTCTGTATAGCTTTGATCTTATCCTCGAACTTCTCGCCGTTGACGCTGCATATCTCTCCCTTCTCGAAGCCGATGCGGAGCTGTTCCGGACCTTCCTCCGTGGGGTGCTTCAGGTAGGCACTCTCGGGCAGGCCCTGCTTCGAGTCGAGAATCTCGCCGCCGCAGATGCTGGTGCCCCACAGACCGACGTTGTAGCTGTACTTGAGCTTTGTGAAGTCGGCGAAGTAGCCGTTCTTGTTCAGGTAGTCCACTTCCTCCTGACGGGACAGGTTGCCGTCGCGGGTCAGCGTGATGATTTCCACGCCGGGACACATCACAAGGAACGTCATGTCGAAGCGGATCTGGTCGTTGCCCGCACCGGTGGAGCCGTGGGCGATGGCCGTAGCGCCAATCTCCTTGGCGTAGCGTGCTATGGCGAGGGCTTGGAAAATACGCTCGCTGCTGACCGAAATGGGGTAGCAGTTATTGCGGAGAACGTTGCCGAAGACCATGTACTTCAGGGATTTCTCGTAGTATTCCTGTGTCACGTCGAGGGTGACGTACTGCTTTGCGCCAAGCCTGTAGGCATTCTCCTCGTTGGCTCTGAGCTGTTCGGGACTGAAGCCGCCCGTGTTGGCGCAGGCAGCATATACTTCGTAACCTTTTTCCTTAGCCAAATACATCACGGTGTAGCTGGTATCGAGTCCGCCGCTGAAGGCGACAACAACCTTGCGGACCCCCTCCTTCTCCCCCATAGGGGAGTGCTTTTCATTCTGGTTCATATCTATTCTTACTTAAAATCTAATTACTAATTAACTCCCTCCTCTTTGGGGGAGGGTTGGGGAGAGGGGCTTATTCTATCCCTCTCAATACTAAGGTTCGCATCACGTCCTTGATGACCTCCAGCGATGTGGGCTCGCCCTTGTGCTTCTCGGGGTCCCACAGCATGCCCGTGCAGACGCAGAACTTGCGGTTCTTGGCCTCGAGGATGTCGTGGTTGATGCAGCCCTGACAGCCGTGCCAGAAGGCATCGTCGTCGGTGAGCTGGTTGAAGCTGACGGGCACGTAGCCCAGGGCGGTGTTCATCTTCATGACGGCGTCGCCGCTGGTCAGACTGAAAATCTTGGCGTGCGGCCATCGCAGGCGTGCCAACGTGAAGGTGTAGTCCTTGATGCGTTTGGCTATTCCCAGGCCTTGGTAGTCGGGATGCACGATGAGGCCGGAGGTGGTGACGTAGTGCTTGTTGCCCCAAGTCTCGATGTAGCTGAAGCCCACGAACTTGTCGCCGTGCAGAGCCAGGACGGCCTTGCCCTCGCGCATTTTCGTCGCTACGTATTCATGTGTACGTTCTGCGATGCCTGTGCCCCTTTTGCGGGCTGCTTCGCGAATGGTGTCAATGATGGTGTCGACATATTTTTCATGCTCGGCATCTGCCACTAAGACGCAAATGTCTTCACTCTTTACTTCTTCCATTTCCGTGTGTTTTCCTCTCTTGGTAAATACTGTATGCTTGTGGTTGGTTCTTATATTATATATATATAATGTGTAGCAAACCGCTATCTCAGCTTGGGCAGCGTGTCGCGTATGATTTTGCCGGCATCGTCCCTGTTCACGCCTTCTGCCATGACGATGATGACGGTGTCGTCGCCCGCCACGGTGCCCAGGAAGAAGGGGTGCTTCAGGTTGTCCACATCGTAGGCTACCATGCCAGCGTGTCCTGGCGGAGTGTGTACCACTATCAGGTTGCCGGAGAAGCTGAGCCGCCAGCGCGTCAGGTTGATTTCCTCCTGGGTGGGTATCGGTACGAACTGTCCTTCGCGGGGCAGAGCGTAGACGTTGTGTCCGTTGCGTACGCGTACCTTGCTGATGCGCAGTTGCTTGAGGTCGCGGCTGAGCGTGGTCTGCGTGCTGACGATACCTTCCCTTTCGAGTGCTGCAAGCAGTTCTTCCTGACTTTCCAGACTGTTCATGCTGACGATGCGGCGTATAGCCTGTAGTCTTGTTTTCTTGTCTTGCCGTTCTGTTTTCTGTTCCATACTCTTTTCTCTTATCTTCGTGTTTATGGCTGCAAAGGTACAACTTTTTATGCAAATACGCGCAACTTTTTGCGCATAATATGCGTTTATTTTATAAAATTTTGCATAGAGAAGCCTCCCGGAGTGCATATAAGAGGGTATTTCGGGCTTTTGCGTGAGGAAACGCGGCGTGCGCTTGTTCCGGAAGAGCACGCTGTGTGTGGCGGAAGGGCCTTGTCCGGACGGTGCAGACAAAGCCGTCAGTCTTCCATTATGCGCAGCTGTACAAGTTCAATCTTGGTGGTTGTCTTCTTCGTGACCTTGAACTCCCAGTGCCCGAAGCGCACCGGTTCGTTCAGTTTCGGGAAGTTCTGGAACTCGTGCAGGATGAGTCCGCCCACGGTCAGATACTCGTCGCTCTCGGGCAGGTCCAGGTCGAGCAGTTCGTTGGCCTGCGCTATCTCCAGTCGGCCGGAGAGCTGGTATTCGCCGGGAGCCGTTTGGCGTGCCACGTAGTTCTTGCTGTCGTGTTCGTCCTCTATCTCACCGAAGATTTCCTCCACAAGGTCCTCCATGGTGACGATGCCGCTTGTGCCGCCAAATTCGTCGACGATGACCGCGAGCGAACGCTTTTGGCTGATGAAGATGCCGAGCAGCTTCTGTGCGTTCATCGTCTCGGGCACGATGGGCACCTCGCGCATGTGTTTGGTCCAGTCCTCGCCCTCTTTCAAGCGGAACATCTCAGCGCTGTGGATGTAGCCCACGATGTTGTCGATGTCCTCCTTGTAGACGATGATTTTACTGTGCCCGCTCTCCACGAACTGGATGCGGAGGTCGTGCAGGGACGTGTCGGTGGAGACGGCTGTTATCTCCGTGCGTGGCACGATGCAGTCGCGCACCTTGATGGAGCTGAAGTCGAGCGCGTTCTGGAAGATCTTCACTTCGTCCTCGATGTCCTCCTCGTCCGTGGCCTTGTCGATGTTGCTTTGTATGAGGTAGTCCAGGTCTTCGCGTGTGAAGGTCTTCTCCGTCGGGTCCTTCGTCACCTTCTCGCCCACCATCCACAGCATCAGTTTGCCCAGCGAGCTGGTCAGTTTGCTGATGGGCCAGAGCACTATATAAAATATGTAGGCAGGCAGGGCGAAGATGCGCATCATGCGGTTGGGATTGATGCGGAAGAGCGTCTTCGGGAGGAACTCGCCCGTGACGAGTACGATGATTGTGGCAAGGATGGTCTGAATGAACAGGCAGAGCGCCTCGTTCGGGCAGTCGCCGTAGGGCTGGTGGATGCCCAGGGGAATGAGGATGAGGGCACTGACTATCTTCGCCATGAGAATGCCGTAGACGACCAGGGCGATGTTGTTGCCCACCAGAAGCGTGGAGATGAAGCTGTTGGGGTGGCGGTAGAAAGTGTCGATGAGGCGCGACGAGAATCCCTGTTCCTTCCTGTCCATCTCGAAGCGCAACTTGCTGCTCGAGACGAAGGCAATCTCCATGCCCGAGAAGAAGCCTGACAGCAGGAGGATGGCCGCAACGGATATGATGGTAGAGGTGTCTATGTCTTGCATTGATGGTTCGTTGGTTAAGGCTTTTCTATGCGTTGCTCAGCCTGATGCGAGCCGCTTCTCTGCTGAGGTTTCTGGCTGTCTCCGCGCTGTGGAGTGCTCTGCACGGAGTCGGTCGGGGCAGGCTGTTCGCCCTCGTTTTCTGTGTCGGAGACGGGGAACGTGCCTACGGAATTGATGACGGAGTACTGCGTCATCTGCTCGTTGCTGCGGAACTCTGTGCCTTCCAGCTCGCGCTCGGGGGTGGTGATGTGCATGTACACATGGTTCCACATCTCGTGTTTGTTCAGGTCCCAGAAGAGCTCTTCGGTATGGAAGACGTCGCCGTTCACGTTGCGCACCACGACCCTGCCACGCAGTTCCCACAGGCTCTGCCGGTGCAGGTATGCGGTGTCGGACTGCACGAAGAGGTCGGTGTGGAACTTCTCGTCGAAGCGTTCCATGAGCAGGCCCTTCATGAATTTCCAGGTGGAGGGTTCGCCTTCGAGCCCATTGTAGATGTCCCATTCCTCGACCACCAGGTGATAGCGCATCACGCCGCTGTCGCTGATGAGGGTGTTCACGCCCGTGGCATGCATGAAGGGAAGGGAGTCACCCTCGCTGACGGCTTCCGCCAGGTGCTCCTCCTCGCCCGAACATCCGAAGGAAAGCAGGATGAGGGACAGGCACAGAAGGTTGAAAACAGAGAGTTGAGCAGTTGTCTTTTTCACTATTCGCTTTTCCTTTTACCCTCCTTACTGTATCTTGTACTTCATGAACCAACGTTCGTTGAAGGTGAAGCCGAAGTTGAGGAGCAGGTAGTTCTCTGTGATCATGCCGGGTGCGCTGGCCGAGCGTCGCATCCATTGCAGTCCGAAGTTGGCTACGGAGCGGTTGTTCCATCGGTTCGTGATGGGCAGGCCAACGCCGATGCACATGCTCAGTTCGTTGGGACCGTCGTTTCCGTTCACCTTGAGATAGGGTGTCGTGAAGTTGATGCCTGCGCGGTACTGTATGCGCTGCCAGTATTTTCCGAAGGGATTGGGCATCCATTGTGCGCCAGCGGCAATCTTCGTCTTGTTCTTGAAGTAGCCCTTCATGGGCACAAAGCTTGTGGCCGTCTCGATGGGCATGCGGCAGTTGCTCCACAGCTCGTGCTGAAAGTCGGCAGCCACAAGCAGAGTGTTCTTGTGCTGCCATGCGGCGCCTCCGGCGAAGGAGAAGGGGAGGTCGAAGGGCTTGGAGGCCGTGTAGAGCGTGGAGTCGCCGTTCGATGTGTAGATGACGAGTGTTGCGTCCTGTGCTATCTTGTGCCCGATGCCTGCCGTCACGCCTACAGTCAGCCAGTCTTGCCGTGTCAGTCGGATGGGATATTGTGCTCCGAAGTCGAGCTTGAACGTTTTCATCGCGGAGTGGATGTTCTTGAATGTAGCGCTATAGGTGCTGCTCGAGATGCCGTCCTCCTTGAAGATCTGAGTGATGTCGTGGTCGTATTTGCCCCAGAGGAAACCGACGTTTGCTCCGATAGACAGGTTGCGGTATACTTTCCATCCCAATCCGACGTAGGCAAGGTCCAGTCCGCCGTCGCCGTCGTAGAGGTTGCCGTTGGTGACGGTCCTCTCGGAGTTGCCGACTACGCCGATGGTCTGGTCGTTGGAATAGAAGCTGTATCCGATGTTGGTGTACGGCATGAATCCGAGAGAGAGGCCCAGCCCTCTGGCGAGGCGCATGCCCAGGTGGACGTAGTCGAGCGTGGCATTCTTGACGCCGGCCCTTGTCCCGCCCTGTTTCATCTGGCCGAACGATGCCTTCATGCCTATGTCCATGATGAAGCTCAGCGAGTCGATGGCGGAATAGGAGGCGGGGTTGATGGTGTTGATGCGGTTGCCGATGCGTACGCCGAGGCCTACACCGCCCATCGATTTGTTGAAGCCTTGCGGCTGGTCGGTGAGCAGTCCCAGACCGAAGCGGGAGTAGGGGGAGTTGCATCCGTTGGTCTGTGCCGATGCCACGGAGCTTTTGCCGCAGAACAGGCATTGGGCAAGGAGCAGGGCGAGGAGCGCAAGGATATGTCTTGATGCAGTCTTCATTCTTTGTTCGTCGTTCTTAGTTCTTTATTATAGTCCAGTATCTTGTTCAGTCCTCGGGGCACGATGTATTTGTCCGAGAAGATGATGTTCTTGATGTTTGTGTCGAAGCTGATGTGGTTGCCTCCGGTCAGGAAGACCAGCAGGTTGGGGAACTTTGCCCTCATGGACTTGATGTAGCCCTCTATCTCGTACTTCATGCCTCGCAGTACGCCGCTTCGGATGGCGGTCTCGGTGTCGTAGCCCATGCCGGGCACCACGCCTTCTGCCTCCACGAGGGGCAGGCGAGCCGTGAACTCATGCAAGGCCCTGAGGCGCATCTGCATGCCGGGTGCGATGTTGCCGCCCCAGTAGTTGCCCCGTGCATCGATGACCTCGTAGGTGATACAGGTGCCGGCGTCGATGATGAGCAGGTCTTTGCCTGGCTTGAGCGAGCTGGCTCCGATGACGGCAGCCAGGCGGTCGCTGCCCAGCGTCTGCGGCGTGCGGTAGCGGTTTGTGATGGGGACGGGTGTGTCCGGCGTGAAGCGGAGGATGGGAATCTGCAGCCCGGCGAGTGCTTCTTCCTCGCAGGGTTTCAGGTCGCGCACCGTTCCCAGGATGCCGCAGCTGAAGTCGTGTTCAGCCACGAACGCTTCCAGTCCGGACAGTTTGCCGCCCTCCGCACGCAACTCGCTGACGGGTTCGTCGCCCCGGAATGCAACCATCTTGGCGACGGTGTTCCCTATGTCAATTATTAATTTCACGGGTGCAAAGATACAAACAAAAAATGAAATAATAAAAAGAATGAAAGAATGAAAAGTTAATAAGGCGTTAAAATAGTCTTTATAACGTCCGCAGGCCCGTAAAGAAGCGCGTGGCGCTTCGTGAATAAGAGCCTTGCTCTTCCGAAATAAGCGCGAGGCGCTTCCGGAATAAGCACGAGGCGCTTCCGGAATAAGCGCGAGGCGCTTCCGAAATAAGCACGAGGCGCTTCCTGAATAAGCACGTGTCGTTTCCGAAGTAGCCACGTGTCGTTGGTGATTTAGCCACGTGTCGTTCCCAAAACAGTCACGTGTCGTTGGTTTCCGGACCTTTTCTCGTTGCGATACGATGCCGCTGACTCAAAAATGAGACAATAAGGAGTTATTTTTCGTGCTTCGTGCTTCGCGTTTCACTTATTTTTAGTATCTTTGCGCCCGATGTTTAAGAAAGTAGCCATATTCCTGTGCTTCGTGCTCCCCGCTTTGGCACATGGCAGCGACCCGGCAGACAGCCTGCGGGTGTCGTTGCTCACTTGCTCGCCAGGGCAGGAAGTGTATGCCCTCTACGGACACACCGCCATCCGCGTGGAGACCCAGACCCCCCCTGGCTCCCCCTTGCAGGGGGAGAACCAAAATGCTACAACTATTAGCTCCTCTCCCTACAAGGGAGAGGTTGGGAGAGGGTCTGAGGACATCGTCTTCAACTATGGCATCTTCAGCTTCGCGAAGCCCCATTTCGTGTGGCGCTTCGTGCTCGGACAATGCGACTATATGGTGCAGTCGTTCCCCTGGAACCTCTTCGTCAGAGAATATCAGGAACGCGGCTCGAGCATCACGGCCCAGGAGCTGAACCTGACGCCCCAGGAGGCGCAGCGGCTTGTGGCCCGACTCCGCGAGAACTGTCTGCCCGAGAACTGCGAGTATCGCTACAACTTCCTCTACAATAACTGTACGACCAAGGTGCGCGATATGGTGGAGCAAGCCGTCAGCGGCTACATCCAGTACCCTGACTCGCTGCCCCGTCAGACCTCCCGTCAGGTGCTGCACCAGTACACGGCGGAGCACCCTTGGGCGCAGGAGGGCAACGACCTCTTGCTTGGCGCTGAGGTGGACACCCTGCTCTCGGACCATGCGGCGATGTTCATCCCCGAAAGCATGATGCAGGCCTACGACGGCGCCTTCATCTGCACCCCGAAGGGCGACCAGCGCCCGCTTGTCAGGAACAAGACGGTTCTGTTGGAAAGTCGCCCCGTGGCTGTTTCCAGCAAAAAGGGTGCAGAAGGCGGTTCTTCATCTCTCGTCTCACTCTTTGAGAGGGTGGGCGAGAGGTTTACTCCCATCGAAGTGATGCTGGCCTTCGCAGCCGTCTGCCTCTTCGTGATGCTTCTCGAGGCCTGGACACGGCGCCTTTTCTGGCTGTGGGACGTGCTGCTTCTGCTTCTGCAGGGCGCGGCAGGAACGCTGCTCGCCTTTATGCTCCTCTTCTCGGAGCACCCCGCAGTCGGCTCCAACTGGCAGGTCTGGCTCCTGAACCCCGTCGCCCTGATTGGCATCCCGCTCGTCATAAGGGCCGCTGTCAAGCACGAAACGACGCTCTGGTACGCCTTCCAGTTCGTCATGCTGGCTTCGTTCCTGCTCTTCTCGCCCTGGATTCCGCAAGAGTTCGCCAAGATAACCGTTCCTTTGGCCCTGTGCCTGCTCACCCGTCCCGCCAGCTACTATCTGCTGAGGAACAAGCGTCAGAAGCCGGTGGGCAGGGGAAATGTCAGGAACAGGAACAGAAATAAAAGATAAAGGAAAAGCATGAGAAACCGCAATATAAAGCATATCGCATCCGACAAAGAGCAGGGGGTGAAGGCCCACCGCTTGCCTCTTATCTCCATTCTCCTGCTCCTTGCCCCATACTCCCTGCTTCCGGCTCAGGCTCAGGAAGCTTCCGGAGTGCCCTCGCTCGTGGTCAACATCGTCATCGACCAGCTTCGCAACGACTACCTCGATGCCTTCACGCCCCTCTATGGACAGGGAGGCTTCCTCCGTCTCAAGGAGAAGAGCCGCTTCTACACCCAGGCTGAATACCCCTTCAGCACGCCCGACCGCGCCTCCGCTATGGCTTGCCTGATGACAGGCACCAGCCCCTACGTCAACGGCATCGTGGGCAGCCATTGGCTCGACCGCCAGTCGTTGCTCCCCGTCTTCTGCGTCGACGACGAGACCTACCCGGGCTTCAACACCAGCGAGAAGTCCTCGCCCAAGCATCTGGCCGTGTCCACCATCAGCGACGAGCTGAAGATATCCTCCGAAGGCAAGAGCATCGTGCTCTCCATCGCCCCGACACGCGAGGCCGCTGTCCTCGGAGCAGGACATGCCGCGAACGGCGCCTTCTGGCTCGACGACTGGACGGGCAAGTGGGCCTCGACCTGCTACTACGACAATTATCCCGACTGGGCAACCGACTACGAAATCCGTCTGTCGCTCGACAACCGCATCTCGGACATCGTCTGGACACCCCTCAACGACCAGGTGGCCGACTTCAACTACTTCGTCTCGGACGGCGTGAAGGGCAAAGCCTTCAGCCATAAGTTCAAGGGCGACCGCAAGTTCCGCGAATTCAAGGCAACAGCCTGCGTCAACGACGAAGTCAACCTCTTTGCCAAACAAGCCATCGAGAAGGTCGGACTCGGCACAGATGCCGTGACCGACATGCTGACCCTGACCTACTACGCCGGGGCTTACGACCACCAGTCGGCCATGCAGTACGGCATGGAGATGCAGGACACCTACGCCCGCCTCGACCGTCAGCTGGAGGAACTCTTCGACTTCGTGGACCAGAAGGTAGGCATGGACAAGACGCTCTTCGTGGTGACGAGCACAGGCTACTTCGACTCCGAGGAGCTGATGGACCTGAGCAAGTACCGCATCCCCACAGGCATCTTCTCCATCACGAAGGCACAGCTGCTGCTCAACATGTACCTCATAGCGTGCTACGGACAGGGCAACTATGTGGAGACAGCCATCGACAACCAGCTCTACCTCAACCTCAAGCTCATCGAGAACCGCAGTCTCAACCTGGCGGAAGTGCTCGACCGTTGCAGCGCCTTCCTCATTCAGCTGAGCGGCGTGAAGGATGTCTACACCAGCCAGCGTCTCTCCCTTGGCGCCTGGACTCCCGGCATCAGCAAGCTTCGCAACGCCTATAACCCGAAATGCTCGGGCGACATACTCATACAGGTCTCTCCCGGCTGGCTCCTCAAGAACGAAGACACACACGACCAGTCGCTCAGCCGCGAGTCGTACCTGAGCTTCCCGCTCTTCTTCCTGGGTTCCGGCATCGAGCCCGAGAAGGTGCGTGTGCCCGTCACCATCGACCGCGTGGCACCCACCGTGGCACAGGCCTTGCGCATCCGTGCGCCGAATGCCTGCCCGCAGGCTCCGCTTAACTATTAGCCTCCCCGTCCCCTCCAAAGGAGGGGCGAACGGAGGGGAACATGATAACAAAGACATTAAATGAGAGAAACAAACAGATAAAACAATAACCGCATCCCTTCACCCCTCCTTTGGAGAGGCTGGGGAAGCTTTACACATTATATATATTATATGGACATTTCCAAGTTCCTGGTAAAGATATTCGGCGACAAGAAGAGTCGCGACTTGAAGGCTTACCGCCCTCTGGTGGATGCCGTACTGAAGGTTTATCCCGAGATACAGAAGCTCTCGAACGATGAGCTCCGCGCCCGTTCGTGGGCCATCAGGGAGCGCATACAAGGCTCCGTGACAGAACTTCGCGGGCAGATTCAGACACTAAAGGACAAGATACCCGAAACCGACATTCAGGACCGTGCTCCCATCTTCGCACAAATCGACAAGCTGGAGAAGGACGTCCTCGAGGCTTTCGAGAAGGCCCTCGATGCAGAGCGTGCCGAGGTGTTCGCCATCGTGAAGCGAACGGCAGAACTGTTCGCCACAAACGAGACCGTGGTGGTCACGGCCAACGACTTCGACCGCAACCTCGCCGCCAAGCACGACTTCGTGGAAATCGACGGCGACAAAGCCGTCTACCACAATCATTGGGTGGCCGGCGGCAACGACCTGAAGTGGGACATGGTGCACTTCGACGTGCAGCTCTTTGGCGGAACCGTCCTGCATCAAGGCAAGATTGCCGAGATGTTCACGGGCGAAGGCAAGACGCTTACCGCCACGCTCCCTGTCTTCCTGAACGCCCTGACGGGCAACGGCGTACACGTCGTCACGGTCAACGACTATCTGGCAAAGCGCGACTCGGAGTGGATGGGCCCCATCTACATGTTCCACGGCCTGAGCGTCGACTGCATCGACAAGCATCAGCCCAACAGCGAGGCACGCCGCAACGCCTACCTTGCCGACATCACCTTCGGTACGAACAACGAGTTTGGCTTCGACTACCTGCGCGACAACATGGCTCAGGACCCGAAGGACCTCGTGCAGCGCTCCCATAACTATGCCATCGTGGACGAGGTCGACTCCGTCCTCATCGATGATGCCCGTACGCCGCTCATCATCTCCGGTCCCGTCCCCAAGGGCGATGACCAGCAGTTCGAGCAGTACCAGCCCCTGGTGGAGCGTCTGGTGGGCGTGCAGCGTCAGCTTGCCACGCAGTATCTGGCTGATGCGAAGAAGCAAATCACGGAAGGCACGGAGGCAGGCGACAAGCAGAAGACGGCCGACGGCTTCCTTGCTCTCTTCCGCAGTCACAAGGCTCTGCCCAAGAACAAGCCCCTCATCAAGTTCCTTTCCGAACCGGGCATCAAGGCCGGCATGCTCTCTACGGAAGAGATTTACATGGAGAACAACAACCGCCGCATGCCCGAGGCTACCAACCCGCTCTACTTCGTTGTCGACGAGAAGCTGAACAGCGTGGAGCTGACCGACAAGGGCAACGAATGGCTGGCCTCGCAGGTCAATGACCCCGAGCTCTTCATCCTGCCCGACATCGCCACCATCATGTCGCAGATTGACACCTCCGGCAAGACGGACGAAGAGAAGCTCGAGGAGAAGGACCGTGTCTATAATGACTATGCCACGAAGAGCGAACGCGTGCACACCATACAGCAGTTGCTGAAGGCTTACACCATGTTCAACCTCAACGACGAGTACGTCATCCAGGACGGCGAAGTGAAGATTGTCGACGAACAGACCGGCCGTATCATGGAAGGCCGCCGTTGGAGCGACGGACTGCACCAGGCTGTCGAGGCCAAGGAACATGTGAAGGTGCAGGCTGCCACGCAGACCTACGCCACCATCACCCTGCAGAACTACTTCCGCATGTACCACAAGTTGTCGGGCATGACGGGTACTGCCGTCACCGAGGCCGGTGAGTTCTGGGACATCTACAAGCTCGATGTCGTGGAGGTGCCGACCAATCGTCCCGTCATCCGCACGGACATGAACGACCGCGTCTATCGCACTCAGCGCGAGAAGTACAAAGCTGTCATCGAGGAAGTGGATAAGATGCGCACCAGTGGCCGTCCCGTCCTGGTCGGTACCACCAGCGTGGAAATCTCCGAGATGCTCTCCAAGATGCTTCAGATGCGCAAGATTCCCCATCAGGTGCTCAATGCCAAGCTCCACCAGAAGGAGGCGGACATCGTTGCCCTGGCCGGACAGAGCGCCATGGGCACAGCCTTTGTGGCGACCGACGGACGTGCTTTCAGCGAGCGTGGCGCAGCAAATGCCTATCAGACTCTGCTGGAGGCTGAGGCAGCGAAGAAGGAAAAGCGCGAGCCTCGCGATGTCACCGGATTGGTTGTGTCCGAGGAACGTCTGCTTGGAACCGTCACCATTGCCACCAACATGGCCGGTCGTGGTACGGACATCAAGCTCTCGCCGGATGTGAAGGCGGCAGGCGGTCTGGCCATCGTCGGCACAGAGCGCCACGAGAGCCGCCGCGTGGACCGTCAGCTGCGCGGACGTTCCGGTCGTCAGGGCGACCCGGGCAGCAGCGTCTTCTTCGTCAGCATCGAGGACAAGCTGATGCGTCTCTTTGCCAGCGAACGTATTGCCAAGGTGATGGACACGCTTGGCTTCAAGGACGGCGAGATGATAGAGCACAGCATGATAACGCGCAGCATCGAGAACGCGCAGAAGAAGGTCGAGGAGAATCACTTCGGTGTCCGCAAGAACCTGCTGGAGTACGACGACGTGATGAACAAGCAGCGCACCGTCATCTACGAGAAGCGTCGCCACGCCCTCATTGGCGAACGCCTCGGCATGGACATCAGCAATATGATATGGGACCGCGTCTGCCACATCCTGGAGAACAACGACTATGAAGGCTGTCGCATGCGTTTCCTCGAAATCATGGCAATGGAAGTTCCCTTCACAGCTGAGCAGATGGAGAACATGAAGCTCGACGACCTGGCAGAGCTCGCCTATCAGAAGGTGCTGGAGCGCTTCCATCAGAAGACGGAAATCATGATGAACAACGCGGGCAAGGTGGTGACGCATATCTACGAGAGTCCGCAGGGCAGCATGTACGAGAACCTCATGGTGCCCGTCATCGCAGGCAATCGCCAGTACAACATCCCCTGCAACCTCAAGGAGGCTTACGAGTCGCAGTCGCGCTCCGTGGTGACCGCCTTCCACAAGGCCATCATCCTGCACATCATCGACGATGCCTGGAAGGAGAACCTCCGCTTGCTCGACGAACTGAAGCACAGCGTCCACAATGCCAGCTACGAACAGAAGGACCCCCTGCTCATCTTCAAGTTGGAGAGCGCAAAGCTCTTCGACGACATGATAAACCAAATCAACGACCGTACCGTGGGCGTCATCATGCGTGCCATGGTGCCTGAACTGCAGATTCAGGAAGCTCCCCAGCAGCAGGAAGCTCCTCGCCGCGAACGTCCCCGACTGCAGGAGTCGCGCGGAGAGCTGACCGATGCCGGACAGCAGCAGGCGGCAGCTCGCGACACACGCGACCGTCAGCCCGTGCAGCCCATCCGCCGCGAGAACCTGCCCGGCCGCAACGATCCCTGCCCCTGCGGCAGCGGCAAGAAGTTCAAGCAGTGCCACGGAAGGAACCTGTGAGTTAGTTCATAGTTTAGAGTCCATAGTCCATAGTCCATAGTTTAGAGTTGACTTTCGTCGAGCTAAAGCTTCATAGTTAATCCAAGCGTGGTAGCAAATTATTCACTCTTCACTCTTCACTTTTCATTTTTCACTTAAATATGGAAGCAAGCAAACAGACAATCCAACAGATTGAGCGCACGCTGCGCAAGGTTATCGCCAAGTTTCCCGCAGATGCAGAGCCTGTCATGACGGACATTCACCTCCTGGTGAGCAACTACACGGGCGAGATTCGCACCTACAACGACGATGACGAGGAGCTCGACCGCTGTGTCGTAGAGCAGTGGATAAAGAGTTCGGACGAGGACTTCTACGAGGACATCGTGCCCATCCTGCGCCGGTGTATCGAGGACATGCGTCCCAGCATCATGCAGATGAGCATCATGCAGCCCTTCAGCTTCGTCCTCATCGACGAAGACCACGAGACGCTGCAGGACCTGGTCATCATCGACAGCGAGGAGACTGTCATGCTCGACAGCACCCTGCTCGAAGGACTCGAAGCAGACCTTGATGCCTTCCTCAAGCAGCTCTTGGAGGACTGAAAAAGGCGAATTATGAATCAATAAGAACTTTTTCTTCGAAGAAATGAGCTTTATATGAAAATAAATGCGTACCTTTGTGCGTTTTAAGCGACAAAATTAAAATAAATACATATAAAACAAATGGCAACATTACAAAAAATTCGTAACAAAGGCAAGTTCCTCATTGGCGTTGTGGGCCTTGCATTGTTCGCCTTTATTGCCGAAGAGTTCGTGCGCTCTCTCACCTACACACAGACTGAGAGCCGCCAGCGCGTCGGTGAAATCTATGGCGAGAAAATCAACGTCCAGGAGTTTAACTCAATGGTCGAGGAGTATACCGACGTGATTAAGTTCACACAGGGTCTCTCATCCCTCACCGACGACCAGCTCTCTATGATGCGCGACCAGGTTTGGCAGTCACTCGTCAACGAGAAGCTCATCCAGCACGAGTGCAAGAAGCTCGGCATCACCGTAACCGATGCAGAGATGCAGGACATCATCAGCAAGGGCCGCAACCCCATGCTGGCACAGACTCCCTTCCGCACACAGCAGGGAACATTCGACGTGAACGCTCTCAAGCAGTTCCTCAGCCAGTACAACGAGGTCATGACAAACCCCGAACTCGGCAGCGAGATAAAGGAACAGTACAACCAGATGAACAACTACTGGAAGTTCATCGAGAAGACCATCCGTCAGCAGACACTGGCCCAGAAATACCAGAACCTGCTTGGCAGCCTGCTGGTCAGCAATCCCGTCGCTGCACAAGCTAACTTCGACGGACGCACCAACGAGAGCGAAATCCTCATGGCAGCCCTTCCTTTCTCTTCCGTGGCTGACGATAAGGTCACCGTGGAAGACAGCGAGCTCAAGGCTAAGTACGAAGAGCTGAAGGAACTGTTCCGCTCCGAGCAGGAGACGCGCGACGTTAAGTACATCGACATCAAGGTGACTGCAAGCGAGGCTGACAAGGCCAACCTGCAGAAGGAGATGGAAGGCTACGCTCAGGCTCTGGCTGAGGGTGCAGACCCCGCCAAGACTGTCCGCGAGGCAGCAAGCCAGATTCCTTACAGCGCACTGCCCGTCAGCGCCAAGTCCCTGCCTCACGACATTGCCGAGCAGCTCGACTCCATCAGCGTAGGTTCACAGGTAGGTCCCTTCGTACATGAGCACGACAACACCATCAACGTGGTTCGTCTCCTCGGTAAGGTCAGCCTGCCCGACTCTGTCGAGGTTCGCCAGATTGCAGCTCCCGGTGCCGACATGGCAGCAGCTGAGCTGACTGCAGACAGCATCATGGGCGCCCTCGCAGCAGGTGCCAACTTCGACACCATCGCAAAGCGTTACGACCAGCCCGCCACCAAGACGTGGATCGTCAGCAACCAGTACGAAGGTCAGGCAATGGACGAGAACAACCGTAAGTTCATCAACACCATCACCAATGCAGCTGTCGGCACCAATAACAAGATTGTCCTCGACGGACAGGGTGTTATCATCGCACAGGTTACCGACCGCCGCAACATCATCACCAAGTACGACGTGGCTGTCATCAAGCGTGCCATCGACTTCAGCAAGGAGACCTACGGCAAGGCTTACAACGACTTCAGCAGCTTCCTGGCAGGCAATGCCAAGGTCGAGGACATCGAAGCCAATGCAGCACAGGCCGGCTACAACGTGCAGACACGCAACAATATGACCAGCACCGAGCACAACGTGGTCAACGTCCGCAGCACACGCGATGCCTTGCGTTGGATCTTCAACGAGGACACCAA
Source organism: Bacteroidaceae bacterium (assembly GCA_017483665.1). Lineage (GTDB taxonomy): Bacteria > Bacteroidota > Bacteroidia > Bacteroidales > Bacteroidaceae > Physcousia. The sequence continues at coordinate 23,458 of JAFUVM010000054.1, forward strand.
GGTGGGCGACGTATCTCCCCTCTATGAGTGCGGCGAAAACGACCACCTGCTTGTTCTCATGCTCACTGGCGTCCACAAGAAGGGCTACCTGCCTTGGGACGACGAGCAGATCCGCACTTTCCTGACCAGCGAGGTACAGAAGGACAAGAAGGCTGCTCTCCTCCAGGAGAAGATGGCTGCTGCCAAGAGCATCGCCGACATCGCAAAGATTGAAGGCGCTGTCACCGACACCATCAAGCACATCAACTTCACCAACAACGCCTTCATCTCGAAGGTCGGTGCCAGCGAGCCCGCGCTGAGCGGCTCTGTCAGCAAGGCTGCCAAGGGCGACTTCAAGTCCGGCATCAAGGGCAAGTCTGCCGTCTATGCTTATCAGGTGCTCGACCAGAAGAAGAACGACGTGAAGTACGACCAGAAGCAGGAGGAACGCACCCTCCAGCAGAGCATCAGCCGCGCCCTCTCCGGCGCAACCAACGAGCTCTACCAGAAGGCCGACATCAAGGACAACCGCTACATCTTCTTCTAACGCAGCCCGTTAGTCTTTAAGGAAATAAACGTTTATCCATAATTTGAAGGAAGAGGGTGTGTCATAACAAACGAACACACTCTCTTTATAATTTAACCACGAATTGCACGAATTACACGAACTGGTTAGCTGCTGGTTGTTAGCTGATTATAAATTCGTGTAATTCGTGTAATTCGTGGTTGAAAGCAAATGGTTGAATTTTGACACGCCCTCTTCTGTCGATTATCTTGCCAGAGGCCCTACACGACTGATGCTGCTGCGTCAGCCGTTTCTTTCTGTCTGTTCCTTTGGTTTTTTTCGTTCTGTGGTAAAAAAACTTTCTCAATCCTTTGACGATTTGAGATTTTTATCTTAACTTTGTCCCGACTTCCATGCCGATATAGCCCTTCATGGGCATCGGCATTCGGCAGCGACAAAAGCCGTAGGTTTAATGGCAAATAACTAGACCATAGGCGTAAAACATTTAATTACTATGCAGATTGGCACTTTGAATCAGTCGCAAATGATGATTCTTGAATCATTTGCCGGAGCGCAAGACGAGCAGGAACTGAACGACCTGATGGACATGTTGCGTAATTTCTATGCTCAGCGACTTGAGCGTGAGTTGCATCGGTTATGGGACGATGGAACCTTAGACGAAGAAAAACTGGAGCAACTGCGAGGTGAGCATTTGCGAGTCCCAAGCCGGCATCATTCTGAAGTCGTATGATGCATCCTCGTGTGGTGCTCGACACCAATTGTCTTCTACAGATACTTGGAGCCAAGAGCAAGTACCATTTTCTGTTTGACTTGTTTCTGGCAAACGAATATACACTTTGCCTATCAACGGAAATTATTTTCGAGTATGAAGAAATTCTCCGCAGAAAGGCTTCTCCTATAGTTGCGGAATTGTTCCTGAAGGTTATTGCGCGTTCCAGGAATGTTCTTCGCAGGGACCCATATTTTTATCTGAATCTTGTTACGAAAGATGCAGACGACAATAAGTTTGTCGATTGTGCCTTTGTCTGTCAAGCAGACTATATTGTAACAGAAGACAGTCATTTCCAAGAAGTAGCAGAATCACCTTTCCCGCAATTCCGTGTGTTAGGATTAGATGACTTTGCCAGAAGAATGAAGGCATTGGACTGATTATCTTCCCCTGTTTCTTCCCCTGTTTCTCACTTTTTATGCCCTCGCTGAAAAAAACATGATTATCCGCATTCTTAGCACTAAACCTGAATCACATATACACAAAGTTTTTGCCGAATAATCTGCTAATCTGCCACATGGTTTGCAACCGGTTGAAAATCTATGTGGTATGACATGGCAGATGCCGTGACAGATGTAGCAGATGTTAGTTGACGAGTAGACAAGTTGATACAGGAATCGTTCCCAACGCATGGGAACGATGGGTACAGCACGTGAGAACAGTGAGGTCGACACAGTCAACCGTGAGGTCGACACAGTCAACCGTGAGGTCGACGGAATCAACCGTGAGTACGGCCCGCATTATGCTACTCACAAATCTGCCATATCATCTGTCATGCCATATCGAGAAGGAAATCAGTCGGTTGCAAACCTTGTGGCAGATTAGCAGATTTTTTCGGGAAATCCCTTGGTGTTTTATATCTGGACTCAATCGCTCCAGAGAGTAGGATGCTAAGAATAATCGAATTGGAGCAAGAAATCCTCTGAAGTAAGGAAAGGTATTTGGCAAAATTCGTAAAAGTCTTTTTTGTTGTTTGTCACAATCACATCGCAGCCTGCAGCCAAGGCGCATTGGTATTTCCCCGCTTTTACACAACTTTTTCTGCATTTTTCTTTGCTATTTCTTTGCTCGTATTAAATAAAACGCTATCTTTGCAGTAGAATTCCCGTGGTGTGGCCGTAGCGACGGTCTCGATCCTGCGCCGGGCAGAAGGGCAGCAGGCCCTGATGCGGATGGGGGTAAGCGTGATATAATATCGAGATGAAAACCCGGTGAGACAAAAACTGATAAATTATGAAAAAAGAATTTGGGAAATGGTTTCTTGATTTAGCCAAGTACATACTGACAGCCGTTTTCCTCACCACCTATCTGACTGGCTTAGAAGAAAAGGCATTAGTTTGGTTTTCTGCCATAGCCTTTGTCTCTACACTTCTTGCCGGTTACTTCCTCTTAAGGTCTGCAGACGAAGAAAACACAGCATCAACATCTGTTACAAGTGAGAAATCCGGTGAAACAAAAGAACAGAACAGAAAACATAATAAAAAAAACAAGAAATAGTATGGAAAGATATATATGGCTTTTTATGCTTGCCTTTGCGATAGTATTCGTCCTGACAGCATTGCATTTCGATGACAAAAAGAAAAAACTTGCATCGTCGGATAAATGATATCCATGAGGTAAGAATAATAGGTTTTATATAAATAATCAAGTTAGTATTCACAAAATGTGCATTGTGCCGCGATTATCATTGCGGCATGATGCACTTTCTTTTTATTTGTGTCGCATCGAACATAAAATGCGAAATTGATAGTCATTTCCTCTTATTAATATTCTTTTCTGCATTTTCCTGTGCTATTTCTTTGCTCGTATTAGATAAAACGCTATCTTTGCAGTAGGATTCCCATGGTATGGCCGTAGCGACGGTCTCGAACCCGCGCCGGGCAGAAGGGCAGCAGGCTCTGATGCGGATGGGTTGGGTAGGTGGGATTCAAAACATAATAAAGGCGTTTACTTTGACGCTTTGTTCTTGACATACCGAAACCTGAGAAATTTCAAATTACAGTCATAGGACATTGCAACGGTAGATGCCCATGGGTATGTATATATACATGCTCCTCTTCGTCATTGTAGGGGTATGTTGTACATATCGGCGTGGGGTCTAAGGGTTGCTCGTTCTTGACTGTAGGGCAATCTCAGGGCCTCGGTATGTGGAACGGGCAACAGCCAGTCTCCACGTTTTTTATATCCGTGCATAGCTTTCGCTGGTTTGTGTAGCAGGGTACTCGCCTCACGCGCGTACATTATATTATATGTTCAACCTAAATACACAAACCAAAATGAAAAAACTTACTTCTTTAGTTCTTGTCTTCCTGACAAGCTTGTTCTCGCTCACATCGTGGGCGGCAGAGCGCGTGGCACCGACCTTCCCAGAGCCACAGACGTTGGAAAGCGGGAAGACGTATTATCTGTATAATGTGGGGAGTGGTCAGTTTTTATACAGGGACAACTCTATGGTACGAGCTTCAAAAACGTCAGGAACAGGTATCATTATTACAGAAACAGGTGACGGCACTTATACCATGCAATTTTGCGATAACAACAGCTATATTTGGACAAGTTCTAGTGACCTGAATACACAAAGTGGAGTTGACTCTGATGTTTACTTTAGGTTTAATAAAGTAGATGGTGGCTATACCATTCAGAGGAATAAAAATTATAATGAAACACATTTTGTCGCTAACAATAGCAGTTACTCTGTCTATGCAAACCAAACAGACGGTAACATTGTATGGCAGTTGTTAGATGCAGCTGAAGGATCTTATTTTATAGCCAAGAAAGCCCTCTACGATGCCTTGGAGAGTGCCGAGGTCAACTATGCCTGGGCTATTGCCGATTTTGAAGCTATCTATGAGAATGAGGCCAGCACTATCGTAGAACTCAACGCTGCTACAACAGCCCTTCAGAACTCGTTCGGCATGTCCACTGGCTATCAGGCTCCCTGGTGGAACGAACGTCCCATCTTATTCTCTACGTCCGACGGCAGCTTCGGACAAAATGATTATTATACTTGGGCCTTGCCAAACAATAGCTATACCAGCGGAACATATTTTGAAAGATATTTAGGTAATTCCGGACAAACAAGTTCCATTAGTGCTACAGTCTTGATAGAAGAGCCATCTACGCTGATATATTCTCTTTCCGATAATCCCCCATCATTGGACGTCTATGTGGATGGAGAATTAGTACGTCGGTTAGGAGATGAACAATGTAATCATGAACCATACACGGATAATAATGCATATACCCGATTCTTTGAAGAATTGGAGCCTGGCTTGCATACCATAACATGGACTCTCAGTGCTCTTGCATGGAAAGGATATGCCAGTGTGTATTTACGAAATGTCGGCGTAATGTCTAAGCAGCAGATAATTGTAAACCTCTTAGAGCCAGGTAGCTTAGGTACTGAGGTGCTGTACAACACAGATCACATCAAGAATGTACGCCGTCTGAAGGTGAAGGGAGCCATGAATAGTGACGACTGGGCAAAGATAAAGATGATGTCAACGCTGCTTGAGCTTGATTTGAGTGAAGCACAGTTTGCGGAAATACCAACTCAACAATTTCGCTTATATGGTAAGGATACCACAATGGTATTCCTGCACAAGGTCGTTTTGCCTGAAGGCTTGACAAAAATAAATAGCGAGGCTTTCTATAATTCTTTCGTAGAAGAGGTCAATTTCCCATCGACTCTACAAAATATAGGATACCGAGCTTTCTGCATGAGCCATATACTTGAAGCCATTTTGCCTGATAACCTAACAGAAATGGGAGAAGATGTATTTGAAGATGCCTACTGGCTAAAGAAGGCTCACTTTGGTAAGAACCTAATTACAATCCCAAGAGATGCATTCTATTACTGTTACTACCTGAGTGATGTTATCCTGCCGGAAAAACTGAGAACTGTGGATACCTACGCTTTCAAAGAGTGTCATAGCCTTCAAACTAGTCTGCCTGAAGGTTTGGAGACTGTGGGTTCACGAGCTTTTGAAGGTTGTTGGAATTTCAATCCTCGTTTGCCAGAGGGATTGACGACCATTCGCAATGCAGCATTTAATACATGTAACGCCCTTGATTCACTTTTCGTTCCTTCCAGTGTAACAACTATCGAGGAATATGCCTTCTGCAATTGCCAGAATCTTAAGTATGCTGAGCTGAGCGTATCGCAGTATACGACTCCATATGCAATTTTTGATAATACGCCTCAACTTGAGGTGTTAAAGCTGAACTCAGCAACTGTGGTTGATCCAATCATAAGTGGCAGTACCTATCCTCATAGGAACATCTCTCAGTTAACATTGAAGGTTCCCCATTACCTTGTGAATAGCTACAAACTGCACAGCTACTGGTACAACGCCAAGGCCATAGAACCTTTCGACTACAGCAGCATTGACTACATTCCAATTCACGGACAACTGACACTGAATCATGAGCGTTTTGGCGGACAGCCAAGTGTTGATGTTCATAACAAAAATTCTTATTTGAAAGTCAATGGCGATGCTGCACAAGCATTTGAAGATTTCAGAGTTTGGCGTGACTTTAACGACGAATGGGGATACGGAATGATGTTAAGTAACTGTCAAAACCTAAGTATAAACGGTGATGCCTATGTGATGTACAAGACACAAGCCAATCGCTGGAATTTCATCTCTTTGCCTTTCGACCTTGACATTTCGCGCATTGCTCACAACCAGGAAGGCGTACAGTTTGCCATCCGTTATTACGATGGTGAGGGAAGGGCTGCCAATGGCATGTCCGGCAACTGGAAGAATGTGGACCGCACAGGCATTATTCCCGCCGGCACAGGTTTCATCCTGCAATCAAACAAGGATTGCTGGACATCCCTTTATGCCGTCAACAACGAAACAAAGCAGAACATAGTTTCATGCAGGGAGTTCAATAAGACGCTTGCCGTGAATGCCAGCGAGACAGCAAGCAACAAGGGCTGGAACCTGGTGGGCAATCCCTATCAATGCTTCTACAACAATCATGCGCTGAACTTCACGGCTCCCATCACTATCTGGAACCCCGATAGAAAAACCTACACAGCCTACTCGCTGACAGATGACGACTATGCCATCCGTCCCAATGAGGCCTTCTTCGTGCAGTGCCCCAACGAGGAGTATAACACCATCGGCTTCCCCTTGCAGGGCCGTCAGCTGACAAGCGTCATCGAAAGCCAGAACGCAGTGAAGGAATGGGCTCCGCAGGCAAAGACACGCCAGGTGGTGAACCTCACTGTTGCCAGTGGCGAGATGGAGGACATGACCCGCGTGGTGCTGAACGAGGAGGCAAGTCTGGCGTATGAGACAGCGTGCGATGCCAGCAAGTTCATGAGCATGGACGGCAGTGTGCCGCAGATATACACCTTGGACGCAGAGGGTACACAGTATGCCATCAACGAGCGTCCCTTCGCAGAAGGCACAGTTGCCCTTGGCTTCTATACGGGTCAGGACGGCGACTACACCATCTCCACCAGTCGCTGCGATGCCGAGAAGGTGTTCATCACGGACAACCTGACGGGCACGACGACCGACATCACCGACGGCGCATACACCTTCTCTGCCAAGGCAGGCACAGACAACACGCGCTTCACCCTGAGCTTCGTTTCCAACGACCCGACTGCTGTCAGGGAAGTAGAAAAGGATGCCATCATGGGCAAGGCTGATATCTACAGCGTGGACGGCAAATTCCTTGGCAACGATGCCAGTCGCCTTGAAGCTGGCATCTATGTTGTTCGCCAGGGAAAGAAGGCAAGCAAGGTCATTGTGCGCTAACATATACATATTATATAATGTATGCGTATGAAACGGATAAGATTTCTAACAATAGCAGTGGCGTGCCTTGCGGGGTACGTCACTGCCCAAGCTCAGGACGACTTCAACCCGCCGTCGCCCGTTGAGCCGGGAGCACCCACTATCTACTCGAGGATAGTGCTCCTGCGCAACATCGACGAGGCCGGCAGCGTCTCGGGTGCAGGACGGTATGCTGTGGGCAGCACTGTGAATGTCTATGCCTACGTCAACACCGGCTATACTTTCCTCCGTTGGACGGATACCCGGGGCAACGAGTTGAGTGCGTTGACATCCTTCAGCTTCGTGAATACGGAGAACACAGACACGCTCATTGCCAACTATGCCTTTACGCCGGGTAGTCCCAGCGAGCCAAATGAACCCAGCACAACGCTCTACTATCGTCTTGGCCTTCGTGCTACGCAGGGGTGTTCGGTCAGCGGTGCTGGCCGATACCTGGCTGGCAAGAGTGTCTACGTGAGTGCGTACGTCGAGAGCGGGTACAGTTTCCTTGGTTGGACGAACCTTAAAGGTGAGACGGTTTCCAACAGCACGTCGTTCAACTATACCGTGCCTGTTGACGGCGACACGCTGACAGCCAACTGCGTGTTCAATCCAAGCTCTCCTGCGGAACCCAACGACCCGATACTGAAGCACAACGTCACGGCCACCTGCTCCGACGGCGGCTACTACAGTGGTAACACCGGGCGTTTCCTAGAGGGCAGTACGTACACCCTGACTGCCTATGCCAACACGGGCTATGAGTTTGCAGGATGGTACCTGAACGGCGAGTTGTACACCAACCTGCGTTCGTTCAGCTATACCGTTGGCAAGGAGAACCTGAACTTCTATGCCAAGTTCATCTTCAATCCCAGCTCACCCGGAGAACCGAACATGCCTGCCCTCTCGCTCTACTCGTACTATCTGCCTACGGTGGTCGGCAAGCCGGGCGATACGGTCAGGTATGCCATCAACCTTGTCAACACAGATGTGGTGAAGGACCTGAACATCCGCCTCACCTTCCCGGCAGGCGTAGTTGTGGAGCCAACCGACTACACGCTGAGCGAGAAGGCCACCGGTTACGACATAACCATCTGCGAGGCTACGGACACTATCTCCATCATCGAGGAAGGAGCCAAGCTGTGGGACTTCACCATGATAGGCGGCACCATCGAGCCTGCCACACAGGCTCTGCTGACGTTCAACGTCTATCTGCCCGACACCATCGACACAGGCCATCGCCATCAGGTGAAGATAAACCAGATATCCATGACGATGGCCGACGGAACGGCAGTCACAGCCCGTACCCGCAACGGACTCCTCGGGGTATTCAAGCTCGGTGATGCCAACGGCGACGACAAGGTGAACATCATGGATGTGGTGGGTGCAGTAAGCCTGATGAATGGCTCGGAGGACGAAGGCCTCATTCCAGAGGTTACCAACACCAACGGCGACGATAACATTAACATCATGGATGTTGTTGGTATTATTGAAATAATGAACAATAACGATACAGAAAATGAAGAAAATGAGTAAAATTAAAAGCTTTATTCTTCTGCTTGTAATGTTTACCTTAACTGGAAGCTTACTGGCAGAAGATGTAGTACAGGTGAAGCCCTTTACTACGACACCTGGCATCAGTATTGATGACGAAGAAACCTTCTCGATGGAGCTGGTCAATACCAATGCCTACACTGCGCTGGAATTCCATCTCTTCCTTCCAGAAGGAATAACTTTGGATATGGACTATCCGTTCGACATGAATTCAGACCGTTTCCCCGGTAAGTTCAAAAAAGGTGTTTTCATTCCAAACCACGATTATGACATCACCAATCCGACTCCAGGCCAATACTATGTGAAGATTTACAATACATCATTAGAGACTATAGAAGGTACGGAAGGCGAAATCCTTTCTTTCTACTACGAGACATCTGCCGAGATGAAGCCCGGTCTTTATCCAATCAGGGTGACGGGCACAGTGCTTGCCATCGATAGCCACAATGGTGTAGAACCCGCTCCGTCTGTTTCTTTTGTAAAGATAACAGATTCAGAAGGAAATGTTCCCGCCAATGCCCTTCTGGACTTGGGTAACGATGAGATTCCGTCGTTTGTCCGGACTGAACTTCCAGAGAAGAATGTCATCATCAACGGCGTGTGCGAGAATCTTGTCTTGACAGATGGCGAAGATTTCGAAGTGGCAACTGCTTTTACGGCTACACAAGCAAACTTCACTACAAATGTCAGTGGCTACAAGACTCTGGTACTTCCCTTTGAAGCCGACGTGCCAGATGGATTTTCCGCTTCAAAAGCAATATCCGTAACAGGCACAAGCATTAATCTTGAGAGCGCATCAACTATCGATGCTAATAGTCCCGTCGTGATACATGGCGAAGGTTCACTCGTGCTTACGCAGGAAAATGCTGTGTTGGCAGCTACCGACGATGCGAACCTCACCAGTGGTGTACTCTCTGGCACCTTCAAGAGCATTCCTGCTCCCGTAGGCTCTTACGTCCTGCAAAAGCAAAACGGTCTGATAGGTTTCTATCTCGTTGCAGACGTACAGCCTACGGTCGGTGCTTTCCGTGCCCTTCTGTATGTCCCCGACTCGGGGGTTAAGGTATATACAATCGCAGATGATGCAACAGGCATAAGCTTCAGTTCTGCCCTTGAAGAAGGAAACGAATATTATAATATGTCCGGTCAGCGCGTTGGTAAAGCGCAAAAGGGCATTAACATCGTGAAACGAAGCTCTGCGAATGCCATCGGAAAGAAAATCCTTTATTAACACCAGAAGAAATGAAAAAGTATATTAAGCCATGTATAGAACTTCTCTGGGCTGAGGGCTCAGAGATAATAGCGGTTTCCATCATTGACGGTGGACAAGCTGATGACTCGGAAGTTCTGACCAAAGAGAACGATGATTGGGAACTTTGGGAAGAAGAGTGAAGGAGTGTCTGATGAGCTACGCTTAATGGACTTGAACTTACACGTGAGGGGGGATGTTTATCTGACATCCCCCTCATTATGCTAAATGTAAAGGAACAATTGTCCTCTATCTTCTTCTATCTTCCTCTATCTTCCTCTTACTTCTTCTATCTTCTTCTATCTTCCTCTACCTCCTTCTCACTTCATCACGACCTTCTTGCCGCCGCGGATGTAGATGCCGCGGCGGTCTATCTTGTAGACTTGCTTGCCCTCCAGGTCGTAGATGACGGGGCTCTGGTTCTTGTTGTCGGCAGCGATGTCGGTCAGGGCATCGTCGTTGTCGCGGTCCAGGGGCCTGATGAAGTCCTTTGCCTCGACTTCGGTGCCGTCAGCCTTGGAGAAGATGATCTTGTTGATGGTGATGCCCCGGATGTCGCCGTCGAGGGTGAAGGAGAAGAGCTCGCCTTGGATGCCTTTCAGGGCTTTGTTGTCTGTGTTGTAGGCCAGGATGCGGTAGTGCCCGTCGGGCTTCCCAATCATCATGGTGTGTTTCTCAGCCAGTTTGCTGCGTGTCAGGTTGTCGTTCGTCAGCTCCACGTCGCCGTCCAGGGTGATGTCCATCTGGAAGGCTGTGAAGTCGATGTCGTTGTCGGACAACTCTATGTCGAAGTACCACTTTGTGTTGCCCTCGATGCTAACCGTTGCTACAATCTCGTAGGCGTGTGCCAGGAAGGCGCAGGCCAGCAATGAACAGGTGGTGAGGAGTCTTTTCATAGTCGAATGGGTTTTAAGAGTTGCGCTTTTTAGGGTTTTACATCTGCAAAGTTACACAAAAAGCTTGTAACAAAGAAGCGATTTTGGAAGATTAACGCATTTCAGCCTAAAATAAAGGCAATCAAGGGAAAAACGAGGAAGTTCAATTTTGGACTAAATGCAAATTTGGGAGGATTGAAGAAGTAGTTAGGTTGCCAA
>JAFUVM010000112.1 GCA_017483665.1 Bacteroidaceae bacterium
CGTGCCCTTCATGCTCAGCGGCGAGGAACTGCTGCGCACCAAGCAGGGCGTGCACAACTCGTTCGAGTCGCCCGACTCGATTAATCAGCTCGACTGGAGTAACAAGGAGCGTTACCCGCAGGTGTTTGAGTATTATAAGAACCTGATTGCGTTGCGTCGTCATCATCCCGCCTTCCATCTGGGGAAGGCCGACCTGGTGCGCCGTCACTTGGAGTTCCTGCCGACCGACGACTGCCTCGTGGCCTTCCGCCTGAAGAACCATGCCGGTGGCGACGAGTGGGCCGACATCATCGTCATCCTCAACGCCAACAGCGAGCCCCGCGAGGTGGCCATCCCCGAGGGACAGTACACCGCAGTCTGTCGCGACGGCGTCATCGACGAGCAGGGCCTCGGCACCGTTTCCGGCGCTACCGTCACCGTCAGCCCGCAGTCGGCCCTCATTCTGCACAACTGACGCGTCTCTGTTAGTAAGAATATCTGCTTTAACAACGAATTTAACGAATTACACGAATTGCTGCCCATATAGCATGCATTCGTGTAATTCGTTAAATATGGTGCTTGAAAAACGATGGCTGCGCCTATCTGCTTGCATCGTTCATTTAAGCTGCGAGCGTTGGTGACGATTATTCGAGCAGACGGATAATGTCTTTCTCTTCCATGCTAACAACGGAGCTTATTTCTTCGATGGAGAAACCTTTGTTGTGTAAGGCTTGGATGGAGGAGCGTAGCTGTGCTGTTTTCTTCCCGATCTCCTCCTTCTGCTTCCCGATTTCCTCCTTGTTCTTTTCGATTTCCTCCTTGTTCTTTTCGATCTCCTCCTTGTTCTTTTCAATCTCCTCCTTGTTCTTTTCAATCTCCTCCTTGTTCTTTTCAATCTCCTCCTTCTGCTCGTCAATCGTCACTTTCTGCTTAGCAAGCTGTTTTTCGCGCATGAGGATTTCGGTGTCGCGCTTTTCTATGGCCGAGAAATACTCGTCCTCCACGTTCATGTCCTGACGCATGTCGGCATTGGCTGCTGCCATGAGCAGTCGGTGCAGCACTGCCTGCATGTCGTCGTCATCTGCATACAGACCGTCGTCGATAATCAGCGTGTGCTGGTCTTTGTCACTTTTCAGTGTCTGGTCGAAGATGCTCAGCACACGGTCAAGTCGTGTGTTTACCTGTCCGCGCAGCAAGGGTATCTGTACGATGACGCTGTCGTGGGTCAGACTCGACACAAAGGGGTCGGGCAGTCCCTTCGTCACTACCTGTCCTTCACGGTTGCGTGCCTCATGTCGCACGTAGAGTATTGGTTCCTCTATGTCGCCCACACGATGTCCTAACAAGTAGATGGCTATCATGGGCATGCCATAGCCTTCCCGGTCCATGTTCTTCGGATTCTGGTATTGCACGCCTAAGTATTGGCGGAAACGTAGTGTCTCCGTCTCTAACCAGGTCTTCTGCAGTTCGATGAGCGCCAGGTGTGTGCTGCCGTCAGTCTCGCGTATCGTGGCTGCAAAGTCTATGCGAAACACCGAGAGGGCGTCGCGCTGGCTGTTGGGATACTCGTGTGGACGCACCTCTAAGCTGACGATGTCTGTCTGGAGCAGTGCCGAGAGAATGGTGCGTGCTATACGCTCGTCGGCCATCAGGTACTTGAACACTACGTCGTAAATGGGGTTGGCAATGTATATCATACGCTCGTTCCTTTTCTTTCTGTTGAAATGTATGCAAATAAACTCTGTATACCTACAGCTCCTCGGCCACGGCCAGCTCCATGCCGCGCCAAAGGAGGACGAGGCGGTGCAGCCGGGTAGGGGCGTAGGTGCGCTCCACGGCCACGCTCTGGGCGTAGCGGGTGAGTTGCTCGCGGGCTTTCTCGCGCGTACGGGCTACCTCTGTATCGCTTGCTTTGCCCGACAGGTATTTCAGCTCTAAGACGTAGCTGTGAGCGATGTCGGGGTAGACTCCGAGACGGGGCTGCAGGTAGATGTCGGCATAGCCGCCGTCGATGCCTGCATCGAGTTCGCTGATGGGCAGGTACACGTCGTTGAGGCAAGTTTGTGCCAGGACGAAGCCGTGTACAAACGCCTCACCTTTCAGTTTGTCTCGATGTGAAGAGTATTGACGAAGAGTTTGGTTGATGTATTCAAAAAAAGCTCGCCAACAGCCATAGAGTGCCATGTTCTCCATGAGTGTCCTGCGCTGTCCTTCGTGCAGGGCGAGGTGGTGCTCCTTGTAGGCGCTTTCCAGATAGCTGTATACCTGTTCGCGCACCACCTGGTTGGGTATTTGAAACTTTATGCCCCTTAGTCCGCCATTGCTTGAGATACTTAGCATGCCGAAATAGTAGAGCAGTGACACGAAATTGTCGGGCTCGGTGATGCTTTCCGACGGGAAATGCTCTTTCAGCTTTGCGGTGATGGTTCCTGTCTCTGCGATTTGCTGGATGATGCTGGCGTTCGTTCCGAGAAAAGCTCCCTCTTGTGATGATCTGTATTTGTACCCTTCGTCCTTACGGATGAGCATGCGCAGCTTGGAGTAGTCGGTGCGTATGTTTGCATCGAGCATGTCCTGGGGAATCCTGCCTTTTCGCCTGATATAGTTGTCAAGGAAGTAGAGCACCATGTCGCTGTTGTACAGTGGTGGGGCGTCCACACATTCCACGGCGAAGCAGTAATTGTCGTACCACGGCTTCATTATATCTATCAGCTCGTCGGTGCTGTGGCGGAAGGTGTAGAACTGGCGATAGTAGTCCAGCATGTCGCGCACCTCCTGCTCCGTGAAGCCCACCATGGCGTTGAAGTCTGCCTGCGTGGTGTAGTTGGTGCCGATGTTGAAGCCGCTGGTCAGGTCGTCCATGGTCACGGGACTGACGCCGGTGATGAAGCAACGCTTGATGGCCGAGTCGGTGCCCGTCTTGATGGCATCGAAGAAGGCGCGGAAGGCACCCGTGCCGTGCATCTCGGCCTTGTAGTCGCGCTCGGTGGCGGCGTCGGCCAGGATGGCATTAGTGAAGTGGTCGTACTCGTCGATGAAGAGATATATGCTCTGTCCGGCCTTTTCGCATTGTTGCACCAGAGCCGACAGCTGGTTGGCAGCACCGTTTGCAGACATCACCTCGTCCATGGCGTTCGAGGGTAGCCATTGGGCATAAGTGTCAACAAAGCCGCGGAACTGTATGCGGCAGTAGTCATCCATGCGATCTTTGTAGCCCTCCATGTCGCCGGAGAAAGCTGCGAAGTTCAGGTGGAGCACCAAGTACTGGTTGTGCATCGGTGTGGGGTGCTGTCCAATCCAGAGGTCGCCGAAGAGGCGGTCGAAGAGGTCGCGCTTGTTCACGTCGTAGTACTGCCGCAGCATGTTCATGAGCAGCGACTTGCCGAAGCGTCGCGGGCGGATGAAGAAGAAATAGTGGTTGGCCTCTTCTATCTCGGGGATGAAGCGGGTCTTGTCTACATAGTAATAGTTCAGGAGGCGCACGTCCTCCCAGTTCTGCATGCCGTATGGCAGGCGCCGGGGCTTCTGCTGCTGTGTGGTCGGTTGTTCCATAGACGGTTTTTCGTTTC
>JAFUVM010000055.1 GCA_017483665.1 Bacteroidaceae bacterium
AATTATGAATTATGAATTCTATAATCATGAGCCGCCTCTTCCTGTCCCTGCTTCTGTTCTGCCTTGCCGCCGAAGGCATGTGCCAGGACTCGCTTTTGCTCAAGCGGCAGGAAGAGTATGAGCTCCTGAAGCAACTCCTCGCGGAAGACAGTCTCGTCCGCGAGGAGATGCGTTTCGACCGCGACGGCATGTTCATGCCCCTGCGCGGCGTCATTCAGACCCTTACCCACCGAAGCTTCAACCGGCTGCCCGGCCCCTACCCCGAGAAGAGCGGCCGCTGGGCGGACTATGGCCTGGCCCTCTCGCCTCTGGCTGCCACATGGGTGATGAAGGCTTGCGGCGTAAAGTCGCGGAGCACGGTGCAGCGCATGCTTGTTGCCAACGGACTGGCCGCCGGACTGACGGTCGGACTGGCGCAGACCTTGCGATGGACCGTGACGGAGGACCGGCCCGACGGCTCCGACGCCAGCAGCTTCCCGTCCATGCACGCATCGCTGGCCTTCATGAGCGCCACAATCCTCAGCCGCGAATACGGCCACATCAGTCCCTGGATCACCATCGGCGGATACGCTGCGGCCACAGGGACGCAGGTGCTGCGCATAGAGCACAACGCACATTGGATGAACGACGTGTTCATGGGAGCCGGCATCGGTGTGGTCAGCACGAACCTGGCCTACTACATCACGGACAAGATACTGGGCAGAAAGGGCATAGCCCCGGGAGTGGATTTCAGGAAAGAGCCCAGCCAAGGCTCCGGCTTCCGACTGGTCTCCGGCACCGAGACAAACGGACGTTCGCTGGACGTGGCCGACTTTGCCGAGGCCGCACCGGGCTTCGACATGACGGGCGTCACGCTGCGCACCAGTGCTTCCATCACAGCTGGAGTAGAGGCGGAATGGTTCCTGGGCGACTACTTCTCGCTCTCTGCCATCGCACGCTACACGCTCTCGCAGGCAAAGCTGGAGATTCCGCGCTACGACATCACAGCCTGGGGCGAACACACACACATCTATCATGGCAACTTCGCTGCAGGCTGGAGCTACCCCATCCTCAGGGAAGTACGCGTCGGGGCACGCACCCTGTGGGGCGTACGCTACAACGAGGCGGTCACCTTCCGGCAGGTTGCCGAGGGACACCAAATGGGGCCTGAGCTGCTCAGCATCGGCGCACAGCTGCGCCCCGCAGGCGGAGCCGGAATCAACATCGACCTCCTGCAGCGGTACAACCAGACGGTCGGCTTCTCCTTCGACTTCCTCCACACCTTCGGCACCAGCTTCATGCCGAACCGCTGGGTTATCTCTTCCTCCTGGAAGGCCATGTTCTGAAAACCGACACTGCCTGCGCCTCTCCCGGAAGCGCCTCGCGCTTATTTCGGAAGCGCCTCGCGCTTATTTCGGAAGCGCCTGGCGCTTATTTCGGAAGAGCACGGCGCTTATTCCGGAAGAGCCTGCGCTTGTTTCTGGAGCACCCCGCGCCTCCGTCCGGCTCTCCCTTCCGAAATGTCTCCCACTACGGTCCCAAACCTTGCAATTTGTTCTAAATTTCAGTGTTTTTCGTGTTTAGCCTCTTGTCTTTTTAACAATTTTTCCGCTTTATCTTGCAGATATAACAAAAAAGCTGTAACTTTGCGCACAAACATAGAACCACACATATATATATCGACACATATATATATTACATTGACACAGAGTAGACATGAAGATATTCTCAAGCATCGTCAACTGGTACTTCAACCGCAAGACGCTCCCCTATTGGTGCATCCTCATCATCGACTACGGCATCATCCTCATCAGCGGACTGCTCGGATACTACTTCCTGCGCGGCGGCTCCGCCATAGTAAGCAACTTCTGGGGCATCCTGCTGCAACTGCTGGCCTTGCTCATCCCCTACACCATAGCGTTCCGCATCTTCCACACCTACAGCGGCATCTTCCGTTTCAGCAGCTTCGTCGACCTCACGCGCATCTTCTATGCAATGGGCCTCGGCACCGCCATCGCCTACCTATGCTACTTCTTCATGCCCGAGAACGACAAAGTGCTCCTGAGCAGTCCCGGACTGATGCTCGTCTTCGTCATCATAGCAACGTCCACGATGTGCGCCGTACGCGTACTCGTCAAGACCATGTACGACCTCTTCCGCACCAACGGACTGACGCGCGGCATCTTCATCTACGGCACACAGAACGGCGGCATCAGCCTGGCAAAGAGCATACGCAACGAAGTCCCTGCACGCTACAGCATCCGCGGTTTCGTCAGCCCCGACAGCAACATGAAGGGACATTGGGTGATGGGGAAACCCGTATGGACCGACCAGGACGACCTTGTGGCACTCATGCAGAAAGAAGGAGCGTCGGCCCTGATAGTCAGCCCGCTGCAGACTTCCCACTTCCGCGAACAGGATGCCATCATCAACGCCCTCATCTCTGCCGGCATCAAAATCATGATGATGCCCAACACCGAAGAGGAATGGGACGGAAAGAGCGAGCTGCGCTCCAGCCTGCTCCATGAAGTGGACATCGAAGACCTGCTGCCACGCCAGAAGATAGAAGTGGACATGCACGCCATCGGACAGCTGCTCAAGGATAACCGCATCCTCATCACCGGCGCCGCAGGCAGCATCGGCAGCGAGATGGTCTGCCAGGTGGCACGCTTCAACCCCAAGGAAATGATACTCATCGACCAGGCCGAGACACCCATGCACGACGTCCGCCGCATCATGGCCGCCAAGTATCCCGACATACTCTGCCACACCATCGTGGCAAGCATCACCAACGAAACATTCATGGAGGACATCTTCCGCCGCTACAAGCCCGACTACGTCTTCCACGCCGCAGCATACAAGCACGTGCCCATGATGGAGGACAATCCCGCAATGGCCGTGCAGAACAACGTCTACGGCACACGCGTCATCGCCGACCTCGCCGTCAAGTACGGCACGAAGAAGTTCGTGATGATATCCACCGACAAGGCCGTCAACCCCACCAACGTCATGGGCTGCTCCAAGCGTATCTGCGAGATTTACTGCCAGTCGCTCAACAGAGCCATCGAAAAGGCAAACGAGGGCGGACAGACAGAGGGCGTCAACCCCAACCTGCTGCAGGCCGACGGCCAACTGCCCTGCACACAGTTCGTCACCACACGCTTCGGCAACGTCCTGGGCAGCAATGGCAGCGTGATACCCATCTTCAAGGACCAGATAGCCAAAGGCGGCCCCGTGACCGTGACTCACCCCGACATCATCCGCTACTTCATGCTCATCCCCGAAGCCTGCAAGCTCGTGCTCGAGGCCGGAACAATGGGCAAGGGCGGCGAAATCTTCGTCTTCGACATGGGCAAACCCGTACGCATTGCCGACCTGGCAAAGCGCATGATAACCCTGAGCGGCGCACAGGACGTCCGCGTAGAGTTCACGGGTCTGCGCGACGGAGAGAAGCTCTACGAGGAGGTCCTCAACGACGCCGAGCACACACTGCCCACCGTTCACCCCAAGATTATGGTAGCCCAGGTGCGCGAATACGACTACGACCAGGCCTGCCAGAACGAACAGCGCCTGCTCGAAGCAAGCTTCACGTACGACGACATGGCTATCGTAAAGATCATGAAGGAAATTGTTCCCGAGTTCAAGAGCCGTCAGTCGAAGTACGAAGCACTGGACTGACCGGCCGCTTCCCTTTTAGTTTTCCGACTTTCCCAAGAGCATCAACACGCCAATAATGAGCGCGTAGATTGTTATGTCCGTCAGCACAATGACGGGCATGAGGAAGTGGCACTGCCACAAAGCATAGTTGATGCCGCAAATCAGGAGGAAGAGCGTCAGGATGCAGGCCAAGGCTGCGTGCATCGACAGGCCGGCATTCATCAGGATGTGGTGAATGTGCGTCTTGTCCGGCACAAAGATGCCGTGCCCCGTCAGCAGGCGCTGCACGGCCACTCGCATCACGTCGAGCACGGGGATGAGCAGCAGCGTGATGGAGATAAGCATCTGCTCTTCGCCGCAATCCACGGGCGCTATGGGGCGCATCAGGCTTTTGATGCTCATGTAGGCACAGACGTACCCCAGGAACAGGCTGCCCGCATCGCCCATGAAAATCTTCCTGCCGCCAACCTTTCCGAAGACGTTGAAGCACCAGAAGACGACGAGCGAGCCTACGATGGCTGCGTCGAGCGAGGCGATGGCCGGATTGTCGCGCAGCAGATACGTGTAGGCCGTCAGTATCAGGATGCAGAGGCCCGAGGACAGACCGTCGATGCCGTCGATGAGATTGATGGCGTTCACGATGGTGAGAATCATGACGACCGTCAGCACATAGCCTATCCAAATGTTTATCTGATGCAGGCCGAAGATGCCGTTCAGGTCGGTGATGATGAGGTTGCAGAGGGGCAGGATGAGTGCCGCGACGGCCTGGATGACGAACTTGTGCGAAGCCTTCATGCCCACGCGGTCGTCGATGATGCCTATTATGTAAATCATCAGTCCGCCGATGGACATGGCTAATGTGGAGACACCAAAGACAAATTCGTTTCCGCCCATCAGGGCATGCCCCCGCGAGGCCACGGCAAGGCCCACCACAGCGGCGGGCATGAATATCAGTCCGCCCAGCCGCGGCACCGGCTTATGGTGTATCTTTCGTTCGTTGGGGAGGTCGTAGAGCTTGAAGTACCGGCACGCCTTGATGATGAGGGGCAGTCCTATCGCTGTGACGATGGCTGCCGAGAGGAATGCCAGGACAAAGGTGAGTATGGTTATATTCATGGAATGTCTGTTTCTTGACTGCGGGATGATGTTAATACTTCCTGAAGGAGAGAAGGTCGCCGGCGTTGGTCTTCAGCAGCATCTGGCTGCTCGTCAGCGTCTCAATCCGGAAGATGCCGTCCTCCGGAACGCCCACTGCCGCAAGGACGGACATGGGGCGGACCTCGTCGTGGCTGTCTCCTACGTAGTCAAACGGGTTGTAAATGGTAATCTGGTCCGGGCTGACCTTCAGCAAGGCGCGCATGTAGAAGTCGCTCTCGCCACTTTTCAGGAAGGCGGACATCTGCAGCTGGAAGCTGTAGAATATCATGTCTTGCTTGGTTGCCTTCACGGTGCCCTCGGCACTGCGCCACTCCGTCAGCTGCCACATGCCGTCCAGGTCGCCGTTGCAGTCCTTTTTGTCGCAGCTGCTCATGCTCAGCAGGGCTGCCACAAGCGCCAATATGTAGAGTCTTACTTTCACGTTGGGTTTCATGTCTTGTCAGGTTAGTCGTATTTGTATATCCAGCCGTCCCATGCCACGGTGAGCATCATGCCGTTGGAGCGGCCCAGCAGGCTGCCGTGGTTGTGCCCGTAGGCTGCCGTGAAGCTCAGTCCCCTGAGTTTCTTCGGGGCGTAGGTTGCCTCGAGGAGCAGGAAGTGCCCCTTGAGGGGGTCCATCGTGGGTTTGTCGTACGTGCCGAGGTTCTTCTCGTAGGTGTAAAGGGCGCGCCACGAGAAATAGGGGCTGGGATTGCCCTTCAGTCCTACGTGATGTGCATTGACACGACTGAAGTTGATGCTCAGCATGCCCGGGTTTCCGAGGTAACCGTTGTACATGGGCGACGGGATGAGCGGGTTGCCCATGACGAAGCCGCCGTGCTGCCAAGCTCCGTAGTTGTGGTGTCTGTAGTAGACGTCGTTGGCGCTTATCTGCATGGGGTTCTCGACGGTGGCGTCATGATAGATGGGTCCAGACTGGTTCATCGTGCCGAGGTGCTCGTAGACGACGGTGCTCAGGTATCGGTTCTGCGGCAGGTTCACCTCGAGGCCCAGCAGCATGTCCTTCCAGAAGCCGTACTGCATGAACATCTGGCTGTGGTCCTCGAAGAGGTGGTCCATGTAGGCTGCCACGCTCCAGCGCTTGTCTTTCCAGTCGAGACGCAGGTGCCACGAGCCGATGTGGTTGCCGGAGGCGTTGGAGAAGTTGTCGTCGTTGATGTCGCCTCCGCTCGGGAAGAAGGCTTTGAAGATGTTGCCTCCGAGTTTGACGTCCTGTTCTATTTGCTCTCCTCTGTAGCCCACCTGGTTGTAGCCTCTGCCTCCGAACTGGCAGGCCATCTCCAGTCCGCCGGTCAGCATCAGGGGAAATCTCTTCTCGTTGCCCAGCCTGAGGAACAGGGCCTTGGAGTGGAAGAGGCTGTTCTTGGTGTAGATGTTGTCGGTGCCTTCAGCCCAGTGGCGCTGCCAGACGTTGTCTGTGTAGAAGCCGTATGCGATGTGTGCCTTGAAGGAGAACAGTCCGCGTGTGCCAGGGATAGCCCAGAAGTCGGGCATCTCCAGCCTGACCTGCGGCAAGGGGCGTGCGTTGATGCCCAGCGTCATACCGCCGGTGGAGAGCTCGGCGTTCTTGAGTTCCGACGGGCGCTCCTTCTGTCCGATGGAGAGACGAAGCATCTGCCACTGCACGTCGACGTACAGTTGCTGGACGTTGAACTCGCTCTGATTGCCGTAGCCTGCGGCGATGTCTGCGCCGTAGCCCAGGCGCCAGGACAGAATCGAGTCTGCTTCGGCATCGCGCTTGATGTAGGCGCGGGCCTGCACCGTGTTGTTGCCGACGGGACCCAGCCCGTACCTGTTGTTCGTGAACCAGAAGGGGGCATTGTCGCCTCCGCCGAACGTGCCGCGCAGACTGCCGCCGTACTGCACGTCCTCGCCGAGGCGACTGAGCTGCGCCTTGCTTCCCAGGGGGATGAGCAGCAGGCACAGGATGGCTGTGATGTATTTCGCTGTCCTCATTCTTTTGCTTCGCTGAATGATTTTACTTCCTTTAGTATTCTCTTGTTGAAGCGCCGCCGTTCCCGGTCGTACATCCATCCCCACTTGCCGAAGTACTTCACGACGCTGGACATGTGGATGAGCGAGAGGCGCCACTTGTGGTAGGAGAGGCGGCTGAAGCGGTGGTAGATGCTCACCGAGGGGTAGAAGAGCGTCTTGTACTTGGCGTGGAGGCGGCGCGTGATGTCCACGTCCTCCATGTACATGAAGAAGCGTTCGTCGAAGAGTCCTTCGCTCTGCAGGGCGCTCACCCTGAGGAACATGAAGCATCCGGAGAGGAAGGGGACGTTCATCTCGGTGTCGTAGCCGGAGTGACGGAGCTCGAAGCGGTCGTTCCGCTTGGCTATCAGCCACTGGGGCAGGAAGAAGCGGCCGAAGAGGTCGAGCGGTGTGGGGAGCAGCTTCGCCAGCCGCTGCACCGAACCGTCGAGGAAAAGTACCTTGGGCATCACCAGCGCTATGTTCTTGTCTTCCTCCATCAGCCGCCAGAGCGCCGGGATGACTTCTGCGCCGAACCACACGTCGGGATTGACTACGAGGTGGTACTGGCTGCCCTCCTCGATGGCCTTGCGCAGGGCGATGTTGTGCCCGCAGCCGTAGCCCTTGTTGTTACGCTTCATGTATTCCAGGCGGAAGCCTCTGCCCGAATGCTTGATGAAGTCCTCGTCCTTACGCATATACTCCTGCAGCTCGCCTTCAAGCCGCAGGAATTCGTCGCTGTGGTCTATTATCCATACCTTCTCTACAGGCGAGATGAGCAGGCTGCGGAGGATTCCCTCCAAGTCCAACAGGTTATTGTTGTATGTTACTATCGACGCTGTTATCATTCCTATTTCGTAAAAAACACGGGAACAGAACGTTACCGCACGCTCCGAAGTCCTTACGTTTTAACTTCTGAAAAGTAAATTTACATTTATATAACGAATCACAGGGGCGTTTTATTGTTTTATTACATAAAAAAACAAACATTCGCAGGCATTCGTGTCCTTTCGTGCAAAAGCCTTCATCGTTTCCTGTACAATTCAAGGTGATTCTCGGGGTCGGACTGCACCTGGAGGTAGCTCCGCGCAAGCAACGGCTCGATGATGAGCGAGTCGCCGCCCATATCGCGGCAGACCAGCATCCAACGCGGCTGTTTCTCCTCGTACATCGACAGGAGGAAGTCCGTCCACTCGGGGATTCTCCCGCGCCCCATTTCCTGAAGGGAAAACACCGGGACCGCCGGGTGCACGTCGAGGTCGAGGTAGAGATTGGGGTCGCAGCCGTAGGCCACGAACGACGAATAGTCCAGCGCTGGCTCACGGTCAAGAAGCCTCCGGCATGCCGGCACCTCCTGGTTGTCCCAATGATACATGTCGTACATGAAGCGTGCTTTGCTCAAAGCTCCGACGATAACCGCCAGAGAGACAACGGCAAAGGCAAGCCGAAGCCGACGGCGCAGCAGCTCCCCCGCGGCCCAGGCAAACATGGGATAGACTATCATCCCATAGTGACCGTAGCCGTTCCCCTGGCAGAACCACACGAAAGGAACCGCTCCGGAAAGGAAATACAGGCACGACCGCACCACGGGCGACCTGCTCCGACAGGCCACGTAGACGCCGACGGCCACTATCAGGATGCTGTTCAGGTAGCTCAGCACAAAGTAGTGGATGCCGATTTCGGACAGGTTCATCTGCGTATTCCCCGCATATCCCAAGGCAAACAGAAAGGTCGCCTCCCACATCTCACGTAAAGCTCCATGACCGTAGAAGTAGGCCACGAACGGCAACGACGCGACGCCGAAGCCCAGGACGAACATACCCGCGTTTGCCCAGAAGTTCCCATACTCCCTGCGGCGCAAGAGCGTCACGGCAACGACAGCCACCGCAGAGCAAAGCCCCAAAGCATTCGTCAGGCGCGACATCAGGCTCAGGCCCAGGACCGTCCCGTAGAGAAACGCATGTTTCGCAGGGTGTCTGACCACATCCTCCGCTTCGAAAGCATCAATCCACCTCAGGATATAGTAAAACGACAACGAAAGCGGGAACAAGATGTACTCTTCCGTCATGTTTCCGCCCTCGTAGACGTACGACAGTCCGCACAGCGACAACAACGTCAGCAGGAACGAGCTTCCCGACGGCAGACGCAGGAGAAACGTCCTGAAAATCACGACGAGCGTCAGGCCGAGGGAAACGACCTGGAGCGCATACACACCCGTCTTCGTCCCCGTCAAAGCATAGCCCAAAGCATTGACAAAGAGGATAAACGGGCCCTTCATGTCCCACAAGTCCTTGTAAGGCACATGTCCCTCAGCCCAATACTTCCCGACAATCTGGAATATCGGCGAGTCCGGCGTATTGCCCCAAACATGGAACAAAGGGGAAGTCGTATATGAAAAGACCGTCACAAACAGCCACGCAACCGCCAACAGACCGAACTCAAAGTAACTTTTCTTCATCATATACGCGAACGCTCCACTGGCACGATGCAGCAAGCAAAAGCCAGCTTCCGCAGTAAAACCAGCTGCAAAGGTACATCTTTTTTTCCATGCGAGCAAAGGAACCACGATAAAAATTCCAACCTTCTCGGCGTGCATCTGACCTATATTATCATCAGAGGCCAAAACGCCACAGCAAGGAAAGCCCGACGCCACACGTGGGAGTTTACTGAGCCTGGCAAGCGACAAGTGGGCCCGACGCCGGACGTGCACGCTCATTCGCAGAACCGCCGCCCCCACTCAGCCAAAGTTAATTTTCTTTAATAAGCATTCAAATATCCCCCCTTGACTTGTCCGTCTGAGAAATTATTCCTAATTTTGTAGGGATTGAAGTGTTTCCCGCTAACGACCATCATATTCCTTACTTAATTCCCGAAGTAGTTATGTAGTCAGTAGTTAAGTAGTTAATCCGAATGCTTTGGAAACAGAAAGCAGGCGAAAGAGGTATTGGCTTAACTACTGTCCGAAGGACGAGCGAAGCGATAACTACTTAACTACTTAACTACAAAAGAAAGATAGCAAGCGAACTTAAATTCCAAATTATACCTCAAACTATGAACAAACCGTTTTCCCCATCGCGTCTTTTCAGGCCTATGATGCCGGCCATCGTGGCTCTCTTCTATTCCATCGCCCTGTCTGCTGCAAAGACTGCTGACTTCGCACACCTCGTGAACACGCTCATCGGGTCAGGCACCACCCACGGGCTGGCCTCGGGATACATCTGCCCGGGCGCTACCTATCCTCACGGAATGGTGCAGTTCACACCGACCTACTTCGAGAAGAACTCGGGCTTCGTGGCGAACCAGTACAGCGGCGGCGGATGCTACAACCTCGGCAACTTCCCGATGTTCCCTCTCAAAGGGGAGCTGACGAAATCGCCCAACGATATCCGCTCCGCACACTATACCGTGAGCGACGAGAAGGGACACGCCGGCTACTACCAGGCAAAGGTCAATGGAGACGTGCTGGCCGAGCTGACGGTGGCCGAGCGCTCGGGTATGGGGCGCTTCACCTTCCCCAGCGATGCGGAAAAGGGAACAGTCATCATCGGCTCCGGACTGGCATCCACACCCATCTACCAGGCGGCAGTCGCCATGACGGATGCCAACCACTTCGAAGGCTACGCCACAGGCGGAAGCTTCTGCGGGCAAGCCTATCCCACCCCGTATAAGGTTTACATCGTGGGCGAATTCAATGTCGCCTCAAGCCAACGCGGCATCTGGCGGGAAGACAAAGTCATCGCCGGCTCCAACTTCGTAGAAGGACCCAGGTCGGGCTTCTGGTTCACATTCGACACCAAGCAGCAGAAAACTCTCCTCTATAGGTTCGCACTCTCGTATGTCTCCATAGAAAATGCCAGAGAAAACCTGAAGGCCGACAACCTGGGATGGGACTTCGACCAAGTGGTAGCAAGAGCCGAGAGGAAATGGAACGACTACCTGGGACGCATCGAAGTGGACGGCGAAAACAAAAGCCGCATTACACAGTTCTACACCCACCTCTACCACGCTCTCATCCATCCCAGCCTGGCAAGCGACGTCAACGGAGAATACATGGGAGCCGACGAGAAAGTTCACAAATCGCGTTCGCGACAATACACCGGATTCAGCAATTGGGACACCTATCGCACACAAACACAACTGCTCGTCATGCTCGAACCAGACGTGGCTGCCGACATAGCGCAGTCACACATCGACTTCGCAGAACAAGGGGGAGGTTCTTTTCCGCGATGGGTCGTGGCGAATTGGGAAACAAACATCATGGAAGGCGACCCGTCGAGCATCATCGTGGCTAACACCTGGATATGGGGAGCACGAAACTTCGACAAAGAAGCCGCCATCAAAGTGATGAGGAAGGGAGCAGAAGTGCCTGGTGCAAAATGCCAGAAGTTCGAGACACGCC
This sequence comes from Bacteroidaceae bacterium, assembly GCA_017483665.1. Classification (GTDB taxonomy): domain Bacteria; phylum Bacteroidota; class Bacteroidia; order Bacteroidales; family Bacteroidaceae; genus Physcousia. The sequence continues at coordinate 11,168 of JAFUVM010000055.1, forward strand.
CGGGCCTGAAAGACTACCTGGAAACAGGCAACCTCGACGCATCAAGGCAACTGGAATTCATGTCCGCAGACTTCGCCATCGCCAGGTTCGCTCTCGAAGCAATCGACGACAAAGAACTCTCCGACAAATACATGGAACGGACACGCTTCTGGAAAAGACTCTACAATCCGCAGACACGATGGATACAGTCGCGCGACCAAAACGGCAACTGGAAGTCGCTCGACGAAGGATTCATGGAGGCAACCTACAAGGACTTCTTCTGGATGGTACCATACAACATCAACGGACTGATCGAGACAATAGGCGGACGCGACTCCGCAGAAGTACGCCTACAAGAATACTTCCGCCGCCTCGATGCCGACTATGGAGACGACTGGTACGCCTCAGGCAATGAACCATGCTTCGGTTTCCCATGGATATACAATTGGGTCGGGTCGCCATGGAAGACACAAGACGTCATACGACGCGTCTTAAACGAAATATATATAGACGTGTCAGATGGACTTCCAGGAAACGACGACCTCGGAGCCATGGGGGCATGGTACGTGTGGGTCAGCCTCGGACTATATCCCGAAATTCCCGGCGTGGCAGGATTCGCACTGAGTACGCCATCATTCCCACGCATAACCATACATCTGCCAAACGGAAAAGACATCGTACAGACAAGCTCACAAGACGGAAAACCATACATCAAATCCCTGAACATCAACGGAAAAGAATGCAAAGGAACATGGCTCGCATGGAAAGACCTCGCAGATGGCGCCATCATGAAATATGCCACATCAGACAAACCCAACACAAAATGGGGAACCCAAATCGCCCCACCATCCTACAAATAACATCCAACCCCCAGTTCCCCTAGCTCCCATTCCCTCCCATTCCTCCCATTCCCTCCCTTTGCTCCCATTCCTCTCCCCCGTCAGCCACCGTGCCCTGCGCATCAGCGCAGGGCTCCCTTACCCTCATAAACCCCATCAGCCCCATTTGCCCCATTAGCCCCATTAGCAGCCCCATTCGCCCCATAAACAAAAAAGCCCCTCGAGATTCCTCTCGAAGGGCTTCCAATGAATAAAAACGGCGGCTACCTACTCTCCCACGGGTGTGCAGTACCATCGGCGCGGGCGGGCTTAACTTCTCTGTTCGGAATGGGAAGAGGTGGAACCCCGCCACTATAACCACCTGAATGCTTCTCATTGAACATTGAACAT
>JAFUVM010000056.1 GCA_017483665.1 Bacteroidaceae bacterium
CGAAAAATATTTGACATATGCAAGTTTCTATACTTGATAATCAACAGGCTAAGTCAATTTTTGTTTTGCTCAAGACGGGGAGTCTGATTGACGCGAAAAACAGAGAGCTGTAGTCAACTTTTAGACTTTACAGACTACTAGAATGTACAACGGCGCGCTGCAGAACCACTCCCGCTGGTAGCAAGACTGCAATGCCTCCCTACCCTCCTGGCTGCGGACAACCCGGAACTTCCACGGCTGCCGGTTCACCGCCGACGGAGCCAGACGCACACATTCCATGATGTACTGCAGTTTCTCTTCCTCCGGCATCCGCGCCTGGTAGCCGCGACAACTGTACCGGGCACCAACCAAATCAATTAACTTTTCCATAGAACAACATTTTTGCTAATAAACCTTTTCAAACGGCAAAGATAACATAATAATTTCACATAGACAAGAATCGCAGGGAAGAAATATCAAAGGGCCTGGCTCTTCCGGAATAAGCACGGGGCGCTTCCGGTCAAGCTAAATGATGCCGTGCTCCAAGGCAAAGCGCACCATCTCGACAGAGGAAGAGATGCCCAGCTTGTTGAAGATGTTCGTCTTGTGACTGTTCACGGCCCTGAGGGAGATGTGAAACTTCTCGGAAATCTCTTTGCCCAGCAGGCCGGCACAACAGGCTTCGATGATTTCCAGCTCGCGCTTGGTGAGCAGGGCCGAGGACCTCTTGTTGGGCTGTGCATCCACGATGTCGCGCACCAGCACGGCAAGGTCGCGCCCATAGAACGGCACACCTTCCGCCACCGAGTCGATGGCCAGCTTCACCTCCTCCAGCGGCCCGTTCTTGCTGATGAAACCGTCGATGCCGATTTGCATGAGCCGCGTGATGACGTATTCCTTCGTGTCGACCGAGAGAACGATAATCTTGATGTCGGGGTACTCCGTACGCATGCGTTTGGCCACCTCGAAGCCGTTGGTTCCGGGCATGAGGATATCCAGCAGCAGCAGGTCGCAAGACGTGCCCGATTCCAGAGCCTCGAACAGGTCTTCGGCACAGGCCGCACTGATGCTGACGACGTGCGTCGTGTCGTGCAGCACACTGCTTACGCCTATGCATATCAGCTCATGGTCGTCAAGGATTCCTATGTTCATAACCTCATAACCTTTAACCTTTTAACTTTTTCCTTTTTTACTTTTTCACCTTTTTACCTTTTAACCTTTTATCTTTTTCACCTTTTTACCTTTTTACTTTTTCACCTTTCTTTATCTCGGCACGTTTATTACCATTGTCACTCCCTCGTTCGGGGCAGAAAGTATCTGCATGGTGCCGTGGTTCATGGCCACCAGCTCACGGCAAAGGAGCAGGCCGACACCCGTGCCGCTCTCGCCACTGGTGCCTACGCGACTCTCCACAAGTGTCTTGGCATGCATGATTTCGTCTATCTTTTCCTGCGGGAGGTATTCGCCGTCGTTGTGGACGTAGAAGCTGCTGGGCGCCTTCGTCCCTACTTCCACCACGCCGCCTTTGGGCGAGAATTTAATGGCATTGCTGATGATGTTGCGCAGAATGGTGCGCAGTGCCTCGCGGTCGGCCGTCACAAGCATACGCTCGGACTTGAGGCTGATTGTCACATCCTTCAGGTCGGCGATGCTGCGCATGAGCACGATGCTGTCGGTGATGAGGCTGCCGAGGTCCAGACGTGTGGGTTGCATCGTTCGCTTGCCCTGCTCCAGCTGCGCCATCTCGCCGAGGTTGCGCAACAGCGACAACTGGCTGTCGCTGCCGGCAAGCAGCTGTCCCGTGAGGGCTCGTATCTGTTGGGGCGTATAGTTCGAGAAGTCGCGGTAGAACATCCGCAGCACTTGCTGCTGGGCCACCATCGGGTTCGTCAGGTCGTGCGTCAGGATGATATACTGCCGCTCCTTGTACGCCGCAGCCTCTTCGACCATGCGTTTGCGGCGACGCAGCTGGACCAACAGCAGGACGAGCAGCAGCACAATGATGAGCGAGAGGGCAGAGAGCATGAGTAGCATCCGTGCTCGCGAGCGCTCTTCTTGAATGGCACGCTGCTGGGCCTTCAGCTGCTGCTCCTTGCGATACGAGTCGTACCGCACCTGGGCGATGGTCAGCTGGCGTTGCGCCTCTTCGCTCTGCATCTGTTCGTGCAGCACGCGGGCCTTCTCGAGCCAGGCAAGCGCCTCGCCACTGCGGCCTGCTGCCTGAGCCTGACGGTAGAGGCGGTCGCATGCCTCGTACTCCTGCTTGCGCATTCCCAGTTCCTGCGCCAGGACGATGGCCTCCTGCAGCTGGCCGTCCTGCAGCAGAATAATCAGTTCGGAGGGGCGGTTGCCCGTTTCGCGGGCTATCTCAAGGGCTTCACGGTTGCACTCCTTGGCACGTTCCTTCTGTCCCAGGGCATCGTAGATGTTCGCCAGCTGCGCCAGCCGGATACCCTCTTGTGTGCGCCGGCCGAGCAACCGCTCAATCAGCAGCGCATCGTCGGTCAGGTGCAAGGCCTCGTTCAGCAGCGACAGACCATTGGCATTCAGCCCGACGCCAGCTGTCTTCTCCCCTTCGGGGGACTGCGGGAGGGCCGACTTCGCCTTGGCCACCAGCACTTCGCCCAGCATGGCTTTGCGGATGGCAAGGGAGACTGCCGTATGCGTGGTGTCGGATGCCAGAAGTGCCGTCTCGATGTCGATGGAACGCCGCAGGTAATCGATGGCCACATCCTGCTTGCCCGCAGAGGAGTAGATGCCGGCCAGATTTCCCAACGACGCACTGAGGTCCTCCTTCGTGCCATACTCTTCGTCATAGAGCAGACACAGTTCGCCATAGTGGAGTGCCTGTTCGTAGTCGCCCAGGCGATGGTAGCAATAGAGCAGACAGGAATAGAACTCACAGCGCGTGGCCACAGAGTCCTCCGGGATGTTCTCCAACGCTTCGTAGTTGAGGGCCACTGCTTCCTGCAAGTGTCCCTGCATCGCCAGCGAATAGGCGCTGTCGACATACGCCGTCGGGTCGGCCAAAACATTCTGCCCTTGCGCCGGCAACACCAGCGCAAGGGAGAATATCAGGCCTATGAAGGTGCAGAATGTTGTCTTCATAGAGCAAAGGTACTACATTCCTCCGACATCTGCAAATTATTGACGACCAAGTTTCTTCTTGCTCACTTCAAAGCCGTCCACCGTGAAGACTTTGTCGCCGCGAAGGATGTAAACCTTTCCGTTGCGGACTATCTTCACGCTCTCCTCATCGGATGCGGTGCCGTCGGGGCTGTGGATGCCGTCGGGGTCGTCCGTGAAGATGGCCTTCAACGTGAGGTCGGAAGCCACCGTAATGTTACGCTTGTTCTTGGTTTCGCCATCGTTCCACTGGGCAAATACCCAGCCCTCGTCGGCCTTGGCAATGAGGATGAACTGCGTGCCCTCCTGGAATGTATATTCGGATTCGGTCGCCTCCACTTCCTGCAGCTCGCCGAAAGCGTTGTACCTGCCAAAGTAGAGTTTGCCGCCGCCTTCCACCTCAAGCTTCAGACTATACATCTTCACGGTCATTTCGTATTGGGCCGTGACGGTCATGTCCGAGGTCACGTTGCTGAAGTCCTGGTCCCAGCCGACGAAGGTGTAGCCTTCCACTTCCGGCACCTCGGGCGCTGTGGCGGCCTGGCCCTCGTAGACGTAGTCGTAGCCTATCACGGCACCGTTCATGCCCACGAAGGTGACGGTGTACTTGTCCAAAGCGGCAAAGATTGCGGTAAGGGTCAGGTCATCGTCCACGGTCAGCAGGCGCGGGTTGTCCGTCACGTCGTCGCTCCAGCGGTCGAACCTGAAGCCTTTCTTGGCGATTGCCGTGAGGGTGGCCTGAGTGCCGTCCTCGTACCAGCCGCCGCCTGTGACGCTGCCGTGTGTCTCTTCGTCAACAGCAACATCCACCTTGAAGAGCAGCGGGTCCTGACACTCGAACTCCATCAGATCATCCTGGTTCACCTCGCCGTAAGTCTTGTTGGCATGTTTCAGCACGAGTCCGCCGTCATCGGCCGTGTTCCACGAGAGCCAGGCGGGTGCGCCGCCATAGCCCCATAGCGTGAGGTTTCCGGCATTCACGCAGAGGCTGTCGGTCTGAAGGGCATATTCGCCGCCCCACGGAGAAATCTCTACGTTGCAACGCTTCACTTCCATGCGGTATTGCTCGGTCTGGTCGCACTGCACACCGTTTGAACCGCTCACGTAGAGCTTGTCGTCCTTCTGATTTTTGCCGAAGATGACGAAGTCGCCGCCCTGAACCTCGACCGACGAGCGTCCGCTTATTGAAGTGAGATCATTCTCGCCCTTGACTTCCAGTCGCAGTCCGGCCGTAGCATGCAGAACCTGCCCATTGTCGAAAATATCTGCATCGTTAAGTGTCAGCGTATTAGTCGAAGGCTCATACGATGCCTTGCCGTCGCCGAGGATGTCATCCTTGTTGCCGTCCGTCACGGTCATGCCGGCCAGTTCCACAGGATAAGCCTTGCCACTCTGTGTGGTGACGGGCGACAGATGCAGGCGGAAGCAGTCGTTGCCGTAGGCATCGAAGATACCTTCGTCCTTCACATCACCGCCGTAGGGCAGTACCACCGTGGTGCCGTGCAACGTCAGGCTTCGTGTGTCGAACACACCTATCGGGCATATGTCTTCGTTGCTGACAAGGCCCACCTCGCCTGCTGCGTGTATGTCGCAGTGTGCACTGGGCGGTATGCCTATTGCGGTGTTTGCCACAATGTTGGTGACATTGGTGGAAGGCTGACCTGTGGAGTTGATGTACAGCGTCACCTCCGTGCCGTTGCCCAGAGCGATGCCGCCTTCTTCGCTATCGGATATCATCTCCAGCTCCAGTCCTTCGGTCGTCTCGTTGCTGTCGTAGGACGTGTTGATGTTCAGCGTGAGGTTGTTGTTCACCTTGATGGCCGGCGCTCCAGCGCCTCGGATTATTGCATCTTTCTTACCGCTGATGAAAAACGTGTTCAACAAGCCTTCAGCACACAGTTCGATGGCAGGCACTCTGCCTCCTATAATATATGCACCCTCGCCTAAGCTTACACTGTTGGCAGTCACTATCACTTCACCTTCGATGACGTTCCGAATGTTCTTAAGCGGCTTGCCGTACTGCTCTGGGCGGATGGGCTGACCGGCTATCATGATGGGTGTCTCGATGGAGACGATGCCCATCTCCTTCCAGATGTCTGTTTCCTTATATACGTTCACTGCCTCGCGATGCACGAACAACGTCATGGCGGAAAGACTCAGTCCCTCGAAGACGGTGGCATCCACTGTGGGGGGAACCATGCGCTCGTTGATGATGGTCCGCAGCGAGGTGCAGCCACTGAAGGCCTGCCAGCCGATGACGGACAGGCGCGACGGCAACGTAATCTTCTCCAGCACGGTGTTGTTCATAAAGGCCGTATTCTGGATGGAGGTCACAGCGTAGGTCGTTCCATCTACTGTCACGCTCTCGGGGATGACGACTTCTTTGCCCAAGTCGGTGTAGGCGCGTGCAGACAAGTCTGGTGCCACCTGTGCCGTGCCCGTCGCCTCGTCCAGACTATAGTACAGGCCGTCGATGCAGGGTATCATCTCCTGGACGATGAAGTCCTTCCAGAAGTCTGCTGACTCGTAAGCCTCTTTGCTGCCTGCCGGCACATGCAGACGGATGTTCGGGTAGCCGCTCTCACCTTCCATATCCAACGGCCAATGGCTGAAGTTGCGGAGGACGATGAGATTATCGCAGCTATTGAATGCCGAAGCTGCAAGCATCTCCAGCGTGGAAGGTAGCGTAATCATCATGAATCCACTGTTGCTGAACGCATAGTCCCATATCTGTTCCAAGCCTTCCGGCAGCGAGAGAACCTTCACGCCCTTGCAGTAACGGAAAGCACCTGTATCTACAGACATGACGCGGTACTCCTTACCGTCAACCGTAATAGCGGCTGGGATGACGAGTACGTCGCGCATCAGGTCGGCATAGTTGAAAGAGCTGTTTTTGTATTGTGGGTAAACAGAAGCCGTATTATAACCTTTGTTTATGTAGTAGTACACGCCATCCACCTCGACGGGCATCTCCTCGATGTCGAAGTCCTTCCAATCGTCGGCTGCGGCATATTGCTCTGTGCTACCGTAGGGTACATGCAGCTCGATGTCTGCCACATTCAATTGTCCGTACGTTCCGTCGGCGAACACACCCTTGTCCTTGATGTCCTGCGGCTGGGCTGCATTGTTGTAGATGACGCTCAGACTGCGGCACTCGTAGAAGGCGAACTGCCCGATGCTGGTCAGGGTGGAGGGCAGGATGACTTCCTTCAGGCTCCCGTTGCCGTCGAAGGCCGACGTGCCGATGCTCTCGATGCCTTCGGGCAGGTTTATCTGTTCCACGTTGGTGTTTGCGAAGGCATAGTCACCGATGGCTGTCACGGCATAGACCCGTCCGTCCTGCACCACTTGGGACGGGATGGTCCACTCCGTGGTGTTGAGCCGGCTGTAGTTGGTATGGTTGTAGGCGCCGTCCTCCTCGTACGTCTCGTAGGTGAGGGTGGCGGTCTGGTTCACCTTGTCCAGTACATAGTAGAAGCCGTCAATGCACGGGTTATCCTCTTCGATGGTGAACGCCGACCATTGCGGTGCCGACTGGTAGAGCGTCCGGCTCCCGTAGGGCACGTAGAGCTTGGCTCCCGTCGGCGCTGAGTTGAACACTCCGTCGCCGAGCGTGATGGCCGACGGGTCGGGAGCTGCAAGGTGTACCTCCTCCAGCACGGTGAGGTCGGCAAAGGCCCACGCGCCGAGGCTCTCGATGCTTGCGGGCAGCCAGATACGCTTGAGGCCGGACTGCCAGAAGGCCTGGTCGCCTATCTTGCGCAAACCTTCGGGGAAGCGCAGTTCGGTCAGACGGACGGTTTTCCAGAACGAGAAGTCCTCTATTTCCAGCAGGCTCTCGGGCAGCGTCAGCGTGGAGGTGCCTAAGGTCTCGCAGCTGTTGAATGTTCCTCTGTGGATGACCTTCAGACCCTTCGGCAAATTGATTTCGCCCAGCTGCTTGCAGCTTTCGAATGCGTAGGGGCCTACCTCGGTGACTGTCTCGGGCAGACTGATGCGGGTTAACTCCTTGCAGCCGCTGAAGGCGTAGCCTGCCACCAGGCGCGTGCCTTCCGGCACATCCACCTGACCGGTCAGTTCCTTCTTGACCTTGAGGAGGCAGTTGTCGATGATGAGCAGACCGCCCTGATAGTTGCTCTCGTTCTGCGTGATGCCGTTGCCGCTCGACTCGAAGCGGAAGATGCTCTCCACCGTCTGCGGGATGTTCACCTTCGTCAGTTTCGTCATCCTCTCGAAGCAGTCGGCGCCGATGGTCTTGATGCCTTCGGGCAAGACAATCTCCGTGATGGTGGTGTTGCCCTGGAAGGCATAGTTGCCTATCTCCGTCACATCGTAGGACACATTATTATATATAATAGAGGCCGGCACGGTCACCTTGCCGCTCAGACCGGCGTAGGGCATCGGGACGAGTTCGTCGAAGGTCAGCGTGGCCGTCCTCGTGGCGGGGTTCACCATGTAGCACAGTCCGCCCACCACAGCCTTCGACTCCTTCACATTGAAGTTCTTCCACACATCCTTCGCCTCGTAGGCACTCTTGCGTGTAGGCGGCACATAGAGGTTAATCTTGCTCAGCGTCAGACCCTCGAATACATTGGCCGTGATGGTCTGCGGCGTGTTGTTGAGGTTGTAGATCTCGTAGATGCCGGTGCAGCCCTTGAAGGCCTGTTCGCCGATGGCCGATACATTCGCGGGGATGGTCAGCGAGTAGAGCGACGTACAGTTCCAGAAAGCGCTCTCGCCGATGGTGGTGAGGCTGCTCGGCAACTGCAGGTCTTCCAGCTTGGCGCAGTTGCTGAAAGCGTCCTTGCCAATCTCCTGCACGCCGCCGGGTATGACGGCTTTCTCCAAGGCGAAGCAGTCGGCATACGCACCTTCGCTGATGCGAGGCGTATAGCCCGACACCCATACCTCCTTCAGGTTCACGCAATGCGAGAAAGCATACTTGCCAAGTTTGCACTCGTGACCCGATATATTGTCGAAATCAACCTCTTCTATAGCCGAGAAGCTGAATGCCTCGTCGCCGATACTCTTGATGGTGGCAGGAAGAACAAGTTTCTTAATAGGAGCATACTTCAACGCCGCATCGTCGATGGCAACAACGGTGTAGGTCTTGCCGTCGGTCTCTATCTCCCGTGGTATTTCCAAAACGGTGTTGCCGAGGGCTTTGTAGTTGTCTGTCTCTGAACTGGCATCATCATCTGATGTGATAGTGGCGGTCAGGGTCGCATTATCGGGATAGAAATACAAATATCTGTCATCGTCCAACCAATTTTTACACGGCTGTGCATAGTAGCGGTATTCTTTCCAACCATCGGCAGTCCTATACGCGTCCAGACTGTTGAATGGCACTCTGATTAATTGATATTTACTCATACCTTCAAACATACCCGTCGTGAACGGCTGCGGTTTGGCGGCATAATTATGAAGTCTTCTTATTTGACAATTGCTGAAAGCGTACTTGCCTATTGTCGTTAGTTTTTCACCCAAAATCAAATCTTGAAGATTGGAGCAGTTATAGAAGGCATATTCGCCTACCTTGGTGACGCTGCCGTTCAAATATGCGGTATTCAGTCTGCTGTTGGCGAAAGCCGACTCGCCTATCGTCGTAAGACTAGGGAAGTCGGCACAACGGAATGCTTCCAATCCATTAAAGTACTTCAATGCCGAGCACGAGTTGAAGGCATCAACATCAATCTTCACCAGCGTCTCGGGTAGCCCAACCTTAGTAATCTGAATTTTAATTTATTTTGTAACGATAATGCTTGCTTCCGGATTTTTGCGTGGTCTGCCACGCTTTCTACCAGCCTTTCTTGATTTATAGCCAGGCTCGCAGCCCTTGGGTACTTCAAAGCCGAACACCTTGCATA
>JAFUVM010000057.1 GCA_017483665.1 Bacteroidaceae bacterium
CCGAGCGCCGCGCCCAGGGCATGAGCATCCCCGATGCCGCCTTCGAGGCCTGCAAGGAGCGTCTGCGCCCCATCCTGATGACGGTGCTCACGATGATTATCGGCATGGTGCCCCTCGTCATCGAGGGCGGTGCCGGTGCCAACGGCAACCGTGCCCTGGCTCTCGGCGTCATTGGCGGCATGAGCATCGGCACCATTGCCCTGCTCTTCGTCGTGCCTGCCTTCTTCATCGTGTTCCAGAATCTGCATGAGAAGTTCCAGGGAAAGGAAGTGAAGAGTGAGGAATAAGGAATCGTTATAACTTAATAACGAAATACCGAAATAACGAAAGACATGAAAAAACAGAATATCATCATTGTCGCAGCCGTGAGCCTGATGCTCTCGGGCTGCGGCTTATACAAGAAGTACGAACAGAAGACGGAAATCCCGTCCGACGTCACCGGCGTGCCGAACGCAGCAACTGTCGAGGCTCCGCTCTCGTGGCGCGAGTTCTTCACCGATCCGCTCTTGCAGCAGCTCATCGAGCAAGTGCTGGCCAACAATGCCGACCTCGGCTCTGCCCGCATTGCCGTGGAGAAGAGCGAGGCTTCGCTGAAGGCAGCCAAGCTCGCATACCTGCCTTCGTTCCATATCGCCCCGCAGGGAACCATTTCAAGCTTCGACTACAGCCGTGCAGCCAAAGCCTATACCCTGCCGTTGCAGATGGACTGGGAGGTGGAAGTCTTTGGCTCTATCACCAACAGAAAGCGTGCTGCAAAGGCCGTTATGCTGCAGAGTCAGTGCTACGAGGACGCGGTGTACTCCAATCTCGTCAGCACAGCCAGCCAGCAGTACAGCCTGCTGCAGGTGCTCGACCGTCAGCTGGAGATTCTCACCCAGACCGATGCGCTCTGGAACGCTTCGCTCGAAACGCAAAAGGTGCTTTGGGAGAACGGCAAGTCTTACTCCACCGCTGTCAACCAGATGGAGTCGTCGTACCTGAACGTCAAGACGCAGATTGTCGACACAAAGCGCAATATCCAGAGCGTGGAGAATGCCATCTGCAGCCTGATTGGCGTTTCGCCCCGGCACATCGAGCGCAGCAAGTGGGGCAGCTACGCCTTGTCTCAGAAGTTGGTGAATGGCGTGTCGGCTCAGATGCTGGAGCGCCGTCCCGACGTCCGCATGGCAAACCATGTGATAGAGGAGTCCTTCTATAACATGCAGGTTGCCCGTGCCGCCTTCTTCCCCACCATCACGTTGTCCGGACTGGTCGGTTGGACGAACAATGGCGGCGGAGCAGTCCTCAATCCCGGAAGCCTCCTGCTCAACGCCATGGGGCAGCTCGCACAGCCCATCTTCTCGCGGGGAACGCTGAGGGCAAACCTCAAGATTGCCAAGCTGACGATAGAAGACGTGAAGCGCGGCTATGTGCAGACGGTCATCGATGCCGGTAACGAAGTGAACGAAGCTCTGGCCGACTATCAGGCTGCAGTCGAGAAAAACAAGTACTACCAGCGCCAGATCGAGGTGCTCCACGAAGCCTATACCGGCACCCACGAGCTGATGGACAACGGCAAGGCCAATTATCTGGAGGTACTTACAGCCCAGGAGTCGCTGCTCAGCTCCCAGCTCAGCGAAGCCATGAACATGTACGACGGCTGCCAAGCCCTCATCGCCCTCTACATCGCCCTTGGCGGCGGCGGGAAATAATAAATAACAAAGATGTTCCAAAAACGATGATGAAAACCCAGGCAAGGACAATTCTTTGGCAGAATAGGTTACAGGCAAGTGGATGCTCTTGGACTCCGACGGGCAGACTGTGATAACGGACAGGGTGTCAGTGCAGACTACAGTGCCGAGGACGTCATAGGCACATGGGACGGATACTACGCTTGCGACTCCCCTGGCGGCCACAACGAAAGAATTTAACTTTCAGAGACAAACGGATATTAAAAATCTGAGGGATTTTGCGATAATCTCACAGAAAAGTTGTATCTTTGCAACGTTAAACTCAATACGCAAGAAGATATGGCAACAACAACCGTAAGACGACACACTGCTCATCCCATGAGCTACTACCGCGAAATGGTGAAGGACATGGACGACAGTCAGAAGCTGGAGTTGGTGTCGATACTCATAGAGAGCGTCAAGCCCATACAGACCAGGACGCTGCCTGACATGCCATTCGAGGAGGACTTTCCCGACATGGACAAGGAACTGTATACACCCGAAGAGGCCTACGAACTGACGATGAAGGACATCAAGGCTATCTACGACAAGGAATATGCAGTATAAGTATTTCTACACCAAGCGTACGGCTGCCAAGATAAGAAGTTTCTATCGGAACGTGGCCATGAAGTACCAGCACACCTATTCCTACGAAGACATGGAGCGCAACGTGCGCGATGCCTTCTTCGCTATCTACGCCATAGAGAGGACGCTGCCACGTCGTCGTCCCACCATCAGTCGATGGGCAGGCTACCATATGGCGAACACCGACAAGTGGTACTACGCTTACACCGTCGAGGGCGACACCATTACGGTGGTCGATGCTTGCCATGCACAAAATATGCACGACTGATTCCCCGACATCCCCCCTCAGAAAGGTACCCGCCGAGATTCTCACAGACAAGAGAGTCTCGGCGGTTTGCATTTCCTGCGGCGGCATCCGTATTGTCTCAGGTACTGCCGGAAATCGAGGGAAAATACCATATCACGTAGTTTATGCGAAATAATCTGCAAATCTGCCAGGGAACATACAATCTTGTGTAAATGATACGCTTGCAATATGGCAGATGACATGGCAGATGCCACAGAGGAAGTTGACGAGTTGACAAGTTGACGAGTTGACAAGTTGACAAGTTGACGAGTTGACAAGTTAACGAGTTGACAAGTTGACAAGTTGACGAGTTGACGAGTTGAGACAGGAATCGTTCCCTGGGCGTGGTAACTGTTAGGTCGACGAAGTCAACGATGGGTACGGCACGTGGGAACGATGGGTACGGCACGTGGGAAGCTTTAGCTCGACGAAGTCAACGATGGGTACGGCACGTGGGAAGCTTTAGCTCGACGAAATCAACCGTTAGCTCGACGAAGTCAGCCGTTAGGCGGCGAAGCCAACAATGGGTCATCAGTGGTACAAAAAAGGACGTAGGTTAATGGTTCAACTTTCAGAATTTGCAAAAAATGTTTTATAATCTACAAAAACATACTTGGCGGAGACTTTCTGGGCAAGAAGAATGGGGAATTTTTATTATCTTTGCACGTTAAATATCTCACCGACGGGTGACAAAGAAGACAAGACGACAGGTTTAATACATGTTATTAACTGAAATTTCAGATGTCAAGTAGATATATGAAGATAAAGGTTCCGCCAGCGCCTGAGGCGACAACCGAAGAAGATAGCCGCTTTCAGCGGCGGAAGATAGAGGACGACACAAAAAACTACCTAACAGGGATAAAAAGATGGGAAAAGCTGTGGAACTTTCGAAACTTAAATTATTAATTATATAAGGATTAACTTATGACGAACAAATCAACAAACATCAGGCGAGGGCGGCTGTGGCTCCTGTTACCGGCGCTCTTCGCATGGCTGCTGCCAGAGCAGGCTGCGGCCCGCGTCACCTACGTGGAAGAACCAAGCAACTACACCGTAGCGCTGACGGGTTCCAATGTCATCACCATCTTTGCTCCCCTCTGCGACTTCGAGGGTACCGACACCTGGGTCTCCAAAGGCAAGATATATTTCGAGGGAGAGGGAGTGGCGAAGACCGAGCTCCTGCACTTCTACTGCAAGGATGTGCCCTGGGACGGCTATAGCAATAGCTGGACGGAGATACCGGTCGTCTTCAGCACAGCTGCAGAGGGCTACCTCGACATCAAGCAGGGCAACTCATCCAACAGGTTCAGCCTGTACAAATCCAATGGAGAAGTATCCAAGCAAATCAAGCGCGAGGGCGAAAACCTCTTCTCTTTTACTGCCGACTGGATTCTGCCCTATAATCTGCTGGGCAAGAACCTGACGCTCAGTTGGGAGATAGAGCGCAACATCTCCGGCGCCGCCGCCAGGGCGAATGTGACACCCAAGGCCGAGACAATCACCGTGCCCCAAGCCGCCGAGGTCGCTACGCCCATCGTCTCCCTCGCCACGCTGAACCCCAAGAGCAAGGGCGTGCTGGAGCTGCCATGGTTCCTGGGAGCCAAGGAGATTTCCTCTATCAGGTACGAATACACCGATGCCGGCGGCGTCCGCAAGGAAGTGCCCATGTCCAATACCGTGAACAGCAGCACCATCCAGCTCAATGCCGTTGAGCCTCACCGAGGCTTCCAGATCGTTGCCAGCTACTATCAGGAAGGAGCCAAGGGCAAATACCACATCGAGAACGTGAAGACCGAGGCCAAGAACGTTGCCTTGATTCACGCTCCGACAAACCTGAAGGCACGCTCCCTGGGCGGTCAGAAGGGCAAGGTAGAGCTGTCGTGGACCGTGCCGTACCTCGACGATGACGATGTGGCCATCACCGACTTCTTCGAGATTCAGCGCTCGCTGACCGGCAAGGAGGAAGACTTCATCGGCATTGGACAGGAAATCTTCAGCCAGACAGTCAAGGAAGGCACCTATTCCTTCATCGACAGCACCCTGGTGGATGCCATTGCCGAGGGCATGCTCAAGAATGGCGGAACGCTGGAGAACCTGACCTACCGCGTGCGCCGCGCCATCACCAAGGACTGGGGATGGGGCACGGACAACAACTGCGCCGCCAGCACAAAGTGTATGCTCGAGAACCTGCACCTGCTGCGCATTGCCGACTACTCGGCCAAGTGGGAGGACGAGCGGGCCTACACCGTGCGCGTCACGTGGAAGTATGCCGAAGAGAATGGAGGCGTATGGGACAACCGGGCCAAGATGAAGCTGCGCCTCATCATGAAGAACCGCGACGGAGAAGTCATCGACACTACCGAGTATCAAGTGAACCCCACTGAGCGCCAGCAGTGCTACAAAGTGGTGAGCTGCACACGCCCCTGCGTGAAGTACGACATCGAACTGTTTGTGGAGCGCGACCAGTCGCCCATCAACCATTTGGAGAATGTGCAGCCAGAGTTCTTCCCCATCCGCACGGTCAGCGACTGGGCGGCGTTCCGCGACATGGTAGCTGCTGCCAAGGGAGAGCGCGACGTGAATGCCCGCCTCTATGCCGACATCCCGGAGACCGACGTATTCGTTGGCTGGAATTCGGACGCTGCCTACCGTGGCACGTTCGACGGCAACGGCCACACGCTGAACGTCAAGGCCCCCAACAACGAGCCTCTCATGGCTCCCTTCCGCTATGTAGGCAATGCCACCATCATGAACCTGCACACGGCAGGCACCATCCTAACCAACGAACGGTACATATCCGGTATCGCCGGAGAGGTGAAGGCTGGCTCGACGGTCACCATCGAGAACTGCCGCTCGTCGGTCACCATCAACAGTACCTTTAAGGGTTTCGGCTACGGCAGCACCTACAAGGGTGAGACAGATAATGGCGGCCTGATTTCCCGCTTGGGCAACAACGCTGCGGTCGTCATACGTAACTGTAAGTTCGACGGCAGCTTCGAGGGTGAAGAAAGCCGCAATAACGGCGGATTCATCGGCTATTGCCAGGACAAGAGCTCGGCAACCATCGACAACTGTCTTTTTGCGCCCGACCACATCGGTACCCGCATCGCAGGTTGCGAAACGTGGGTACGCGGAAGTGACTTCACCCTGACACTCAAGAACAGCTATGCCACAACAGAGTATGGTGAGCCCAAAACCATAGACATCGACGGCAAAACCTTCATGGTACTGCGAAACAATGACGACTGGGGCAAGTTCCTGGACGCGCTGAAGACAAATTCTGCCACTAACGCCATCATGGATGCCGACTTCGGAATTGTCACCGCTGCGGATAACTTCTCCGGCATCTTCGACGGTAACGGCCATACGCTGAACGTCAATATCAATGGAGGTAGCACGGAGAGTATCGCCCTATTCAAGAATGGCAGAGACTTCACCATCAAGAACCTGCATCTTACCGGTTCCGTATCAGGAGCAAACCATGTGGCAGGCCTCGTGGGTATCAGCAACGTGTCCAACGACGATAACCGCAACCACATCGACAACTGCCGCGTGTCGGCAACCATAAACTGCTCAAACTATATATTTGGCGGCTTTGTGGGTCGTGGAAATCGTGTTGACATTCACAACTGTCTGTTCGACGGTCAACTGGTGTGTCCTTCCGCCGACCCTTGGGCCGGTGTGTTCATGGGCTTCGTCGATGGCGGCATAGCTATGGGAGTGGAGAACTGCCTGTCAAACGCAACATTTAACAACATCAACCATCGTGCGCTGAACATCTCCGGCAACCCCGACGGCCCCCCATATGGATGGGGTAATGGTTACAGTCAATGGGTCAAGAACAACTGGAGCTATGGCGACTTGGAAGGAGCCAGCAAGATTACAGGCGAATCATCGGAAACGATGGTGAAGTACCTGGGCAGTGAAAACTGGCAACTTGTCGATGGCAAAGTCGTTCCCAAGATGCGCGTCCTCCAGGTGATTAAGACAAGGCCCATCGGAGAGATAGAAGGCTATTTCACCGACGGATGGAAAAAGGAGAACAACGTCCTTGTGCCTGTCACTACCACGACACCCGAACCAATCATGGCCGACATCAACACCAATCCCGACCTGCCCGACTTCTACCACGCAAGCAACGGCAAAATTGAGAAGACGCTGATAACACAGACCCGGCAGAGCAGCGTACTGCTGACGTGGGACACCGACGGCAACCCCATCGACTACTTCACCGTGCTGCGCCGCGTGAAGGGTGAGACAGCCGAGAGCGCCTGGAAGGAGATCGCCACCAACCTCGACCAGATGAGCTACGAGGACACCAGCGTGTCGCCACTGGAGACCTATGAATATAAGGTACGCGCGACCAACGACTGCGAAGGCGTCACCTTCACCGATACCGAGGTGAAGGTGGGCGAATGTAAGCATACGGGCCGCGTGGAAGGCTATGTGCGCTACAACGACGGCACCAGCGCCGCAGGCGTCGAAGTGGCTATCAAACTCGGCAACGAAACAGTCACAAGCACATTCACCGACGACAGCGGATACTTCGTGGCTGACGAGCTGTCCTACAACGGCAAGACTACCGTCACCTACGTGGTGACCCCCGTCGCTGCCAACAGCAAGGTACAGTTCGACGAGCCCTTCAGGGTCAACGTGACCTTCAATGCCAAAAGCAACAACGAGACGCTGCGCGAGTTCGTCATCAACAGCGGCAAGCTCTTCTCAGGCTTCGTCATGTACGACGGCACCAGCATCCCCGTGAAGGGCGCACACTTCAAGGTGAACGGACGCTATCTCTACAACAGAAGGGGCGACCTGCTGGAGACCGAATACGACGGCAGCTTCTCCTTCCGCGTCAATCCGGGCCGCGACACCATCCAGGTAGTGATGGACGGCCACACCTTCGTGGATGACGGCTACTATAAGAGCAAGGCAGGCCATGACTTCACCTCCGATGTGGCACAGACCTACTTCTACGACGCCACGAAGGTGAAGCTGACGGGCCGCATCGTGGGTGGCGACGACCAGGGCAAACTGCCGCTGGGCAACAACCTCTCGCGCAACAACCTGGGCGACAAACTCAAGATGGTGCTCACACTGGAAGGCGACAATACGTCATGGCTCGTCTATGACAACCTGAACCCCAACCGCACCGAGCGCGAAGCCACCTACCGGCATCCGCGTGGCAACGGCCACAAGACGACGGTGAAGACCACACGCAAACGCATAGAAGTCTCGCCCGACTCCATCACCGGCGAGTACGAGCTGATGCTGCCCCCCGTGCGCTGGAAAGTGCAGCAGGTATATTGCGAAGGCTACTCCACCCTGTTCCAGGAAGGACAGGTGAGCGAAGTCATCGACCTGACAGACTGCCTTGCCAGCAAGGACACCACCTACAGCGGCACCTACAAGGACGCTGACACCATCACGGTTGCCAAACCCAAGCTGACGTACAACGCCATCTACAACCGCATCTATCACAGCCCGAAGGAAGTGACCTACAAGCAACTGGGCTACGACGACTTCGACTACCTCGGCGACAAGACCTACACCGCCGCCGACCTGCTCGGCAACAAGACAGACGTACCGCTGGCCTATAAGAAGGACAAGGACTCAAGGCAGGCTGCCTATACCTTCGGCTATCCCGTATTCAGCCTGGAGCGCAAGTACTACATCCAGGTGCAGGTGGCAGAAAGCTATCCCTACAACAATAACAAGTCAAGCGGAAAGATTGACTACGTGAAGGTAGGCGGCGGCAAGGCCACCATGTACAACGGCATGAAGGCCGTCTCTGCTTTGGAATACAAAAAGGAAGCTGACCTGGACAGCCTCGGACGAGCCATATTCGAGCTGACCGTGGACCAGACGCCACAACTGCTGACAAGGGAGAGCGCACTGAAGCGCGTGAACTTCAGTGTCATGCAGGACGGCACCTTCTATGAGGCAGAACCCCTGTACGGCTATGTGCTCAACATGTTCGCCACTGGCGCAGGCAAGGAAATTCTGACCGACGGTCAGCCCCTGCTCTTCGACATCCTGCGCGACCCGCCAGGTGGCAGCAGCTCGAACTCACTGGCAAAGGGAACAACGCTGAACTACTCCTACTCGATGGACATGACACTCATGGCCGGCCTGCTGCTGAACTTCACATTAGGCTCCAAGATGCAGAGCTTTGCAGGCACCGTGGCTGCACCCGCAGGTGTAGGTTCCACGATGGGCCTCATCAATTCATCGGACGCAGCCGACATGCTAGTCTCCGACCTCATCTTCACGATGGCTGGCAACAAGGGTTACTCCTACACGATGAACATAGGCCACACCATCAGCACCAGCAGCGACCCGAGCATGGTGGGTGCCGATGCCGACCTCTATATCGGTGCGGTACAGAATGTCGTAGTGATGCCTATGTCCAGCATTCGCGCCATCTCCGACGAAATGTACAAGAACATTACCGCCAACCAGGGTCAGGGCCTTCCCGACAGTCCTACAAGCGAACTGGCAAAGCAGATTCAGTACGGTTCGCTGGTGCACATTGCCGAGGGCACCGATGCCGAGGGCAAGAAGTTCCACTTGGTGCGCGACCAGACGATTGGCTACGGCCCGAAGCTGCAGTCGCAGTTCATGTACTCGCAGAAGCAGATTCTCAAGCAGATCATTCCGCAACTGGCAAAGGAGATTCTCGACATGGTGTACGTAGGCACAGAGGCAGATGCCAAGAAGCTGGCCAACAGGACCCAGTTCCCCGTCTATCTGTCCCTGCGCGAGCCTAACGACTCGCTGTTCGGCGTAGTCAACACCAAGGTCATCCCCGACCATATCTACAACACGACCATCAAGAAGGCAGAAGAAGGCGTCAACTACCTTGTAGTGCTGCCCGACGGCAAGAAGGAGACTGACTTCAACGACGAAATCGCAGCCAAGAGCAAAATCATCTACACATGGGCAAAGATGATTACCCGCAACGAGAGGGAGAAACTGGAAGCCACCAACCTGGTAGCCAACTACGACATAGCCGGCGCTGAGGCAGTGAATTACAGCGAGACCTTCGACAGCAACACATCGAACATGACGATGATGCACTTCCCCTTCGGCAAGCAGCCCGACTACTTCAACGCCGCAGGCAGCGGCATCGGTATGTCGGTTGCACAGTTAGCCACGGAAACTCTCGTCACCGCCATCCTGGCAGTCGTAGAATCAACGACGTACAGCTATCCGGGAATCGGAATAGACCCGACGAAGTTTAACCAGGCAAGTGGTATGAAGTCGGAGGTGTCCTTCTCCGGAGGCCTCTTCGAATGGCTTGCCATTCCTATCATGTACTCCCAGGTGACAGGTGCCGACGTATCGGCCAAGTCCTACAACCGTACGGAAAGCTTCACCATTGTCAACGGACCGAACAACCACCTGAACGTGGATGTCTATCGTGTGAACAGAGCCGACAAAGACAGTAAGACGAAGGTCGACCCGAGAGACATCTATACGAACAACAACTACAACAGCTACACCAATCTGGTGAACAAGTTCCTGAACAAGGAAAGCAAGATGGAACTGAACGATGAAGGCGAGATACTGGAATTGGGCGGTTCGCGCAGCTTCGTGTTCCGCACCCGTGGCGGTGCCACTGCCGACCCGTGGGAGGGTGAGCGCAAGACGCACTTCTACGAGGCAGGAACCGTTCTTGACGAGCGCACGCTGAAGATCGACAACCCGAAGATATGGCTCGACAAGCAGAGCGTGAGCGGTGTGTCCATCAACGACGCTGCCCGCTTCAAGGTCTTCATGGCCAACGAGAGCGAAAAGCCTGAGGCCACAGACGGCCTGACTGTCTATCAGCTGTTCACTATGGGTCCGTCGAATCCCAACGGTGCCAAGATATTCATCGACGGCGAGCCGCTCTCTTCCGGCGGTACCACCGTTACCGTCGTGCCCGGCGTAGTGACTCAGAAGACCATTGAGGTGCGTGCCGGAAACGGATTCGACTACGAGGGCCTGACCATCGGCATCATGTCGCCCAGCGATGCAGAGCATACTATGGCTACAACTTCGTTCGACGTACACTTCCTGCGCGAAGCCGGAGCGGTGACGATTGCCACGCCGGGCGACAAGTGGGTGCTGAACACCAATGCGCAATCAGACAAGAAGCGCGGCTGGTACATTCCTGTCACCATCAACGGCTTCGACCGTCACCAGCATAACTTCGACCACATCGAGTTCCAGTACAAGGAATCTCAGCGCGGCGATGACAGCTGGGTGAACCTTTGCTCCTACTATGCCGACTCTACGCTGATGGCGAATGCCAACGGCGTGTGTGAACTGCTGAAGCCCAACGCCAACATCGTCACCAACTTCTACGGTGAAGGCTTCGTGATGGAGAAGTCCTACGACCTGCGTGCCGTGCTCTTCTGCCGCAACGGCAATGACTACCTGACCACGTCGTCGAAGATTGTCAGCGGCATCAAGGACACGCGTCGTCCGCAGCTGTTCGGTTCGCCCGAACCTAAGGGCGGACTGCTCTATCTGGGCAACGACATCATATTCAATTTCTCTGAAGACATCGAATACAACCACCTGAGCGCTATCACCAACTTCGAGGTAAGGGGCGAGGTGAACTCGGGCGACCTCTCCGAGACGGTGAGCATTCAGTTTAAGGACAAGGCCAGCGTGGAGAGCGAAGCCAAGCGCAACTTCAGCGGCAAGGACCTGACCATCGACCTCATGGTGAAGCCCGACTCCACAGGCCGCGAGATGCCGCTCTTCTCCCACGGCACCAACGGCCAGAAGCTGCAGCTGTGGCTGACTGCCGACTACAAGCTGAAGGCTGTTGTGGGCGACCAGACCTGCGTCAGCAACTCTGCCATTCTGAAGGGCACCTTCACGCAGGTGGCTGTCTCCATCAACCAGCAGGACAGCACGCTGACCTTCTTCAACGGTGGCGAGGAAATCGGACGCAACAAGCTGAAAGCCCTGTATAACGGTACGGGCACGCTCATCTTCGGTCGCACCAACGAGACGAACCGCAACGAGAGCCAGTACTACGAGGGCCGCATGATGGAGGCCCGCCTCTGGTATGCCGCCATGGACGGCGGACTCATCGGCACGACCTACGGCAGCCGCCGACTGACGGGCTACGAGAGGGACCTCGTTGATTACTACCCGATGAACGAAGGTTCGGGCAAATACGTCATCGACCATACGCAGGGAGCCAACGCCCGCCTGATGGGTGCAAGCTGGGCTATTCCGCGCGGCATGTCGCTGGGCCTGAAGAAGGAAGACAAGGGAGTGCTGCTGAAGCAGACAGCCCTGAACCGCACCAGCGACCAGGACTACACCATGATGTTCTGGTTCCGAACCGATGCCGACGGTCGCGGCACGCTGCTGAGCAACGGACGCGGCCTGAAGGAAGACGACGGAGCTGACAACCAGTTCCACATCGGCTTCGAAGGCGACACGCTGACGTACCGCTCTAACGGCTTTGTCGCTAAGATACCGGGCAACTGGAGCGACAACAATTGGCATCACTACGCCATGACGGTGAACCGCGGGCGCAACGTGGCTAACATCTATGTCGACAAGGAACTGCGCACGACCTTCGGTACCGACAGCTTAGGCGGCATCAGCGGCGGCTATCCGCTCATCGGTGCCAGCCGCTACATCCTCCCGGGCGCTTCGGAGCCCAAGGAAGGCGAAGCTCCGCTGAAGGGTAACATCGACGAACTGCTCTTCTTTGCACAGGCGCTGCCGCAGACGCTCATCAACACCTATGCCACCAAGAGTCCAAAGGGCGACGAGTACGGTCTGCTGACATACCTGAGCTTCGACCGCCAGGAGCGCCAGAAGAACAACGACATCGAGATGGTGCCCTACCTCTACAGCCGCAAGGTCTATCTGGATGACAAGCGCGAGGTGCGCTACGAACTCGATCCGGAGACGCAGACGCCAACGAACATCCCCGTTCGCGACTACCTGTTCGTCGATACGCTCAACGTTGTCATGCCGCACATCGACCAGACGCAGGCCGCTCCCGTGGTGCCCTACGAGGAAATCCAGAATCTGAAGTTCTCCTTCATCGGGAAGGACAACCAGCTGCTGGTTGAGCTCGACGAGCCTGCCGCCAAGCTGCACCACCGCAACATCTACGTGACGGTGCGTGACGTTGAGGACAAGAACGGCAACACGATGGCTTCGCCGCAGACAGCATGCTTCAACGTGAGCAACAACAGCCTGGAATGGCTGATGAACAGACTGGACTATACCATAAAGTATGGCAACAACGAACCGTTTGAACTGCCGTTCTTCAACAACGATGCCGTCAGCCACACCTACAAGATAGAGAACTGTCCGAAGTGGCTCACACTCGACCACTACAACGACGTGATAGCACCGCAGAATCTGAGGTCCTTCACGGTTACGGTCAGCAAGGACCTGAACGTGGGTACGTACAACGAGATTCTGTATCTGACCGACGAGCAGGGCATCACCGAACCGTTCTACCTCAACCTGACCGTCGAGGGCGAGCAGCCCGACTGGGCAGAGAGCGTCAACGGCGACCTTCTGCGCTACTCGATGAGCATCAGCGGACAGGTCTACCTGTACGATGAGTTGGACACCGACTCCCGCGACATCGTGGGCGTCTTCGACGACGAGAACACCTGCCACGGCTTCGCCAACATCACCAGCTCGGAACAGACTGGCGAGACAGGTCTGTTCCTGACCGTCTACGACAAGGAGCCCAGCGGCCGCGACCTGAACTTCCGCCTGTGGCAGTACAGCACAGGACGCGAGATTGTGCTGACGCCAAAGGATTCCATCAAGTTCGTCCAATCGGCAGTTCTGGGCAGCGATACTCCCGTTCGCTTCGACGGCGGCGAGGCCTTCGTGCAGAACTTCAGCCTGAAGAAAGGTTGGAACTGGGTATCGTTCAACGTCAACAGCAAACAGCTGAGCGACGTGAACAAACTGCTCAGCAGCATGCGATGGAGCGACGGCGACATCCTGACCGAGCTTGACGGCAGCCTGACGCTGAACTACGAGAAAGCGAAGAACCGTTGGGTAGCATCCGGCAGCACTGAGAATGTCGTCATCTCGCCCCTGAAGTCGTATGCCATCAACGTGAAGGAAGACTGCACCTTCCCCATTGGCGGCACCGTCATCAAGGAGAAGGCTGACCGCACCGTCACGCTGAAGCCGGGCTGGAACGGCATTGGCTACACGCCCATGACCAACCTGACCATAGAGACCGCACTGAGCGACTACTACGACCAGGCTGAGCAAGGCGACGTCATCAAGAGTCACACGGAGTTTGCCTACTTCACCAAGTCGGGCAACACCGGTCGCTGGCGCGGCAGTCTGCAGTACATGAAGCCAGGCGAGGGTTACATGATGCTCCGCAAAGGCAAGGCAGAAGCCTCGTTCGCCTATCCGTTCTACGAACTGAACAGCAACTTCCGCGAGGACTGGAGGCAGACGGCAAAGCGCAGCGCCCCGCAGTCGGTCAGCACGATGTCTGTCTCGGCAACCGTAGCCGGATTCGAGCCGGAGGAAGGCGACCGTCTGGTAGCTTACAGCAACGGCGAGACAGTGGGCGAAGCCCCTGTGCTCAGCGGTTCACCCGCTGAGACGACGGAACCCCTCTACCTGAGCATCGCAGGCGACTCTCAGCAGAAGATATGGTTCGCCATCGAGCGCGACGGCGAGATAGTGGCTTCTTCCAGCGAGACCATGACCTTCAATGCAAATGCCGTCATCGGCAACCCCGACGAACCGACGGTCATCAACTTCGTACACACCGACTACGAGGACGGCAAGTGGTACTCCATCAACGGTATGCTGCTGCCAAAGAAACCGACGCAAAGAGGCCTGTATATCTTCAATGGCAAGAAGGTCGTGATTAAGTGAGAGAAGAACCAGAGCTTGCTCGGGTTCTTCCGAACGGGAACGAGCTCGAGCAAAGCTCAAGGTCGTGATTAAGTGAGAGAAGAACCAGAGCTTGCTCGGGTTCTTCCGAACGGGAACGAGCTCGAGCAAAGCTCAAGGTCGTGATTAAGTAAGTCTAATGAAATCTCGTAATAACGTAATAACGAGATAACGAAATAACGAATAAAAAGAAAAGAACAATGAATAAATCGAAGATAATGTTCGCACTGCTGCTGGGCCTCGTACTGGGGGCTTGCAGCAGCAGCGACGATGACAACAACATCGACAACAGTACGAATGTTGCCTACACGGAAACTTCACAGAGCGAGGCTCCCGTGTGGCAGGTGGACTGGACAAACAATCAGGAACGTCCAGACTGGACGGACCCGGATGTGTCCGCCTACGAGGGCTGGACTATCATGAAGGCGCGGATAGAGGAGGCTCTGCTTCCCTTTATCTCCAAGGACGACATGATGGCGCTCTTCGTGAACGGCGAGCTGCGCGGGCTGGCAAAGCCTGCCGTCACCCTGTCTGGCGAGCTTACAGGCTCGTTCCTGATGAAGATATACGGCAACGAAACAGAAATGGAAACGGTGA
Source organism: Bacteroidaceae bacterium (assembly GCA_017483665.1). Taxonomy (GTDB): domain Bacteria; phylum Bacteroidota; class Bacteroidia; order Bacteroidales; family Bacteroidaceae; genus Physcousia. The sequence continues at coordinate 15,091 of JAFUVM010000057.1, forward strand.
ACATGACGCTGCAGTACTACAACCACACACTGAAGCACATCTTCACGCTGTCTGACCGCATCACTCTCGACTCTGACGTGACGATCGGCATCGACGAGGACTACGTCCCCGTGTTCACCAGCGGCTCTGCCAAATATCCCGCCCAGAAGACGGTGATTGTGGAGCCACTTCTTGCAAAGGCGGGTCTGACGCCCGTCAGCGGTAATCGGGTGGGGGCCTTCGTAGGCGACGAGTGCCGCGGCACGGCGTTGCTCTCTGCTTCCGGCAACACGTCGCTGGTCATCTTCGGTCGTATAGCCGGGGAGTCAGTGACGCTGAAGTACTACGACGCCGCAACAGGCAAGTTGTACACCATCCCCGATGTCGTGAAGATGTAGTGTCACTTGGGAAAAAGGAAAAAGAAAAAGGATAAACAGCTTAAACGAACAATAATGAAAAGACTGAATCAATGGGTGCTCGCCGTCACCCTCATTTGCGGCGCAGGCGTTTTTACATCCTGTTCGTCGAACGATGATACTCCAACGGTCCCCAGCCAACAGGAGATGGAAAAGAGTCTCGTCGGTTTGTGGTACGAGGAATTTGACTGCGTGGACGTGACCGAGGACGGCAAGCCCTTCAACCGCGCCATGATTGCAGTGGAGACCAAAGCCGACCACACGGGCTACGTGGCGTTGGCAGTGTTCGACGACGAGTTCAACGAGCCACTCGAGGTTTACGGCGGTCCGAAGGATGCGCCGTTCACCTGGCAGGTGACAGCTGATGGGCATGTCGCCCTGACCGACCCGAATACGGGAACGACCATCAAGTCGGCCCCCACTCGCAGCGAGGGAAGTCACAGCACGTTTGTCGACATCAACCAGATCAACATGAACTGCTCGTCGGGGAACGTCAGCTTCAGCAATGCCTCACACGAAGGGGCGCTTGCCAGGGCTGAAGGCAGCACCGGCAGCTTGATTCAGGACTGGATGGCGAAGTCAACCCTTCCCCGGGCCTGCATCACCGACAGCATTCCGGTGGAGATTTTTCCCGACTATATGAACTACGTGTTCAACTACCCTTCGGTCGACCCCTTCGGCAATCCGTGCACGCTGAGTGGTACCATCACGGTCGACAAGACGCTGGTCAGGGACGGCAAGCCATTCAACGGCATCCTGCTCTACAACCACTTCACCATCTACGCCACCACTCAGGCACCTTCGCGCGGAGCCGTCGAGTTCCCGACAGGGGCCGCCATGACCAACTTCATCATCGTGGCTCCCGACTACTACGGCTTTGGTATCACCGAAAAGGAACCGCAGGCCTACTGCATCTCGCGGGCCAACGGGCGTGCCTCGCTCGATGCCTACCTCGCAGCCAAGCGTATGATAGAGGACCTGAAGGTGAAGAAGGGCAAGGACTTCGTCATTGCAGGCTACTCCGAGGGCGGGCAGACCACGATGGGTGTGCTGCGCGAGATTTCTGAACGCCATCCTGAGATAAAGGTGAAACGAGCCTTTGCCGGCGACGGACCCTACGACATCAACTCGATGTACGACGCCATTGCCAATGGCACCACCGAGATGCCCAGCACCGTCTGCAACGTGCTCTACGCCTACAACCACTTCTTCCGCCTGGGGTACGGCATCCACGACTATCTGAAGGACCCCGTAGCCAAGAACTTCGACAAGTGGTTCCTCAGCAAGCAGAACAAGCGTGTGGCCCTCGACGAAGAGCTTATCAAGACCAAGAGGACGAGCGACTTCTGCACAGAGGCTGTCCTCGATAACGGCAGCCCCCTGTCGCAACGGTTCAAAGCTGCGTTCAGTCAGGATGCACTCACCAGCGGCTGGACGCCCCGCAGCGACCTCGACGTGATGCTCTTCCACGACACGAAGGACGATGTCGTGCCCGTCGAGAACTTCTATGCCATGAGAAAGTTCCTCAAGGACAACGGCATCAAGACAGAGGAGTTTGTCGGTGAGTACAGTTCCGAGGTGACAAAGGAGGTCGGTATCACCAACCACGAGGTTTCAGCCCTCACCTTCTTCCTCAAAATCATCCAGTGGATAACGAAAAACTATTGATCTCCGCACAGACCGTCGGGGGTGCGACTCCCCCGGCGGTCACAACAAAAGAAGAATCGCCTAAAATTAGACAAACAAAACATTAATACCAAACAAAACATTAACAACATGCAAAGAAAGAAGTTTTTATTCATTCTTGCTCTGCTGTGCACAATTGCGCAGGGGGCATGGTCACAGAATGGTATTTGTTGTACGGCCAGCGATGTAGGCCGCGTGGTCTGCACCGACGGCAGTATCTACGACAACGTTTCAGCGGCTGAGGCAGCCGGCAAGAAAGCCGCTGCCAAGATTATGTGGGTTAACGAGTCAACCAAGAAGGGACTGGCCCTCGCATTGTATGATGAAGGTTTTCATAATTATCAGGGTGGAATCAATCGATGTGCAAGCAAGAACAATTCCTTTCCTGTCGCTGGCGGCACATGGAAATTAGCCACAAAGGACGAGTGGGACACCATGTTCAACGCTGCCGGTGGCGCAGGAAGTCTGCGCACAAGCTTCGGTAGTGTCGGTGGTTCAGACATGACTCAGCATCCTTATATCTCAAGCTCATTACATCCGAAAACTAACAGCCGATATTATTTTTACATGTTTAGTGGCTGGTATACAGGTTGGTCGACTGATAAAGTTGATTTGGCAGGTATTCTTCGTCCGTGTCTTTCATTCAACCTGCTCACCCTCTACACCATCGGAACCACTAACGAATGGAATGCATTTTGTGCCGCTGTGAACAATGGCGACACCTTCAGCGACAAGTATGTGAAGCTGACGGCAAACTGGATTAGCACGATGAATGCAATGGCGGGAACGGACGAAACGCACTCTTTCCAGGGTACCTTCGACGGTAACGGCTTTACTTTAACCAATAACCAAGGTACTGCTGACCCTATCAGCACAGACTATTTAGCCCCGTTCCGCCACGTCAAGAATGCCGTATTCAAGAATCTGACCGTCAACGGCCAAATGTATGTCAACGCCAAGTTTGCTGCTGGCTTCGTAGGCGTGTCGTACGGTAATCTGACCATTGTCAACTGTTGTAGTTCTGTGGGCATTCACGGCCGCAAGAGTGGCGATGGCACCCATGGCGGATTTGTTGCCTTACTGAGTGGAGCAGATAACACTATCGTCATTGACAATTGTATTTTCGACGGCGAATTTACCACCAAGAACAGCACCACAAACTGCGGCGGATTCATCGGCTGGCCCACGAACAACAAGCCCACCATCAAGAATTCGCTCATGAAGCCCAGCAATGTGTATGCAGGTATGCTGGACAATACCTTCGCCCGCTGGCATTCTGGCTACGAGCCCACCATCACCAACTGCTATTTCGTCAATCCCGGCAACCTGCCCACCAACCAGGGCACGCAGTTGCTTGCTGCCGTTCCCGACAATGCCATCTGCAAGAAGGTAACTGTTGCCGGCACCGAGTTGTACTCGCCTGTCAGCACCGTCAGCGGTGTGGGAGCATCCTACGATCTCGGAAATGCTACCGAACCTGTCTACATCACGCCTACCGTGACCGATGCCTACGACAAGGTGCTCACCTTTGGCACTGACTTCACGGCTACGCTGAACGGACAGAACGTGACGTCGTTGCCCATTCGCCTCGTAGAAGCGGGCAATTTCACGCTCGTCATCACCGGTACGGGCGACTATTCCGGCTCGAAGACCTTCAGTTACACCGCGACGGGTGAAGTCCGCGGTGAGAAGGAGGGCTGTCCCATTCTCATCAGCAGTGCCAGCGATTGGGAAACATTTGCCAATAATGTCAATAACGGCACCAATGTTTACCAAGGCAAGTACTTTTATTTGAATGCAGACATTACCGTTTCTACGATGATGGGCAGCAGCTCCGCCAACTCGTTCCAGGGCCACTTCGACGGCGGCAACCATACGCTGACCTTCACGAACGGCTCGTCCGGGAGTGCCTTCGGTGAGGAAAATTGTGCTCCGTTCCGCTACACCAAAGGCGCTACTGTCAAGAACCTCAAAGTGGCAGGCGAGATATTTACTTCTAAGAAGTTTGCCGCCGGACTCATTGCTCGCAGTTACGACGCGACGACTATCACCAACTGCCATGCCAGCACCGTCATCCACAGCAGCGTCAGCGACGACGGCACCCACGGCGGCCTCGTAGCCATGCCGGATAACTCGCTGACCATCGAGGGTTGCAGCTTTAGCGGTCGTCTGTTCACTACCAATGGTACTAATAAGTGCGGTGGCTTTGTGGGCTGGGGTGGCAATAACCTAGTTACCGTCAGCAATTCGCTTTATGCCCCCGATACCGACATCGCGGCAGCTGCGGGCGAGACGCCCATTAACCATGCTAACACCTTCGTACGTGGCATCAATCTGACAATAGACGCCAACAGCTGCTACTACACCGAGACGATGGGCGATGCACAGGGCATTCTGGTTTATACATCTGCTCCCGAAAACGAAATCTCGCAGAAAATGCAGATGGGTGGCGGGAAGTATTTTTACAAGCTTGGTACTACTGTCAGTGGAGTAGATAATTCTTACGAATTGAACAATACCGTCGAAGCAACAATAACCAACAACAGCACCAGCACGAATCTCGCCTTTGACACCGACTTCACGGCAACGTTGAATGGCGTCCAAGTGGAAGAATGGCCTATCTACCTCAACACGGCGGGCGACTACACGCTCACCCTCACCGGCACGGGCAACTATGCTGGCTCAAAGAGCTACAACTTCTATGTGGGTGAATATATGCCCATTACCGAATCGTCAACTACGCTGGCAACAGGTTCTTATATGGTCTATAGGGACGTGACCATCAATGAGCGCATCACCATCAACGGCGATAACGATACCGGAACAATCCTGTATCTCGGCGCGGGCACCACGCTCCATGCCAAGAAGGGTATCGAGCTGGCTGAGAGCCATCGCCTGACCGTCTACGGCCCGGGTGCGCTCATCATCGACGAGTGCGCTGACGGCAAGTCGGGCATCGGTGCCGCAAGTATGGGTACGCTCACCATCTATGGCGGTCGGTTAGACATCGCTGGAGCTACGGGTGCTGCCGGTATCGGCTCTGACGCAGGTTCAGAGGCCAGCGGTGCGCTGTCGCTCATCTGGACCCATGAAATAAACGATTACGTTACGTGCAGCAGCTACTCATTGGGTTATCCTATCCACTACAGCTCGTCCTTTGTTATAGAGGGTGAGACTACCGTCATTACCAGCAACGATAACATCGACGGCAAAAAGATTGTACCTTACCTCACTGAAGTTATGCTGAGCGACGGCACACCCTACGACCTTACGTCAGACCTCGGTTGCGCCTCTGCCACCTACACCAAGACGCTCGGCGAGGAGCGCGTGGGCAAGCATCAGGCATGGTTCGTACCCTTCGACTACACCATTACGGCTACCGATGCGGAGAAGTTCACATTCTACAAGATTAATATGATAGCCAACTCGCCCGACCCCGAGTCCGAGGCTACCGACGACATCTGGATGTTCGTGAAGAAGATGGCTGCGGGCGATGTACTGCACGCCAACATGCCATACCTCTATAAGCCGAAGGAGGCCGTGACTGACTATGCGTTCACTACCGAGAATGCTGTGCTGAAGGCAAAGGCTAATGACGCCCGCATCACCATGATGACCGCTGAGGAAACCTACACCCTCTACGGCACCTACGGCCCCACGGCGGCCACCGCACAAGACCCGTTCTACTACATGAACATCGACGGCTCGCTGAGCCTCGGCAACAACGGCACGGTGACCGTGGGCGCCTTCCGCTGGATTATGCGCGTGGAGAGCAAGTTCGGCGGCTCGACACCAGCCTACGTCCGCAAGATAGTCATCTTCGACGGGGAGGACGATGAGGCCACAGGCATCGCAGAAATTGCAAATAGTAAATCGTCAAATGGTAAATGTGATTGGTACACGCTCGACGGTCGTCGCCTCAACGGCAAGCCCTCACGCGCGGGCGTATATATATATAATGGTATAAAGACAATTATTAAGTAGTAAATCCTAAGGAGTAAGGGAGTGCGACTCCTTTACTCCTCAACTACTCCTCAGACAAAAAACAATAAAGCGATGAAGAATTATAAGAAACCCACAACGCGTGTAGTGAAGATACAGCACTCGCAGATGCTCTGCACTAGTCAGGAAAAAAACTATGAAGTCATCGGCACCGGTGAGCCGAACACGCCTGCCGGAGCTCCAGTCTTCCATGGCCGCATCGAATGGGATGACTGGGACGACTGGGACTAACAAGCCACCAACTCCGCACAGGAGAAAGGCCAAGATTTAAGAAAGAGAGAGTGTGTCATAACAAACGAACATACTCTCTTTTATAATTTAACCACGAATTGCACGCTCAGGCGCAGGCGGAGCGTGCAATTCGTGGTTAAAAGCTGATGGTTGAATTTTGACACGCCCTCTTTTCGTTGCAAGCGGTGGGGGAGGGGAAAGCGGAAGGCTCTTCCTGTTGAAGCGCCGTGCGGTGTCTACTGTTTCGGTATTTCCAGGATGCCGTCGGCTTCGTGCTCGACGAAGGGACCTTCCTTGCACTCCAGGAGCACGCTTGGCTCGAGGCACTCCAGGCCGTGCCAGACGTTCTTCGGGATGTCTGCGCCGTAGGTCCCGTTCTCGCGGCTGATGACGTACGATTCCAGGACCTCTCCGTCGTCGTTGTAGGTCGTCACCCGGACTTTGCCCTTCAGCAGGACGATGGTCTCGGCTTTGGTGGGGTGGTGGTGTACGGGAATCTGTGTGCCGGGCTCCAGGGCGTTGAGGAAGCGGTGGCACTTTTCGTCGAGGCTTTCGTGGAAGTTGTAGTTCTTCCGCAGCCTTGGCGAGGCCTTTGCCTGGGCTGCCACTTGGGCGAGCAGGTCTTCGTCTATTATCTTCATTGTTCGGTAAATTCTATGATTGCACTCACGTCGTCTGCGATGGAAAGGGACACGATGATGCCGTCTGCTGTCCGGTACACGGTCGGAATCAGTTCGTCGCCGAGCTTTGCCGCCACGCGGTATTCCACCCGCAGGCCGTTCACTCGGAATCCTTCGGGAAGCAGTTCCATGGCTATGCGGACATAGTTGGAGTTGTTCATGTGCTTGTTGTAGTCGATGTCGGCACGGAGGACTTTGACGGGGGCGAAGGTCTGTCCGGCTTCTTTGGGCAGGATAATCCTGCGGTCCTTGTAGTTCATCTCGAGCTGAGGCTCCAGGGGCATCGATGCAATCGTGGCGTCGTCCACCCGTTTCAGCTTGCCTGCCGACTTGTCCACGAAGGCTCCCATGCTCCAGGTCTTGTAGCATGGCAGTCCGTCGGCATCGTAGATAAACGTGTTGCGGAAGCCGAACATGGGCTTCATGCCATAGACGGAGCTCGTCACGGTCAGTTCCTCTTTGTACTGCGGCACCCGGACGATCTCCACTTGGCGTGTGACTAACAGCTGTGCCATGTCCTGCTCGGCGAAGTAGCGCTTCACGCCGGGTTCCGAATCGATCCACATTTCCGAGCAGTCCTGCATCATCTGCAGGGCGGAGTAGAGCTTCAGCCGTCCCTCGCTGTCGCAGGTGCTTGTCGTTACTTGATACTTTAGGCTATACATGTATGAATGTTTGTTTTTGTAGAAATGTAGTTAGGTAGGGGAAAGTGTCGTTCGGCTTACTGGTGTTCTTCGATGAAGTCGCGCACGAGACGGAAGGTGGGTTCGTAGCTGTCGAACACGGCGTGCTTCCAGTTGTCGAAGATGGTGTGATAATACTGATAGGCGTCGCCCTTCTCGTTCTCAAGGAAGATGCAGGGCACGTGGCGTACGGCGAACACGTAGTGGTCGCTGTTGGCAGCCAGGTCGCCGCGGTTGAGCGAGCGGAAGTAGTGCTTCTCGCCGTTTATCTTCTCGAAGAGGGGGAAGGCCTGCATGCCTTCGTCGCTCACCTCGCAGTACTCTACGGGGTTGTTGTCGCCAATCATGTCGATGTTGATGAGGTACTTGATCTTCTCGAGCGGGAAGGTGGGATGCTCGGCGAAGTACGTGGAGCCGCGCAGGTTGGCGTCCTCGCCGGAGAAGGCCAGGAAGTAGATGTCGAACTTGGGGCGGTGCTTGGCGTAGTATGCGGCCAGGGTGACGATGGCGGCCGAGCCGGAGGCATTGTCGTTGGCGCCCGCGTAGAAGATTTTGCTGCCCAGGTTGCCGATGTGGTCGTAGTGGGCCGTGAAGACGTAGCAGCTGTCGTGCCGTTCGCCCTCGACCTTAGAGATGACGTTGAAGCACTCGTAGTCCTTCAGGAACTTAGCGTCGACGTCGAGACGGACGCGCGTCACGCCTTCGATGGCTTCGGGCGTCACCCAGACGATGGGCTTGTCGACCACGCGGTGACCGTAGGCCTTGAAGAATTTGATGGGCGAGGGCCAGGTGTAGATGAGCCCGGCGTTGGTGCAGCCGCCGTTCGTCTGCAGGCGCGAGAAGGCGTCGCGATGCTTGTAGGTGAACCAGAACTCGCAGACCACCAGGCAGTTCTTGTACTCGGGTTTCTCGAGGTCGGCAAACATGCGGCCGGCGTCGAAGTGGAGCGTGTCGACGTGGTAGACGGGGAACTCGCCCTTGACACCAGGGCTGTATTCGCGCATCGAGAAGTCCACGCCAGGCTGGAGGGGCTTCCCGTCCGCCTCCATTTCCATCTTGCCGGCGAAGGTCTGGATGTCGAGCGTAAAGGGTTGCAAGGTCACTTCGTCAACGCCAGCCTTCTTGTATTCCTTTTCGAGGAACTTGCCCGCTTTGTTAGCGCCGCCTTTGGCATAGCCGCGACCCTGATACTTCGCACTGGCCAGTTCCTTCACGACACGTTTGTAGTGCGCCATGTCCTGCGCACCTGCCTGCACACAAATGGCAAGCATAATTAATAATAGTTTCTTCATAGTATAGTATCTTATTTTCTTATTTTCCTATTTTCTAATTCCCCTTAACCTGATGCCAGCCTTGCTCCAATTTCTTCGTTTTTCCATTAGGGAAGACGACCTCCGCCGTACAGCCTTCAGGTATGAGGGTCGAGATTTCCAGCTGCTTCCCTTTCTTCTGGATGCTTACGGTAATTTTGCCGCTGACGCTCTCGATGGTGCAAGAAGCCTCTTTCAGATAACCCAGTTGGGGACGGATGCGGAAGGTCTTGAACCCGGGCGAAGTCGGCTCGATGCCACATACCTTCTGGCTCAAGATGGTCAGGGGACCGCCACTCCACCCATGATTGTACGTTCCCCAGCAAGAGTTGACCATCGGTTCGCCCGGCTTGGGCATTGTTCCCTCGGGCATCCAGTTTTCTGGTAATGTGGTCAGCCCAGGGAAATCCAGCATGGGCTTGTAGCGCTTGCGTATGCGGTCCAATCCTTGGCTGGCAGCATTCATCTGGAACAAGGCTTCCAGCACATATTTCTCCATATATGGACTGGCGTGGTATTCTTTCGTCAGGCATTCGGTCAGAGCTTTGTATTTATCTTCCGATGCCAATCCCGACACGACAGCAAGGGCATTTCCTCGGTCGTCGGTCTCGCCAGTATAGTCGGGGGAACGGTACACGCCATCCTTCCAAAACCGCTTGTCGAAGCTGTCTGCCATCCTTTTCAACATGCCTTCTATCTGAGCCACATCATTCGCTTTATCAAGAATCTTCGCGAGTTCAAGTTCACCCTTCAGAGCCAAATAATACCAGCAGTTCTGCAATAGAAGTTGGTCTATGTTATCCCCCCAGTCGCCCCAGAACCAGTCGCCCCGACGCAGGATGACAAGACCGTCGGCATCTGTCTGCCAAACATCATGCAGATAACGATGCAGACGAGCATAATGTGTCTTGGCAATTGAGAAATCGCCCGCATAGAAGCATTGGGTATAGATGCCGTACCATCCGCAAGTGGCCAGAATCTGTGAGGGCAGTTCCTTGTTCCAGTTTCCAGCCGGAACGGGCGAGTACATGACGCCATCTGCTCGCTGCCAGTTGAATAGTTCATTCAGTCCCTTGAAGCCCATCTGTGCGCCCTCGGGACTCAGAGCGTAATAAGCCTCGCCCAACTCGTTCACAGCATCGCCCCACCATTGTCCTCGCTCGCGATCGGGACAGTCCATGAAGTTGTCCCTCATCGTGATGTAGAGGGTGCGTTGGGCACGAAGCCACAATTCGTTGAAGAACGGGTCGTTGCAACGGAAGGGTTCCACGAAGTCGCATCCATAACCCGTCTCGCGGAATTTCACTTCTTCCATCTCCACGCCCTTGGGCAGGATGTACCATACCTCGTGACCATTGAACCATCCGAAGTTCTCATACTCCTGCTCGCCTTTGCGGGTAATGTACTCGCATCTGGGAGTGGCTGAGCCGCCTATCATGTGAACGTCTGTCTGAATCTTGACGAGCAAGCCCTCGTCGGACGATTTCAGCCGCATATAAGGGGTGCATTGGCAGTTGTAGGGCAGACGACAAACCAGGGTGTCACCGCGTTGCTCCGTGCTTACGTATTCCCGGAGCCCAAGGTCTTTCCATTGTGGAATAGGCCGCTTCACCAGTTTTCCCAACGCGCAATTCTCTACATCGATGGGCAGCACATCTTCCAGATTGTATGTGTAGCTGTTTTTGTACCATCCCTGTTCTTCCCTCCGTGCATCAAACCGGATATTGCTCTCGGAGATGCGATAGTTGGGCTTTGGCTCGTCAGTCTCGCCATAAGCGCCATAAACGGCCCCTCGCCACGATTTGTCGGAACAGATGTCCACCCCTTCTGCCCGTGCATCGAACAGCAGGCCAGCCGTTCCGCTGCTGACATGACTGAAACCATTCAGCCCGAAGTACCAGGTCAGCACGGCTATCAGGTTCTCGCCAGGCTTCAGATAGGGAGCTATTTCCACCTCGTCGTAATAACTGCTGTTGGGAGCCGGGCCGCGTTTCAGTCCGCCCTCGAAGACAACCAGCTGCTCGTTGATATAGAGCCAGTATTTCGAGTCCGTCGCTATCTTGGCCTTTACCGAGGCAGGCACTTTCTCGACGTTTGCTTTCTTGCGCCAAAGCATCCACGTGTTGGGTCGGCTCTGATGATGCTCCAACGTCAGATACTGTCCTTTCCATTCCTCGGCCTGTCCCAAAGTGGGAATCATGATGATAAATGCCAGTAAAAAATGTCTCAAACGGGCCATAGCCTATTGCGTAGTTGATATTTTGCATACAAAGGTACAAAAAGAATTAGGAATTACGAGTTAAGATTTAAGAATTAATTATTAATTATGTATTATGAGCTGTGAATTATGAATTAAATGTGCTATCTTTGTGGCACAAAACGGAAATAAAGAGAAATAAGTATCGAGTGACAAAAAACTTTACCATGACAGAAAGGAAACTCAGAATGGGCATGATTGGCGGCGGCGGGAACGCTATGATAGGCCCCATCCATCTGCGCGCAGCATTGATGGAGAACGACATCGAACTTGTATGCGGTTGCTTCAGCCGCAACTACCAGACGTCCCTCGCCACAGGACAGGCATGGCATGTTCCCGAAGAGCGCATCTATCATGACTATCGTGAGATGCTGGAGAAGGAAGCTTCCCTGCCGAAGGGAGAGCGCATGGACTTCGTGACCATCGTGACGCCCAATAAGGTGCATTACGAGCAGGCCGCCCTGGCGCTCGACCTTGGGTTCGACGTCGTGCTGGACAAGCCGATGACCTTCTCCCTGGAGGAAGCCTTGAAGCTGCAGGAGAAGGTGGAGCGGACAGGACTCACACTCGCCCTTACCCACACCTATTCCGGCTATCCTGCCATCAAGGAGATGAAGACGCGCATTGCCGAGGGGCAGTTGGGCAAGTTGCGCCGCGTTTATGTAGAGTACACGCAAGGTTGGCTCTCTCAGCGCATCGAGTTGGAGGGCGGCAACAATGCCGGCTGGCGCACCGACCCCAACCAGTCGGGCAAAGGAGGCTGCATCGGCGACATCGGCACCCATGCCTGGCACCTGTCGGAGTACGTGACGGGCGAGAAGGTTGTGGAGCTTTGTGCCGAACTCAACACGTTCGTCGATGGACGCCTCAACGACGACGATGCGGCAGCTTTCCTGCACTATACGAACGGCGTCAAGGGCGTGCTGCATGCCACTCAGATTGCCGCGGGCGAGGAGAACAGGCTCTCCATTCGTGTTTATGGCGAGAGGGGCGGCCTGGAGTGGCACCAGATGGAACCCAACACGCTGATAGCGCGCTGGGCCGACCGTCCCACGGAACTGATCCGAACGGGCAACGGCTATATGTGCGACCTGGCAAAGTGGAACACACGAACCCCAGGCGGGCATCCCGAAGGCTACATCGAAGCCTTTGCAAACATCTACCGCAACTTCGCGGCGACGGTTCGCGCCAAAGCAAAAGGAGAGACGCCTTCGCCGGAATGTCAGGATTTCCCTAATGTCTATGACGGCGTGCGCGGACTGCAGTTCATCGAGACGATGGTGGCGTCCGGCGGAAGCAAGGATAGCAAGTGGGTAAGTTGGATTAAGGATTAAAGATTATGGTTTGATACAAGATAACAGTCGCAAAGCAAATGACTTTAGTCTTTAATCCCTAATCAGGAAGCGGTTCCACATGGACGATGACATGCGTCTCTTCGCCATAGTGTTTCTTCAGGAGATCCTCCACTTCCGATGCTTTGTCGTGGGCTTGACGCAGGGATATGTCGGCATCCATGAGTATGTGCAGCTCGATGGCGTAGTGGCTTCCGATGCGACGTGTGCGCAGGTCGTGGGGCTCTTCCACGCCGGGGACGGATGCAGCCAGCCGGAGCATTTCCTGTTCCACCTCGTCGGGAAGGGACTGTTCCGTCAGGTCGCCGATGCCGCCTCGCAGCAGAACGACTGCCACCTTGACGATGAACAGGCCGACGATGACCGATGCCAGCGGGTCGAGCACCGCCCATCGCTGCCCCAGGAAGATGGCTCCGCCGATGCCAAGAGCCGTGCCAATCGAAGAGAGGGCATCGCTGCGATGGTGCCAGGCATTGGCCTCCACAGCCTGAGAGTCCAGTTGCTTCGCCTTCCGCATCGTGTAGTGGAAGACGCCTTCCTTCAGCACGATGGAGAGGAGAGCGGCCCACAGCGCCAGCATGCCCGGGGCTTTCAGCTGCTCGCCGTTCAGCCATGTGGCAATCTTCGCCAGTCCGCCGTAGACGATGCCTACGCTGACGGCAAGTAGCATGAAGCCGATGAGGGTCTGGGCCAGCGTCTCGAACTTGCCGTGCCCGAATTCGTGCGACTTGTCTTCGGGCTTTCCGCTGATGTGGACAAAGACGAGCACCACCACATCCGTCACGAAGTCGCTGAGCGAATGGACAGCATCGGCCACCATTGCGGCGCTGTGCCCCATGATGCCTGCCACGAACTTGAAGGCCAGGAGCAGCACGTTCATCGCTCCGCCCCATAGTGTTACCTTATATATTTCCTTGCTTCTGTCCATTGAGGAATGCTTATCCACGGCACAAAGTTACGAAGAATAATTAATATTGAGAAGAGAAAAGCGAAAAAACATTTCTTGCCGCATCTGACGTTTTGCTGCGAAAAACGCCGTTTCGCTTACTTTGCCGTTTGGGGCCGACCGCTCAGGAGCGCGTAAAATCCCCGCGCTGGCACTTTTGTCCACCCGAACCAAAAGACGCGCTTAAATCGAAAGAATCCCGTAACCACCTGACCCCCAAGTATCAATTTTTCATTTTTCATTGTTCATTTTTAATTTTTCATCGCCGTTTTGCCATCTCTACAAGGCAAAATGCGCACTTTTCCCCCGCTTTTCGGCATTTTCCGACGCGAAATTTCACCCGACACGACGCGGGGTATTTTCCGACACGGCACGTCGTGATGCCCCTCACGGCACGTCGTGTTGAAATCCACCGCACGCCGTGCCGCCCGAAACGGCGTGTTTCTCCGCCTTTTTCGCCCCTGGGAAAACTGACAATATGAAAGCGTCGGGATGGTTTCTGTAACATCCTGCCCGCTCTGGCAGAAACGAAAAGAAGCGATGCGCCACACGAAATGGCACATCGCTTCTTTCACATTGTATTGATTCTCCCCAAATCAGAAGCCGAGCTTCTTGCGGATGTCCTTGGGGACGGCGTTCTTGTTGATGACGATGTTCATGGTCTTGTAGGCTGCATAGGGCTGGCTGACGTACCAGAAGCCCTTGAACGGGCCGGTCTCGCCCCAGGAGTTCTTCATCATGAAGTACTCCTTGCCGAACTGATCCTTAGCGAGTCCGTAGATGAGCATGCCGTGGTCGTCGGTCGTCTGCCAGTTGTCGTAGCCTTCCTGACGCATCTCCTGCGTGATGGTCTTCTCGGCGTTGGCGCTGACGATGACTTCCTCGCGGGTGCTCTTCTCGCCGGTCCAGCGGGCCTGGTCGCTGCCCACTTCCTTGCCCTGGAACTTTGTGTCGGGCACCATAGCCACGCTCTTGTTGACACCACCTCGGCGGCTGAAGCCGTCCTCGCTGACGTCGGCACCCCAAGCGAAGGTCCAGCCGTTCTTCACAGCCTCGTACATGACGCGCATCAGCTCGTCGAGAGGCAGGTTGTAGCTGCTTGCCCAGCGCCAGTTGTCCTGTATCTCCAGGATGAAGCTGCTGTAGAAGGGGTGGTGAGTGTAGCTGGTCAGGCTCACGTAGTCGTTGGCGTCGAGCTTGAGATAGTCCTTGACGAAGCTCTGCGGCGTGTACTGCTTGCCCTTGTACTCAAATTCGGTGGGGCACTTGCCGAAGTAGCTGTCCAGCATAGCCTGATGGGCTTCCTTCCAAGCCTTCGGGTAGATCTTCTTGGCGTTGGACGTGGCGATGGACTTCAGGTAAGCCTCCATCGGGGGGAAGAACTGGCCGAAGTTGAAGAGAGAGTCGCCGTAGCCGGTGATGGGGTAGGGCATCAGTCCCTCGGGGATGAGGCCGTAGTGCTCCATGCAGTAGAGAGCGTCCTCGAACGAACCGCCCTGGCTGAAGCTGGCGTCGCCGTGGGTGCGGACATGCTTGTCGGCGCGGTCGACGTAAGTCTTGCTGACGAGGAACGACTCGCAAAGGTCGATGTCGTCCTTCAGGGCCGGGTTCTTCTTGATGGCTTCACTCTCCAGGAAGGCCAGCGAAGAGTAGGCCCAGCAGGTACCGCTGCTGTTCTGGTTCTTGATACTGGTGACGGGTTGCTCGATGATAGTGGTGAAGGTGAGGGTGTCCTCGGTAGCCTTCTTCTCCTCGTCCTGTGCAAAGGCGGGTGCTGCGAGCAGAGTTGCAGCTGCAAGTGCGAAAAACTTTTTCATATTTTGAATGTTGTGTTTATAGATTTTGAATTTTGAGTTTAATGTTTTTGAATTTTGAATTTATTAATTTTGAATTCTATTAATATGGAATCCTCTCTTTCCCCAGGTATCGGCAGCCGTCGGCGGTGATGAGGATGTCGTCCTCGATGCGGATGCCGCCAAAGTCCTTGTAGGTCTCCAGCTTGTCGAAGTTGAGGAACTCGGCGCAGTGTCCCTTGGCACGCCATTCGTCGATGAGCGCCGGGATGAAGTAGATGCCCGGCTCGTCCGTTACGACAAAGCCCTCCTGCAGGCGGCGACCCATGCGCAGGCAGTTCGTGCCGAACTGTTCCAGATTGGGGCGCACCTCATTGTCGAAGCCGACGTAGGTCTGCCCGAGGCCCTCCATGTCGTGGACATCCATGCCCATCATGTGACCCAGGCCGTGCGGCATGAACATGGCATGAGCGCCGGCACGGACAGCTTCCTCCGTATCGCCCTTCATCAGGCCAAGCTCCTTGAGGCGGTCCGTCATCATGCGGCAGACGCCGAAGTGTACGTCCCACCACTTCACACCCGGTGCGGCAAGCGTCAAGGCGTAGTCGTGACAGTCCCGGACGATGCTGTATATCTCCTGCTGGCGCTGGGTGAACTGGCCGCTGATGGGTGTCGTGCGGGTATTGTCGCTGCAATAGTTCTCGTTGGTCTCGGCTCCGGCGTCGCACAGAAGCAAGCGTCCTGCTTCCAGAGGCCGCGGGCTGGGGTAGCCGTGCATGATTTCGCCGTGCATCGTGACGATGCTCGGGAAGCTGACCATGCAGCCGTAGCTGCTGGCAATGCCGCTTATCCTGCCTGCTATCTCCTGCTCCGTCACACCCTCGCGGCACATCTTAATAGCCGTGGTGTGCATCTCGTAGCCGATGGCACAGGCACGCTCTATCTCGGCTATCTCGCCGGCGCTCTTCACGGCACGCTGGTCGATGACAGCCTTGATGAGCTCCACGCTGGCTGCCTCCCTTTGCTGTGAGGGATGGATGCCCAGCATGTCCATGAGCTGAATCATGTGGTCGTGGCGGTAGGGCGGCAGGAAGTGGATGCGCTGGCCGCTGGCCTTGGCCTTCCCGAGGAAATCGGGAAGCGCACTCATGGGTATGGTCTCTGCTATGCCCGTCTCGGCTGCCATGTCTGCCACGCTGTCCACCGAGCCGAACCAGACACTGTCGTCGATGTCGATGTCGTCGCCCACGAGGTACTCGCGGTTGTTGTCAACGTCGATGATGCCGGCAAGTCCTTCGCGATGCAGCCCGTAGAAATACAGGAACGAGCTGTCCTGACGGAAACGGTAGACGTTGCTGGGATAGTTGGCGGGCGAGTCGTTGTTGCCCATGAGCAGGATGATGCCCGAGCCTATGCGCTCCTTGAGCAGCCGGCGGCGCTCGGCGTATGTGTTCTTGTCAAATAACATATGTTATTGTTTTAATTTTTCTGTAGCCTGACGAATGACTTCGAGGGTCGTTGTGTCGCTGGCAAAGACGGCATTGAGGCCTTGCTCCTCCTGTGCCGGGTCGCCTACGTAGTCGTCCCAGCGCTGCCAGCGGACGTGCTCGGGCTGTGCGTAGCCGCCCCAAGCCCAGAAGCAACATGCCTGGAGCTTTCCTTCCTCCATCAGGCCGAAGACGTACTCGTAGTACATGTCGCGACCCTGTGTAGTCGAATTGAGCTCGATGCGATAGCCGTCGCGAGGATAGCCGAACTCTTCCAGGACAATCGGTTTGTTCAGGTCCTTCACATAGTTCCAGCAACGGTCCATGTAGATGTGAGTCTGGCGGGCAGCATAGGGTACGCTGTCCACAACGGAGCTTTCGCCGTTCTTCGCCAGACCAACCTCGAGGGGACCGCTGGCCGGGCCGAGCCAATGCCAGTTGTAGGGCCAGATGTGGATGCAGACGTAGTCAATCTCGGGGAAGGCATGAACCTGGCGGAACAGGTCGGGATCCTCTTCGCAGCCCTCGAGACCTTCGCTGCCGGTGGTGACGAGATGGTTCTGGTCGAGGCTCTTGATGAGCTTCGCCTGCTCCTCAACCCATTGGGCAAAGCAGGCTTTCGTCACAGAGTCGCGGGCAAAGGCACGCGGTTCGTTGGCAAGTTCCCATGCCATGATGGCGGGCGATTCGGCGTAGGGCTTGCCGGTGACGGTGTTGACGCGCGATACGATGTGGCGCACATGGTTTGCTGCCATCTCCTTGGCCTTGTCGTTCTTGACGAACTGGCAGTGATAGTTTTGCGCGATGGTCCAGTCCGACCAGTCGGGCACAGGGCCGCAGCCCGCCCATTCCAGGTAGGCGCCGTATCCGCCGCTCCACTCCCAAGCGTTGTTCAGGAAGAGGACTGCCGTCATCTGGCGCTTCTCGAGCTCGGCTATCAGGTAGTCCAGGCCTTCGAGGATGGTGTCGTTATATACACCGGGTTCCGGCTGCAGGACAGGCACGACGTGCGATGCCACCGTGTCCGGACCTTCGCCTGAAGCCAGGACACGCACATTCGTGATGCCCACCTCCTGCATCAGGTCGAGCTCCTTCTGCAGGCGTTCGCGGTCGCCGCCCTGACCTTCGCTGGCCAGCACTGCGCCATACCAGAAGTTCGCGCCGATGAACTTGTACTCAGTCTCGCCACGATAGAACTTGCCGTCGCGGACCTGTACGAAATCTGAACACTCTACTGCCTTGTTGCTCTGCTGGCAGGCATACATACCTGCCAAGGCAATCACGGCAAGGAAATAAACGATACGCTTCATATTAACTATGAACTATGAACTTTGAACTATGAACTAAATAATGATCTTGCTCTTGTGGTAGTTGTCGCGGAAGGCTGTGGGCGAACATCCCTTCTTCTTCTTGAAGATACGGTTGAAGTTGCTGATGTTGTTGAAGCCGCAGCTGTAGCATATCTCAGCCACGTTTGTGTTGGTGTCCACCAGCTGGCGTGCCGCATAGCCCAGGCGGATGTCGATGATATAGTCGGAGACCGTCTTGCCGGTGCGGGTGCGGAAGAAACGGCTGAAGGCAGCGGGTGTCATGCCTGCGATGTCGGAAAGTGTCTTGAGGCGTATCTCCTGCTGGAAGTGCTGGTCGATGTATTCTTCCACGTTGCGGACGCGGCGGCTCTCGGGAGTGTTCTTCACGTTGGCAAACGTCTTGCTGGCCAGCAGGTGATAGTTGTCTTGGAGCGAAAGCTCGTAGAGTATCTCCAGCAGGGAGAGCATGCGGTAGAAGCCTGGCTGTGCCGCTGTGATGCCCGTTATCTTGCCGTAGAGCTCCATGATGGCCGGCAGTTCGAAGGCGATGCCGCGCTTTGCGTTCTCGAAGAGGACACGCAGGCTGCTGAGCTGATTCTTCTGCAGGAACTGGTCGCCGAGCAGGTCGGGCGGGAATTGTATCGTTATCTCGTGGATGGAATGACTCTGGCAGTCGTACTGATCCCATGTGTGCTCCAGTCCGCTGCCGACCAGCACCAGGTCGTACTTGCCGAGCACCTCGATGCTGTCGCCCACGATGCGGCGCGCCCCGTCGCAGTGTTCCACAAAGTTCAGCTCCATTTCCTCGTGCTTGTGAAGGGGATAGGTGAAGGCTTCCTTGTCGCGGTCCACCATCAGGAAACAGTCTTTCTCGCTAAGTGGTGTAACCTCGGTAATTACTTTGTCAGTCATGGCAATGAAACATGAATTTCTTCTTTTTGCGGTGTAAAGTTACACTTTTTTGTTAAGAATTACAAGTTTAGCGACAAAGAAATGTCAGAAGAGGTGCATTACGCCGCTTGCGGGCCTTCCCGCGAGGAGTTCCTGCCGCATGTAGTCCATGTAGGGGGCCACGTGCTGGAAGAAGATGCGGTAGCCGGCACAGAGGTAGTTGAGGCCCGGTTCGCCGTCGGCCGTATGGAGGAAGCGCAGGCGGGGACATTCGCCGTGACAGGCCTTGAGCCACTCGCATTGGCGGCACTGGCGGGGAAGGGCTTCCTTCTTCAGTCGGGAGAAGCGGTTCTGCTTTGTGCCATAGAGCATCTGCGGCAGTCCGTGCGTGCGTATGTTACCTAATTTATATTGCGGGAAGACGAAGTGGTCGCAGCTGTAGACATCGCCGTTGTGCTCCATGACGGCTGCATGACCGCACTCCTCGGCGTAGACGCAGACACCGGGTTCCACGCCCATCCATCCGGCCAGGGTGGCATCGAAGAGCTGCACGAAGACTTCGCCCACATCGTGGCGCACCCATTCGTCGAAGATAGTGCACATGAAGTGTCCCCATTCCTCGGGACGGATGCTGAAGGGTGCGATGGGGCAGTCTTCGTCGAAGAGCTGGGCAAGATGGCGGCCGTCGCTGTGCTGCTTGATGCGTTCCACAACGGGACTTATCTGCAGGAACTTGCAATGCAGCTCGTCGCGGAAGAAGTGATAGAAGGCGAGCGGGTCCTGGGCGTTGAAGTGATTGGCTGTTGCCATCGCGTTCCATTCGACCCCGTACTCATTCAGCAGACGTATACCGTCCATCACCCTTTGCCAAGTGCCCCTGCCCTGGACATCGTGTCGGTAGGCGTCGTGCTGCTCCTTTGTGCCGTCGATGCTGATGCCCACCAGCCAGCCTTCGTCGTGGAGGAACCTGCACCATTCGGGCGTGAGCAGAAGGCCGTTGGTCTGTATGCTGTTGCTGATGCGTTTGCCCCGGCCGTAGTATTGTTGCAGCCGCACAGCCTGCTTGTAGAAGCTGAGCGGCCTGAGCATGGGCTCGCCTCCGTGCCAGGTGAAGAGCACGTCGGGCGTCTGTTGCAGCTGGATGTAGTCGCGGATGTATTGCTCCCAGACCCCCCCTAACTTCCCCTTAAAGGTGGAGGACTCCCCTCTCCCCGGAGAGGGGGCGGAGGTGAGGCTTTGCTTCTCCAGGTAGTAGCAATATTCGCAGCGCAGGTTGCACTTCGGTCCTGCCGGCTTTGCCATCACATAAAGCGGACGGGCGAAAGGATAGGCGGTACTCATAGTATCTTCTTTGCGAGGTAGCGAACCGGGTACCATATTGCCAGCCAGCCGACGGCAAGGACGGTGACGAGGATGAGCAGGATGTCCGTGAGGTAGACGCTTACGGGATAGGTCTCTACGATGAAGCTGCCTTCGCTGTCGCCCATGCTGACCAGCCCGTATTCCTGCTGAACCCAGCAGAGCACGGCGCCAAGGACGAGACCGAGCAGGGCACCGGCCAGGCTGATGATGTGCCCTTCGAGGCGGAAGATGGTGCAGATTTGGGAGTCGTTTGCCCCGAGGCTTCGAAGCGTCTGGATGTCCTGCCGCTTGTCTATCATGAGCATCGAGAGCGAGCCGATGATGTTGAAGCAGGCCACCAGCAGAATGAAGGAAAGGAAAAGATAGGAGATGAGCTTCTCGATGCGCATCACACGGAAGACATCGTCCTGCTGCTCATAGCGGTCCTCCACCTTGAAGCGCTCGCCCAGCTGTGCCTGCAGCTGCTGCTTGGCCTTCTCTACATCGGTGCCGGGCTTGAGCTTCAGTTCTATAGCCGACACTTTGCCCTGCCGGTCGAAGAGACGTTGGGCAAACTGCAGACTGGTGAGGATGTAGTTCCTGTCGTATTTTGCCTGTCGCACCATGAAGACCACTCCGGGACTTTGCAGCTCGTCGTGGTTGAAGGAGGACAGCGGATTGCCGATGTTCACACGTTCGCCTTGTTTGGGCGCATAGACCTGCAAGGGGTTCTCGAAGGAAGCGGAGAGCCCCAGCTCCTGTGCCAGCTGTATGCCCAGAACGCCGTACTCCAGCACGTCGGCATGGAGGCAGAAGGAGCCGTCGCCATAGAGGATGTCTTCGATGTGGCCTTGCTTTGTGATGTTGTCGGCCACACCCTTGATGGTCACTACATGCTGCCGTCCCTCCTGCACCACGAGAGCCTGCCCTTCGAGCACAGGGGTAAAGACTTCCACCATGCCTTCCTGTTTGAGCTGCAGCAAGGCGGTGTCCTTCAGGCTGACGGCCTGTCCGGTGAGGGGCGAGACGCGCAGTTCGGGGTCGAAGGCCGTGAAGAGGTCGGCCACAAGGTCCTGGAAGCCGTTGAAGACGCTCAGCGTAACCACCATCGCCATCGTTGCCACGGCAACGCCGAGCACCGAGATGCCACTGATGATGTTGATGGCATGGTGGCTCTTCTTGGCGAAGAGGTAGCGTCGGGCTATGAAGAGTTCATAATTCATATGTTCTGGTGGTTGGAGGTTAGGGGTTAGGGGTTAGAGAAATGTTTGGGCTCCAGACAAGAGCCAAAGGTGTTCTCTAACCACTAACCTCTAACCACTAACCTCTTTATTTATGAAGCAGCTCGTCTATATGTTCGACGTAATCCAACGAATCGTCCACAAAGAACTTGAGCTCGGGGATGATGCGCAGCTGCTTGCCCACGCGGGTGCCGAGCTCGTAGCGGACCTGCCTTTGGTTGGTGTTGATGTTCTGCACAATCTGCTCGGCCTTCTCGCTGGGGAAGACGCTGAGGTAGGCACGGCACACACTCAGGTCGGGACTGATGCGGCAGGCGCTGACGCTGACCAGCACACCTCGCATGGCGCTGGTCTGTCGCTGGAAGATGTCGCTCAGTTCTTTCTGTATGAGGCGTGCTATCTTGTTCTGTCTGGTTGTTTCCATTTAATTAAATTAAGAATTAAGAATTAAGAATGAAGAATTTGCTACCGCCGTAATAATCTTTTTGCATTGACAAAGAATGAAGAATCTCTCCCGAGCTATTCCGCGCGGTAGCAAATTCTTCATTCTTCATTCTTCACTCTTCATTCTGAAACATCGGGTCCCATGCCGGCAGGCGGACGGGCTTCTGCTTGAGCATGTCGAGCACGGAGGCGGGGCAGTACTTGCGGTTCGCTACTACGCGGAACATGTATTCGCGGAACCATTCGGCGGTCATGATGATGTAGCCGTTTGCGCCGCTGTCCGAGCCCCAGCTGTTCTCCACCTTCCATTTCTTGGCCTTGCCCTGGCTGTCCAGGTCGACGGCCATCAGGGTCATGGCGTGCGTGCTGCCGCTGTCGAAGGTCTGGATGCGCTGCTTCTTGTTCATGCCAAAGGTGGTGCCAAGCAAGCTGTCGTAGTCGAAGTTCTTAAGGTCGGCCATGCCTGTGCTGCGGTCCAGGAACTTGCCTACGTCGCAGCTGAAGTACATCTGGCAGCTGTCTTTGAGCGAGGCGATGGCGATGCTTTCCAGTTCCTCGATGGGCAGGTTGACGTAGAGCCAGTTGTGTCCGTCGTAGACGTGGCGGTCGTAGTCTATCTCGTATACCTTATTATATGGTCGGCTCGGGTCGTTCATGAGCATGACGTAGTCCTTGTTGAGGTCCTCGCCCTCGGCGATACAGTAGGCCTTGAAGAACTCCTGCGGTGTGTAGGTCTTTTCCTTCCATGTGAACTGTGTCGGCGGCACGCCGTAGGCCATGACGAGCATGCGGTAGACGGTCTGTAGCTGCTCCACCTTGAGCTGCTGCAGCTGCTTCTCGCTCATGCCTGCCTCGCTCTTCTCGCGCAGGGTGATGCCTGCCTCGCGGAGTTTCCGCTTCAGGTGACCGCAGAACTCGCTGGTGCTGTTGCTGACGTACGTCTCGGGCATCACGTCGGCAGGTACAACGCCGTACTTCGTGGCGAGGTCGGCCACGCCGGTGTATGTGCCGCCGTCGGAGAGCGGGTGCTGGAAGAGCCAGCGCACCATTTCGCTGTCGATGGGCTGGTTGCGGGTATCGATGATGCCTTGCAGGAAGAGGTTGCTCTTCTCCAGCTGGTCGTAGAAGAACAGATAGCCCTGGCTGAGCACGAAGTTCTTTATGCCGAGCTTCTTCATGGCGCGGCCGCGAAGCACATTCAGCCCCGTGAAGAGCCAGCAACGTCCGCTGCCCTTCTGGTCGGTGATGCCAGTGTTCTTCACCTCGATGCTGAAGTCTGTGTCCTTTGCGCCGGCATTCTCCTGGTTGACAGCCATCTTCTGCAGGCCAACGTTGCTGATGGCGTTGCGGAGAGCCTTCTCGGCGGGCGTTCCGGTATAGCTGCCTTCAAGCTGCTTGAGCACCTCGGGTGTGATGCTTGTTTGAGCGCTTGTCTGGACACAGAAGGCCACGGTCAGCGCGTAAAGAATCGTTTTTTTCATGTCTTTCAGTGTTTTTTCTGTCAATATACGTGCAAAATTACAGGATTATTTGTAACTTTGCAAGGAAACAGACGATTTTTATTCCCTAAACACAAAGAAGGGAATCTGCGGCAACGCAGTAATGATGATAAATAATATGAGAAAAAGCAACTACGACAAGCAACCCAGTACGCACATCGAAGGCTCGATGGTATGTGGCTGGGACAACATTGTCCGCACACTCAGCGAGGCTTGGTCTGACGAACCTGTGTGGGCCATCGACCTCTATCCGGGCACTTACGAAGAGGACTTCATCAAGGCCTTCGGGCAGACAGGACGCAAGATTATTGACACGCGCACGCTGATGCGGCCGGAAGAAGAAATCCGTCAGCTCACGGAACGCTTCATGACCGACGACGTGCTCTTCGGATATATGTCGAACATAAGGCTGGAAGAATACTTTGACAATTCAAAATTAACAAATTCAAAATTCAAAATTGAAGAGCCCACTGCCATCATCGGCACAGGGGCTGCCTTCGCCGCAAAGAAATGGTCAATGGTCAATGGTCAATGTTCAATGGTCAATGGTCAATGTTCAATGTTCAATGGTCAATGTTCAATCGTCTACGCCGACATGGCCCGCTGGGAGATACAGCAGCGCTTCCGCCGGCACGAGGTGAAGGCCCTTGGCATAGACAACCACGAGGACAGCCCTTCGGTGCAGTACAAGCGGGGCTACTTCAACGACTGGAACATCATCGACCGCTACAAGGACGAGCTCATGCAGAGCGGTTGCATTCAGTTCTGGATTGATTCGAACCGTCGCGACGAGCCAAAGATGATTACCGACACACAGGTGCGGCAGGGCCTGGAGCGCACGGTGCACAGTCCTTTCCGGGTCGTCCCCTTCTTCGACCCTGCGCCCTGGGGCGGCCAATGGATGAAGGAGGTTTGTGATTTGCCTCGCGAGGAAGTGAACTACGGCTGGTGCTTCGACTGTGTGCCCGAGGAGAACAGCCTTTACCTGGAGGCCGAGGGTGTGCTCTTCGAACTGCCTTCGCAGGATGTCGTCCTTGCCCACACCCGCGAACTGCTCGGCCAGCAGGTGTGGCATCGCTTCGGCAAGAGCTTCCCTATCCGTTTCGACTTCCTCGACACGATGCAGGGCGGCAACCTCAGCTTGCAGGTACACCCCACCAATGAGTTCGCCCAAAAGGAGTTCGGTCTGCCTTACACACAGGACGAGAGCTACTATCTGCTTGATGCGGGCGAGGATGCGGTGGTCTATCTCGGCTTGAAGGAAGGCATCGACAAGGTGCAGATGATAGAAGACCTGCGTGCTGCCCAGCGGGGCGAGATACTGTTCGACGCAGAGAAGTACGTCAACAAGCTGCCTGCCAAGAAGCACGACCACTACCTCATCCCGGCAGGCACCATTCATTGCTCCGGGCACGACAGCATGGTGCTCGAGATAAGTTCTACGCCCAGCATCTTCACCTTCAAGCTGTGGGACTGGGCACGCCTCGGCTTGGACGGCAAACCAAGGCCCATCAACGTGGAGCGCGGCAAGTTCGTCATCCAATGGGAGCGCACCACGCCGTTCGTCAAGCGCGAGATAGCCAACCACTTCGAGGTGCTCCACGAGGAGGACGGCATCAAGGAGGAACGCACCGGCCTGCATCCCAACGAGTTCATCG
The DNA here is from genome assembly GCA_017483665.1 of Bacteroidaceae bacterium. Classification (GTDB taxonomy): domain Bacteria; phylum Bacteroidota; class Bacteroidia; order Bacteroidales; family Bacteroidaceae; genus Physcousia. The sequence goes on from JAFUVM010000057.1 coordinate 40,297, forward strand.
AGACGCGCAGGCACACCTTCAGCCGTCCTGTAGAGCACGACACCAAGGGCGGCGTGAACGTCCTCAACCTTGTGGACGGCGAGGCAGCCCTCGTAGAGAGTCCCGAAGGCAAATTCGCTCCCTTCGAGGTGCACTATGCCGAGACGTTCATCATCCCAGCCTGCATAGGCCGATACACCATTAAGCCCCTCGGCGGCGAGTGCATGACCATCAAGGCCTCGGTGCGGACCTGAGTCCCCGACAAACAGCCGACATGACAAAATACCTTCATAACGAAATACTGAAAACTAAACCGAAACTATTATGAGCAAAGACAAAAAAATCGTGTTGACGCTTGATGCAGGTGGAACAAACTTCGTGTTCTCTGCCATTTGCGACAACCAGGAGATCGTAGAACCCGTGCGCCTGAAGGCCGTAACCACCGATACGGAAGGCTGTCTGGCAACCCTTGTACAGGGTTTCACTACCGTCAAGGAGAAGCTCGGAACGGAGCCTGTCGCCATCAGCTTCGCTTTCCCCGGACCGGCCGACTATGCCCGCGGCGTGATAGGCGACCTGCCCAACTTCCCGTCCTTCCGCGGCGGCGTGGCGCTTGGCCCGTATCTGGAGAGCGTCTTCAAGATTCCCGTGTACGTGAACAACGACGGCAATCTGTTTGCCTACGGCGAGGCTTTGGCCGGTGCCCTGCCGCGTGTCAACAAGGCACTCGAGGAGAGCGGCTGCCAGCGGCGCTACAAGAACCTCATCGGCATCACCCTCGGCACGGGCTTCGGCTGTGGCGTCGTGATAGACAAGGTCTTGCTGACGGGCGACAACGGCTGCGGCGGCGACGTCTGGTGCATGCGCAACGGCATGTATCCCTTCGTCATAGCCGAGGAAAGCGTCAGCATCCGTGCCGTGCGCCGCGTGTATGCCGAGTTGTCGCGCGAAGAGATAGGCGACCTTACGCCCAAGGACATCGGCGAGATAGCCAACGGTATCCGTCCCGGCAACGCGAGGGCAGCCCAGGAAAGCTTCCGCCAGCTGGGGCAGGTCACGGCTGCCGCTTTGGTGAATGTGCTGAACATCGTGGACGGCATCGTCGTCATCGGCGGCGGATTGTCCTATAACTCCAAGTGGATTCTGCCCGGCATGATGGAGGAGTTCAACCGTCCCGTCGGAACCTTCACCGGCAGTCTGCTCCCCACGTTGCAGTCGGAAGTCTACAACTTCGAGGACCCCGAGCAGCGCAAGGCCTTCCTCGTGGACAAGGATGTCTACGTCGACGTGCCCCATACGGACCAGAAGGTGCTCTACTGCGCACAGCGCAAGGTGGCCGTCCTCGTGTCCGAGCTGGGAGCCAGCAAAGCCATCAACCTGGGTGCATACAACTTTGCCCTGAATGAATTGAACAAGTGAGGGAGGGCTACACTATGAATTACAAGAAACTTCTCCCCGTCATGCTGTGCTTCTTCGCCATGGGATTCGTCGACATGGTGGGCATAGCCAGCAACTACGTGAAGGCCGACCTCGACCTTTCCGACTCGATGGCCAACACGCTGCCCTCGCTCGTGTTCCTCTGGTTCCTCATCTTCAGCATCCCCACCAGCTTGCTCATGAACAAGATAGGCCGCAAGAACACGGTTCTGCTCAGCCTCGTCCTGACGCTCGCAGCGATGGTAGTGCCTGTCTTTACCCTCGACTTCACCATGCTCCTGCTCTCCTTCTCCCTCCTGGGAATAGGCAACGCCATCATGCAGACCTCGCTCAATCCGCTCGTGGACAGCGTGATGAAGGGCGGCGCCTCGGCCAGTACCCTGACCTTCGGGCAGTTCATCAAGAGCATCGCCTCGTTCCTGGCTCCCATCATCGCCTCTTGGGGAGCCACCACCAATGCCTTCGGCTTCGGTTGGCGTGCCATCTATCCCATCTATCTGTGCATCGGCATCCTGACCACCCTGCTGCTCTTCGGCACAAAGATTGAAGACCCGAAGACCCTCTCTAACTCCCCCTTAAAGGGGGAGAAGCAAAGCTCGACGAAAGTCAACACTGCGCAGGAAGTCTCTCCTTTAAGGGGAGATTTAGAGGGGTCCTTTTTCGGGTCTTTTGCCCTGCTGCGCGACCCCTTCATCCTGCTCTGTTTCCTGGCAATCATCTGTCATGTCGGCATCGATGTGGGCACCAGTGTCACAGCCCCGAAGATTCTGATGGAACGTGCCCAAATGAGTCTCAACGAGGCAGCCATCATCGGCACCATCTACTTCGTGGCAAAGGCGGCAGGCAGCTTCAGCGGCAGTTTCATCATGGGCTACGTCAAGGACTGGACCTTCCTGCTCCTGAGCGTCCTGATGATGGTGGTGTCTGCCTTTGGCCTCGTCTTCGGCGAGAGCGCCACGGTCATCTACGTCAGCGTGGCCCTCATGGGCTTCGGCAACGGCAATCCCTTCAGCATCGTCTTTGCCCGCGCCCTGCAAGCTGTGCCCGACAAGAAGAACGAAGTCTCCGGCCTGCTCATCATGGGCATCTTCGGCGGCACCGTGTTCCCGCTCCTCATGGGCTTTGCCAGCGACGCCTTCGGTCAGACGGGCGCCGTCGCAGTCATGTCCCTGGGCATCATTTATCTGTTGGCTTTCTACCTGCAGGGCAGGAAGGCTTAGTCCCTTCGGCACGTCAACAAGTTCTTCCCTTCCTGCCATGTTTTTCCTCAGCGCAGGAGATAAAGTTATTTCCGTGGTTCTGAAATATATTTCAAAGCCACGGAAATATATTTTAGTGCCTCTGAAATATATTTCCAAGCCTTGGAAATAGTTTTTATCCGCGTGCTTCGGCATTTTTATCCCTTAGCCGAAGAAGTTTGTGGCTGGAGCTTCCGAAATTCCTCGCGTGTGCGTTGGGGCCTGCAAACATTGTCTATAATGTCTTCCTCAGGGGCTTGTCTGCCCGACACAAGCAGGCCTTTGGCACAACTTTTTCCCCTTTTTCTTTGAAAAGAAGAAAGAAATCCTTAACTTTGTCCCATGTTTTCCCCTGAAAGGGAAGGGAACACGATGTATCTTTGCCCAGACGAAGCCCGGATGAGGCGTTCGGGAAGGAGCTGGGCCGAACAGAAACGACTAAAGAGGACTGACCATGGCAGCAACGGCGACAATACCATTGGAGGGCATCCTGACCTTCCTGGACACCATGAAACTCAGCGCCAGAAACAAGAGGTGGCTGGGCGAAAAACTCATCGAGCAGGCCAAGGGAGAAGATCTTTTGGCAAAAAAAGCCTTGCACACAAGGCGTGTCCATAAAGTTGTGCGCAGGTCGGCAGGCTCGCCATCCGACAATGAGTTGTCGGCACTTTTTGCGGGAAGAGATGTTCCCCAAATGCCTGACGACCCCGATTGGGACCAAGTGATAGATGCCAATACGGGCAAAACCATCAAACCCATGGAAAAATGGCTGTAAGCAGGGTTTTGCAAAGGGAGATTGTGGAAGTTCCCTACCAGTTGCCCGACGGGACCATCAAGCCCCACATGGCTTTGGTACTTTCTACCGAGAAGCTTCTTCAGGCAGAGGACGGCATGTTCTATGCCGTGCTTATATCGTCGAAAAATATCAACCCCGAGTTCACGATGGAGATTCGCAACGAATGGCTCAACAAGCCTCTCTCCAAACAGTCATTCTTTGTGACGCACATTGTGACGTACTACCGCACGGACGAGGTGATACAGTCGTTCAATAACTTTGTGAAGAAGCAATACTTCGATGCAATCATGGACAAGATAATACTGAGCATGTTCGACATCGAATTGGCATAATACATTATTATATTATACGCGCACGCGAGGGAGCTTGGCACAGGAACCTGCGCCAATATATATGTAATAATGTACGGGGAATGCCCCCGGGCTACTGGAAGAACGAGAAGTTGACGCTGCCGTAGGCCCGGTGCTCGACGAAGCGCGGGTGCTGGGAGAAATCGTTCGTCTTGCCGTGCTCCAGGACGAAAAGGCCGTCCTCCTTGAGCAGGTTGCGGCTCAGGACGATGTCGGGCAGCTCGGGTATCTGCGGCAAGGCGTATGGCGGGTCGGCAAAGATGAAGTCGAACTGCTCGCGGCATTTTGCCACGAACTGAAGGGCGTCGCCGCGGACGGGCAGGGCTGTCGTGTCCTGCAGCTTGTCGAGGAACTGCTTGATGAGGCGGTGGTGGCGTACGTCGAGCTCCACGCTGACCACATGGCTGCAGCCGCGGCTGATGAGCTCGAGCGTGATGCTGCCCGTACCGGAGAAGAGGTCGAGGGCAGTCGGAGCGTCGCTGAAGTCGAGATAGCCTTGCAGGACATTGAAGAGATTCTCCTTGGCGAAGTCCGTCGTGGGACGCGCCGAGAAGCTCCGCGGCACTTCGAAGTGCCTGCCTTTGTATTTGCCTGTAATGATGCGCATGTGTTCTAACCGCTTCTAATCAATGTTCAGTATGTATTCCGCTAAAGTCTGTTGCAGCTCTTTCGATGCGGCTTCGAGATGGAGCGCGTCGCGTGTGGCATGCATGTCGAGCGCCTTCCAGATGCCGAGCAGCAGGAAGGTGCGGTCGTTGTCGTTGTCGGCAGGCTGGGAGGCTGCGTACTGCAAGGTGCCGCGCGAGAAGACAGCCACGAACAGCTGCCTTTCGCCGAAGCGGACATAGGCGTCGCGTTGCTGCGAATCGGCGGGGGCTGGCCGTCTCTCCTGCATGGCGGCAAAGTGCTCGAGCAGTTCGGCATCGCTGCAGCAGACCTTCACGTCGGGGTAGCATTCCTGCACGATGCGCAGGATGTCGCGGTCGAGCCGGAAGATCATGACGACCTCCAGCGACGAGAGTATCTGGTACTGCATGTCGGAGACGCTGACTTGTCCGCCGGGAAAGCAGAGCCGATAGAAGGCCAGCATGTCGCCCTTGCTGAAGTGTTCCAAGGGGACGATGGTGGAAGGCGTGTCGCTGACGAGCTCCACAGCCTGGAAGCGGTAGTCCATCAGGTAGGGCTTATGCAGAGCCTGACGCAACACTTCGCCTGCCTCCTGCGGTGCGGCTACGGGGAAACGGTCTGTCTGCACCGTGGAACCGTCGAGCGTGTTGCATACAGAAAAAGAAAATCCATCCGCATCGGAGCGGATGGATAGTCTATAGCCGGTGAGCGTATTACTCCCAGTTGCCAGCATTGTTGTTCCAGTTGTTGCCGGCGTCGCCAATCTTCAGGCCGGGGAATGCACCCTTAGCGTCAGCTTCTTCTGCACGGTTGTAGATGAGGCGCTGTCCGGCCTTGCCCATGCCTTTGAGGAAACTGCTGTCGGGAGCGTTGCACTCCATCACCTGGATGATGCTGCCGGAGCGTGTGGTGTTGGGACATGCTACGAGCTCGAAGGTGTCACCCTCGGAGAAGGGGATGTAGCGGAGGGAGTCGGCTACGAAGCCCTCGTAGTTGTAGAGAGAGTCCTGGAGCGAAACCCAGATGGTGTCGCGGCGGAAGTTCTGCAGTCCGCTGGCTGCGATGGCTGCCTGGTCGCCGCTGTTGACGATGACGGCTGCCTTCTCTTCTGTCAGGCCTTTCTCCATTTGTTCCTCGGTGAGCACGCCTTGCTTCATGATGACAGGCAGCTTGCCGTTCTTGACGAACTCGATGAGTACCGACCAGTCGGCGCAGTATTCACCGTTGTGCTGAGCCTTGTAAGCTTCCTCTGCATTGCGGATCTCAATGAGGCGAGCCTTCACTACGTTCTCTCGACTTGCTACTTCTGCGTCGAAATCCTCGGTATCGCGTATGCTTCGCCAGCAAATGAACAGCAAACCGACGGCGCAGAGGCCTAAAACGATATTAATTCCCTTTTTCATAACGTTATTTGTGTTTTATTTTGTAATTTCGCATCACAAAAGTAGCAAAGTTTCTTCATATTTACGACAAAACAACGTTTTTTTTATCAAAGAATGACGATAAGTGACGATTTAGGGACTTTAATTAAGGGGAATTTCGCCCACAAACCGACAAAAGAGCAAGAAAATGCTATTTCTTTGCTCTCTGAATTCCTGCTCTCACGAAAGAGCGATTCGCTGTTCCTCCTGAAAGGGTATGCAGGCACGGGCAAGACGTCGCTGCTGGCCGCCCTGGTGCGCACCATGCAACAGCTGCAGCAGCGCGTCATGCTCCTGGCGCCGACGGGACGTGCCGCCAAGGTGCTCTCGTCGTTTGCCGGAGCGCCGGCCTACACCATACATCGCAAGATATACCGGCAGAAGTCGCTCGTCGACATGGACAACTTCCAGAACGACGTGAACCTGCACAAGGACACACTCTTCATCGTGGACGAGGCCTCGATGATAGGCGGCGAGGGCGACGGCAGCACTATCTTCGGCTCGGGGCGCTTGCTCGACGACCTGATGCACTACGTCTACTCGTGCGAAGGGTGCCGGCTCCTGCTGGTGGGCGACACGGCTCAGCTTCCGCCTGTGGGCGAGGAAGTGGGTCCTGCCCTGGACCGCCTGGCCCTCGAGGGCTATGGCATGGAGGTGACGGAGTATTGTCTGACGGAAGTCGTGCGCCAGCTCGGGGAGTCGGGCATCCTGTGGAACGCTACGATGCTGCGCCGCCTCATTCAGGACGACGAGATGTACGCTTTCCCCAAACTCCGGACAAAGGGTTTCCCCGACGTATGCGTCGTGCCGGGTAACGAGCTCATCGATGCCCTGGACGACAGTTACCGACGCTATGGGACCGACGGAACCATTGTCGTGACGCGCAGCAACAAGCGTGCGGGTATCTTCAACGGCGGCATCCGCGCCCGCATCCTCGACTACGAGGATGAGCTCTCCAGCGGCGACCTCGTCATGGTGGCAAAGAATAATTACTATTGGATAGACCCCCCAACCCCCTTTAGGGGGAGCTCCAATTCGGCAAAGGGCGGTCAGGAACTTCTGAAAGAGGATGAGGAAAGTCCCAATTCAGCAGGGGGCGGCCAAGAACTCCCCCTAAAGGGGGATGGGGGGTCTTCCTTCATTGCCAACGGCGACGTGGCGGTTGTCCGACGCATCCGCAACGAGCGCAGCTTCTATGGCTTCCGCTTTGCCGACGCCACGTTGCGCTTTCCCGACTACAACCAGACGGAGCTGGACGTCACGGTCCTGCTCGACACCCTGCAAAGCGAAGCGCCCGCCCTGACACGACAGCAGCAGCAGGCGCTCTTCACGGCTGTCTGGGAGGACTATCCCGAGCTGACCAACAAACGCGACCGCATGAAGCGTCTGCGCCAGGACCCCTACTACAATGCCCTGCAGATCAAGTATGCCTATGCCGTCACCTGCCACAAGGCGCAGGGCGGACAATGGGAGCACGTCTACATCGACCAGGGCTACATCACCGAGGAGATGCTTTCGCCCGACTACTTCCGCTGGCTCTATACGGCCCTCACCCGTGCCACAGAGAAGGTTTTCCTCATCAATTGGCCCGAAAGTGCCCTGAGCGATGACTGACGGTCCGCTGCTATATTATTAAATATGTATAGGCTTCGGGAAAACACAGCGTGCTCTTCCGAAATAAGCGCAAGGCTCTTCCGAAATAAGCGCGAGGCTCTTCCTGAATAAGCGCGAGGCTCTTCCGGAATAAGCGCCGTGCTCTTCCGGACGGGGGCAAACGCCGTTGTCCCTGTCAAGGAAGCCCGTGTCCCGTCGCCTGACGCACCGTTTATTAACATTTTTTGTGTTCTCGCACCAATAAGAGTAAAAATAATCCTAAAAATGTCGCTGTCTTATTAATTTTTCTTATCTTTGTGCCATAAACATAACATTCAGACTGAATAATGAACATTCTTGTCACAGGAGCCAACGGACAGTTGGGCAACGAAATGCGCCTCGTAGCGAAAGGTTCCGCGGACAATTATATCTTCACCGACGTCAGTCAGCAGGAGGGGGCGGAGACCGTCTTCCTGGACATCACCGACCCCGAGGCTGTCCGTGCTATGGTGCAAGGCTGCAACGTGCAGGCCATCGTGAACTGTGCCGCCTGGACTAATGTCGACGCGGCAGAGGCTCCCGAGAACTACCCCTTGGTCGAGAAGCTGAACGCCACAGCCCCCGGCATCCTGGCCCAGGCCATGAAGGAAGTGGGCGGCTGGCTCATTCACATCTCCACCGACTACGTCTTCGGCAAAGAACCCTACAACACGCCCTGCCAGCCCGACCAGCAAGGCACGCCCACCGGCATCTACGGCAGGACAAAGAAAATGGGAGAGGAGCGAATCCAAAAAGTATTTAATGAAAAATTAAAAATTAAAAGTGAAAAATTAATAGCAAGCGAGGCAGAAGGTTCAATGTTCAATGTTCAATGTTCAATGTTCAATGGCGGCTTCATCATCATCCGCACGGCGTGGCTCTACAGCGAGTTCGGCAAGAACTTCCTGGGGACGATGCTCAACCTCACTGCCACCAAGCCGCAGCTCCGCGTTGTCTTCGACCAATGCGGCACCCCGACGTACGCCCTCGACCTCGCCAAAGCTATTCAGGTCATCCTCCGGAAGCCCGTGCAGGGCATCTATCACTACTCCAACGAAGGCGTCTGCTCGTGGTACGACTTCACGCAGATGATAGCCCGCATCGCCGGACACAAGGACTGCGACGTGCAGCCCTGCCGTTCCTCGGAGTTCCCCAGTCCCGTCGTGCGCCCCGCCTACTCCGTCCTCGACAAACGCAGCATTCGTGAGACGTTCGGCATCAAGGTGCCGTATTGGGTCGACTCACTGGAGGAGTGCATCGAAAACATTAAGAAAAAGGAGGTTAGTAGTTAGTGGTTAGGGGTTAGAGAATACCCTTGGATGCCAAACAGACTGCCAAAAACATTTCTCTAACCCCAAACCTCTAACCCCAAGCCACTCATCAAAGAGAGAAACATGGAAGTAATCAAGACCGCCATCGAAGGCGTACTCATCATAAAGCCACGCATCTTCAAGGATACCCGCGGGTATTTCTTCGAATCCTTCTCGCAGAGGGAGTTCGAAGAGAAGGTCGGCCCCATCTGTTTCGTGCAGGACAACGAGAGCATGTCGCAGTACGGCGTCATGCGCGGCCTGCACTTCCAGCGCCCGCCCTTCACGCAGAGCAAACTCGTGCGCTGCGTCAAGGGAGCCGTCCTCGACGTGGCCGTAGACCTGCGCAAAGGCTCGCCCACCTACGGGCAGCACGTCGCCGTAGAGCTCAGCGAAGAGAACCATCTGCAGTTCTTCGTGCCCAAAGGCTTCGCCCACGGCTTCTCCGTCCTCACCGAGACAGCCGTCTTCCAGTACAAGTGCGACAACTTCTACGCCCCGCAAGCCGACGACGGCATCTCCATCCTGGACCAGAGCCTCGGCATCGACTGGCGCATCCCCACCGAGAAGGTCATCCTGAGCGAGAAGGACACCAAGCACCCCGACCTGAAGGACTTTGAGAGTCCGTTCGGACCGTTAAACTAGAATGCTTACACAATACAAAAATATATGAAACCACGAATTGCACGAATTACACGAATGGGCTACGCCCTCGACGAATGGCAAGGGGAAATTCGTGCAATTCGAGCAATTCGTGGTTAGAAAAGACAATAATTCAGTTTCAATAAAACAGGTAATCATGAGTCATGCATTAGTTATCACAGGCGGAGCCGGCTTTATCGGCAGCCACGTCGTACGCCTCTTCGTCAATAAGTACCCGGAGTACAAGATCATCAACCTCGACAAGTTGACCTATGCCGGCAACCTCGCCAACCTGAAGGACATCGAGGACAAGCCCAACTACAAGTTCGTCAAGATGGACATCTGCGACTTCGATGCCTTCCTGAAACTGATGCAGGACGAGAAGGTGGACGGCATCATCCACCTCGCAGCAGAGAGCCACGTGGACCGCAGCATCAAGGACCCCTTCACATTCGCCCGCACGAACGTCATGGGAACGCTCTCCCTCCTCCAGGCCGCCAAGCTCTATTGGGAAAGCCTGCCCGAGAAGTACGAAGGCAAACGCTTCTATCACATCTCGACCGACGAGGTCTACGGCGCTCTGGAAATGACGAATCCCGAAGGCATCAAGCCGCCTTTCACCACGACAGCCAGCAGTTCGGAGCATCACCTGGCATACGGCAAGGACTTCTTCTACGAGACGACGAAGTACCAGCCACACAGCCCGTACTCCGCCTCGAAAGCCTCCAGCGACCACTTCGTCCGTGCCTTCCACGACACATACGGCATGCCGACCATCGTCACGAACTGCTCCAACAACTACGGACCCTATCAGTTCCCGGAGAAGCTCATCCCACTTTTCATCAACAACATACGCCACCGCAAGCCCCTCCCCGTTTATGGTAAGGGCGAGAACGTGCGCGACTGGCTCTACGTCGAGGACCACGCACGTGCCATCGACACGATTTTCCACCACGGAACCATCGCCGAGACGTACAACATAGGCGGCTTCAACGAGTGGAAGAACATTGACATCATCAAGACAGTCATCAAGACAGTCGACCGACTTCTGGGCCGTCCCGAAGGAGCCGACATGGACCTCATCACCTACGTCACAGACCGTCTTGGCCACGACGCACGCTATGCCATCGACTCCACCAAGCTGCAGAAGGAGCTGGGCTGGGAGCCGTCGCTCCAGTTCGAAGAGGGCATCGAGAAGACCGTCAAGTGGTATCTCGAGAACGAGCAGTGGATGGACAACATCACAAGCGGCGACTACGAGAAATACTACGACGATATGTACAAGAACAGATAGGCAGAACCGATGTTCATCACTTCCCATTTCAATCCCAAAGGCCTGCGGCTGCAGCTGGTGTTGTTCCTGTTAGCACCTTTTGCCCTGTTTGCTCCCGCGTTTGGAAGCAGGAAGGACATCATTATCACCATCGCGGTGATAGGTGTCATGATTGCCATTGCCGCCTGCATCTGGGCTTTCCTGTTGAAGACAATCACCGTCATGGATCAGGAATTGGAAGTGAAACACACCTGTCTGCCCTTCCTGAAGCGCTACTATCGGCTGGCAGAGTTCGACTCTTATATTATAGAAGAAGAGGGAATCTACGAGACGTTCTGCCTGCTCATCCAAGGGAAACAGGCCGTCAAGCTGTCGTCAAAAA
>JAFUVM010000058.1 GCA_017483665.1 Bacteroidaceae bacterium
AATTAAGCTACGCCCTAAGCGCATCGTACAGCATAGCAGGCAGATAATTATGAATTATGAATTGTGAATTATGAATTAAATAGTTAGATGAGGTACTGCTTGGAGATGCTCTCGTTGTTCTCCACGCACTGTATGGTCTGAGCCAGGAGCCCGGCGATGGAGAGCTGTTTCACCTTGCTGCAGTTGCCGTCGTAGGGGATGCTGTCGGTGAAGACCATTTCCTCGATGGCCGACTGCTCCACGCGTTCGTTGGCCGGACCGCTCATGATGCCGTGGCTGGCAATGGCGCGGACGCTGCGGGCGCCGTTCTTCTTCATCAGGTCGGCAGCCTTCGTGATGGTGCCGGCTGTGTCGACCATGTCATCAATCAGCACTACGTCGGCATCGAACACGTCGCCGATGATGTCCATGCTTGCCACCTCGTTGGCCTTCTTGCGCGTCTTGTTGCAGAGCACCAGCGGGCAGTTCAGGTACTTGCTGTAGGTGCTGGCACGCTTCGAGCCGCCCACGTCGGGCGTAGCTATGACGAGGTTCTCCAGGTTGAGGCTCTGGATGTAGGGCATCAGGACGCTGGAAGCGAACAGGTGGTCGACGGGCACATTGAAGAAGCCCTGCTCCTGGTCGGCATGCAGGTCCATCGTGATGAGGCGGGTGATGCCTGCCACGCTGAGCATATCGGCCACCAGCTTGGCAGCGATGCTGACACGCGGTTTGCTCTTGCGGTCCTGCCGCGCCCAGCCGAAGTACGGCACGACAGCGTTGATGGTGCGGGCCGATGCGCGCTTGGCGGCGTCGATCATCAGGAGCAGCTCCATCAGGTTGTCGGCATTGGGGAATGTGCTTTGCACCAGGAAGACGTCCATTCCGCGTATGGACTCTTCGAAGCAGACCTCAAACTCGCCGTCGCTGAAGCGTGTGATAGAAAGATTGCCCAGTTCGCACCCCAGGCATTGGCAGATCTTCTCTGCCAGGTAGCGTGTCTTCGTGCCGGAGAACACCTTGAATGACTTAGTTTCGTTCATGTTATCTGATTACTCTGATTGTTCCGAATACTTGAGTTGTCGTCTCTAATGGGATGCAGCCTTTCTCAGTTTCCTGAAGTGGGCGATGAGATCCTTGTAGTCGCGCTGCGAGTGGACGTCGAAGTGGCCCCACAGGTCGCCGCGTATGGCTACGCCGCCAAAGCCCAGCTCGCGCACCTGCTCGATATTGTCGAGCGCCACGCCGCCCTCGGCTATGACCTTGTGGTCGATGATGCCCTGCCGTGCGGCATCCCGCAGCTCGTCGCGCGTAAAGGAGGCCTTGTTCTCGCTCTCCGATATGCTGTCGAAGATGTTGCGGAGCAGGATGTACTCGCACAGCGGCTTCTGCTGCGGTACGCTCTGCAGGTCGTAGCAGGTGCGGGTGATGGGTCCGTTGTATGAAGAGGGAGCCTCCGGATGCCGCTTGCTCAGGTGGATGCCCAGCAAGCCGAACTCGTCGCGCAGGTAAAAATGGTCGTGCACCACAATCCGCCTGCGGTACTCCTCGGGCATGAGGCTCAGCAGACGCTCGCAATATACAGGTTCTGAATTTGGTTTGCGCAGATGGAGAATGTCCAGCCCTTCCTCGAAAAGAGTGGTCAGAATCTTGTCTTCCTCCACGAAAAACTCAGGGCATGTGAGCAGAATAAGTTTCATTCCGATTCTCTGTGTCGTTTTCTGTGTGCAAAGGTACGAAAAATAGTTCATAGTTCATAGCTCGGAGTTCAAAGTTTTTGTCTTTTCGTCGAATTAATGCAGAATTATGGACAAAGCGCTATGAAGTGTGAACTAAATTTGTTATCTTTGCATGCGGAATAGGTAAAAAGCACAGTATATATAATTATGAAGAGAAGCACATTACTTGCAGCACTGCTGACGGCAATTGTTGCCTTGGCTGCAAATGCACAGAAGAAGTACAAAAACCCAGTCTACGGCTCCGACTTCCCCGACCCGACGGTGCAGCGCGCCCTCGACGGCACGTTCTACTCCTATGCCACCGGCTGCCAGTGCAAGAAGAGTACCGACCTCGTCAACTGGACAAACGTGTCGGGCGTCATCTCGCGCCCCACGTGGAACGACTCCACGAAGGCCGACGGTTCGCGCGACTACTACAGCCTCTGGGCTGCCGACGTCAACTACGTCGACGGCAAGTACGTCTGCTACTATGCCTCGGCCCTCTGGGGCAACGGCTCGCGCACCGGCATCGGTGTGGCTGTGGGCGACACGCCTATCAAGTTCACCGACAAGGGAAAGCTCTTCCGCAGCACGGAGATCGGCGTGAAGAACAGCATCGACCCCTGCTACGTCGAGGAGTTCGACAAGAAGTACATCGTGTGGGGTAGCTTCAATGACATTTGCATTGCCGAGCTGACGGACGACGCCCTTGCCATCAAGAACTTCACCCCCATCAACAATCCCCAGCCCAACGGTTCGTGGACACGCCACCGCGGCGTGACAAAGATAGCGGGCGGTGCCTTCGAAGGGGCCATGATATACAAGCGCGGCAAGTACTACTATCTGTTCTGCAGCGTAGGCTCATGCTGCGAAGGCGAGAAGAGCACGTACCGCACCGTAGTGGGCCGTGCCACGAAGCTGACCGGTCCGTACGTCAACAAGCAGGGCGGACAGATGGTGAACGACAACTACACGACCATCATCTCGGGCGACGACCGATGGAAAGGCCCCGGCCACAACAGCGAAATCATCACCGACGACGAGGGACAGTCCTGGCTCCTCTATCACAGTTACGACAAGAACAACAACTTCAACGGACGCCTCATGCTGCTCGACAAGATTACCTGGAAGAACGACTGGCCGGAGGTCAACGACGGTCACCCCAGCAGCGAAGAGATGGATGCGCCCGTCTTCTATACGGGCAACGGCGCTAACGTCACCTACAAGATGAACAACATGGACCTGAGCAAAAGCCAGTGGAAGGGCTGGGACGTCGTGGCCAGCGATTGCGACAATGCCAGCGGAAACGGAACAGCCTTCATGCCGTTCGGATATGCCAAGAACGGCGGCACGTTCGACATTTCGCAGACCTCTGCAGTCAAAGTCACTGACGGACTCTACGAGATGAAGCTGAATGGCTTCGACACGGAACACAGCGTCGAGTACTACGTCGGCAAGGTGGCAACACCTGTCCTTTGCCCTGCCGACGAAGGCTTGACGGCCCCATCGGCTGCCGGAACCATCTCCAATTACTTCCTCAACGGCAGGTACAGCCAAAGCGTCTACGGACTCATCATCGGCGGCAAGCTCACCGTCGGCATGCGCACCAGGCAGCCGCTCGCCGAGACGGAGCGCTTCCATGTGGGCAACATCAGCATCATCTACCGCGACAGGGCCGCCTCGTCCGACCCCACGGCTCTTGCCTCTGTCCTGAACAGTTACTATGAAATGGCGGAAGACTTCGCACAAAGCGACAAGCTGTACTACAGCGGGTACAACAAGACGATGGCTTCCTACCGCGAGGCGGCAGAAGGCACAGACGACGCTGCGACGCGCTACACACAGCTGCTGAAGATAAACCGCACCGTGGACAGCATACAGACAAGCATCGACACCTATGCCAACCTTGTCGCCGAGGCTCAGTCGCTGCAGGAGAAGATTGCCGAGGCCGAGGCCGGCGGCTATGTCACCCAGGAGGCAAAGGACGTCCTGGCTGAAGGGCAGCAAGTGCTTGGCGACTGCAGCTACAAGGACAAGGAGGTCAATGCGCTTATCGTCAGGATGAAGGCTGCCGGACGCAGCATGACGTACGCCTACCAGACGGGCGACGGCACGAAGGAGAGTCCCTACGTCATTCTCCGTCCCGAACAGCTCGACCACATGCACGATGTCCTCAAGCAGGACGAGATGGTCTACTTCGTGCTCGGTGCCGATGTCGACATGGCGGGCTACGACTGGCAGCAGCTCAATACGAGCTCCAACAGCTACCGCTACTGGATTAACTTCGACGGGCAGGGACACATCATCCGCAACCTCACGCCCAACGGCACCAAGAGCTATCCCAGCTTCTTCGGTACTCTGTGCGGCGAGATACGCAACACCGGCTTCGTGGATGCCAAGGTGGAAGGCACGGCATCCGGTGCCGCTGTCATTGGCGGAATGCTGGGTCACAGCACATTCAAGGATGCAGAGGACAACCTTCTTCCCGTCGTCATCGAGAACTGCTACGTGACGGGTTCCGTCGTCAGCAAAGGCTATGTCGGAGCCTTGGGCGGCACGTTGGGCAATTCGCCCGTCATCATCCGCAACTGCTACAGCGCAGTCTCTGTCACAGGCAACGGCTCTTCGGCCAACTACTCCGGCGGCCTCGTGGGACGTGTCCGTACGGACCTCACCATCGAGAACTGCTACGCAGCGGCTCCCGTGTCCTCTCCTGTGGCGGGCGGCATCGTGGCGGGCGGACAGAACAGCGACACGCCGGGCAGCATCTACCACAACGTCATAGCATGGAACCCCAGCGTGAGCGGAACGACTGCTTCGCCCTTTGGCGGCACAACGGAGTTCGACGTCCTCTCGGGCGTTTATACCTTTGCGGACATGTTGCTCAACGAAGTTGAAAACGCAGACGGCAAGAGCCACAAAGAGCTTCAGGATATAGCCGGGGAATGGGGCGCACCTTGGTACAAAGACCCCTCGGCAGGCAACGGCTACCCCATCCTGCAGTGGCAGTACGACCGCGGCGACTATCGCAGCATCTGCGGCTTCGAGGACATCACGGGCATTACGCCCGAGGTGGCGACGCCTGCCAGCCGCGACGGCGGCATGTACAATCTGGCCGGACAGCGCGTGAGCAGTCCCACAAGGCCGGGCATATATATAATAGGTGGACGCAAGATACTGAAGTGACATACTTAAAGAAAAGAGACTATGAGACAGCAAATCCTTATCCTCATGCTTCTCTGCTTCGCACCGACGTGGGCGCAGCAGCAAAATGTCAGCGGCACGGTGAAAGGCCCCGACGGCAGCATTGCCAAGGTCTCCGTCCGCGAGATTGACACGAACCATCGCGTCTTCAACCATACTACCACCGACCAGAACGGACTCTTCTCCTTTCATGTGCGCGACGCACAGCACTCGCTGCAGTTCTTTGCCCCGGGCTACCGCACCCTCACGCACAAGATGCTCGGAGCCACATCGTTCCGCGTGACGATGGAAAGGCGCCGCACCTCCCCCCATGTCGCCACGGCGAAGGTCTTGTTCAAGAGCGACAAACTCATCTGCGGCCACTACCTCGGCGACATCGTGCCTCAGCAGGCCTGGGTGGAGAAGCTGTGCGACACGCTCTATGCCGTCATTCTCCCCGTGGAGATGGAGCGCATGGTGGACGAGTACGCAGCAGGCCGTTCGCTGCTTGTCCTCGATGAGATGGGGCGCCAGGTGATGCAGTGCGAGAACGTTGTGGACGTTTATCCCCTGCGGGAAGCCCCCGACGAAGTGGACCAGTCACGACTGGCTCAGAACTATACCGGCGTCGGGCGGGTGACAGGAGTCGAGGACGAAGACACGAGGCTCTACGCCTATCCTCACTTCCAGTTCACGCGGGCCCAGCTCGAAAAGCTCTGCGACAATCCGAAACTGCTTGGCCGTCTGGCCGTGGACACCTATCGCGGCGACAACTATTGGAACTTCTTCCCGACCGACAAGACGGTTGCACTCATCAGGAAAGCGCTGAAGAAATAGGTGAAGGCGCTTGGGAAACAGCGAAAACAGAAAAAGATAATGAAAGGATACTTAACTGCCGTGCTGCTGCTCTGCTGTGCGGCTCTTTGTCGTGCAGAAGACGAGAAGACGCTCTTCTTCATTTCCGACACACATCTCGACACGCAGTGGAACTGGAACGTCCGGACCACCATATCGGAATACGTCCGGAACACCCTTGTGGACAACATGAAGCTCATGGACAAGTACCCGGGCTTCCGGCTCAACTACGAGGGTGCCATCAAGTACATGTGGATGAAGGAATACTACCCCACGGAGTTCGAGCAGCTGAAGAAGTACGTGCAGAGCGGACAGTGGCACGTCAGCGGCATGTCCATCGATGCCAGCGACGTGATGATGTCCTCCGCCGAGAGCATCCTGCACAGCATGCTTTATGCCAACCGCTTCTACAGGCAGGAGTTCGGCGTGCGGGGCGGCTATGACGTCATGCTTCCCGACTGTTTCGGTTTCTCCTACGCTTTGCCCAGCCTCATGCGCCATGCCGGTCAGAAGGGATTCCACACGGCCAAACTCGGCTGGGGCTCGGCCGCGTATGGCAGTCTGCCGCCCTTCGGCGTATGGCAAGGTGTGGACGGCAGTCGTGTCTACGCTGTCTATAAGCCCGAAGCCTACGACAATCACGAGATCTACAACAAGGACTTCACCGACGATGCCTCAACCCTGAGCGAGATAAACAAGAACCTCAGCAGCTATGGCCTGCCGGCTATGTTCCGATATGTCGGACCGCGCAGCGACCACGGCGGAGCCTTGCAGGACAATCCCGACAAGGAGGGCGAGAACACACCCTACTGGCTCAACTACAATGCGGCGAAGCAGGACGGCGCTGTCCGCGTGCGTCTCGCCACGCCCGACGAGTTCTTCCGGTACATGGAGGATAACGACAAGGGACAATACAAAGTGTGGAACGGCGGACTGCCCATGCGGACCCACGGCGTAGGCTCCTATACGAGCTGGGGAGCCCTGAAGCTCTGGAACCGCAAGAACGAGCTGCTGGCCGATGCAGCCGAGAAGGCGTCGGCTCTTTCCTACTGGCTCGGCATGCGCGACTACCCTTCCCGACAGCTGCGCGACGCCTGGGTTCGTACCCTCTGGCAACAGCATCACGACGGCATCACAGGCACGAGCATCCTCTCGGCCAACGAGTATTCCTACAACGAATACTACCTTGCCAACCGGGCCTTCGCGCAGGAACTCTCCACAAGCGCCGGAGCAGTCATACAATCGTTGGACACACAGACCGAAGGCACGCCCCTCGTCGTCTACAATCCCCTTTCGCACGAACGCACGGACATCGTCGAGGGGTCGCTCTACGTGGGCCGCATGCAGACCGGCATCCGTGTGTTCGGCCCCGACGGCAACGAAGTCCTGTCGCAGGTGACGGGCTACGACATGCCGACGCGCCGCCTGCATTTCATCTTCGAGGCCACCGTTCCGTCGCTCGGCTACGCAGTCTACGATGTCAGGTTGGGCGAGAAGTCGGAGCTCACCTCAGCCCTTTCCTGCGAGGTCAGCGCAGGCTTGCACAAGATGTCCAACGGACGGTATCGCGTCACGGTGAACAGCGGCGGCGACATCTCCAACCTCTATGATGTTGCAAACAACCGTGCCCTCATCAATACCGCTGTGCGTCAGCAGTTCATCTACGACCACGAGGACACCTGGCCCGCATGGGAAATCAGCTACACCGACGAGTGCCGCTCGCCGTCGGCCTTCGTTTCGGGCGATGCCGAGATAGAGCTTGTGGAGGACGGACCGCTGCGCAAGTCGTTGCGCGTGGAGCGCCAGAAGGAAGGATCCACCTTTGTGCAGTACATCCGCATGAACGCCTTGAACGACCGTGTGGAGTGCGTCAACGAGGTGGACTGGCAGACGCACGAACGCATGCTCAAGGTCAATTTCCCCTTCACCTACAGCAATCAGAACGACACGTACGACATCTCGTTGGGCACCATTACACACGGTGTCCGCACGAGCGACGAGTACGAAGTGTGCGGACACCAGTGGGCCGACCACAGCACGACGGGGAACCGCTACGGCGTCTCCATTCTGAGCGACTGCAAGTACGGCTGGGACAAGCCGTCGGCCACAACGCTTCGCCTCACGTTGCTCCACACGCCTTCGTGCAAGAACTACAGCCATCAGGCCAACATGGACCTGGGACCCAACAGGTTCACCTATGCCCTGCTGCCCCACGAGGGCGGCTGGAGCGAACAGACACAGATGCAGGCAGGACAGCTCAACCAGCCGCTTATAGCCTTTGTCGCTCCCAAGCATCTTGGGGGAACCGCCCGCAGTCGCCGTGTCACCTTTGCTTCGCTCAGCACCGACAAGGTTGCCATCAAGGTCCTGAAGAAGTCCGAGGATACCGACGAGTTCATCGTCCGCGTCTATGAATGGGCCGGCGAGGACCAGAAGGACGTGCGTCTCTCTTTCCCCGTGCCTGTTCTCTCTGCCCGCGAGGTGAACGGCATCGAAGAGGACATCCCTGATGGTCAGTGCTCAATAGTTGACGGCCAGCTGTCATTCGACATCGGACACTACCAGCCCAAGACCTTTGCCGTCCGTATTCCCATGATGAGCATTATCACCTTTGGCGGTGGGGGCGAGGTCGGTGTCCCCGGCTGTCCGATAGAACTTCCCTACAACATCGACCTGATGAGCTACGACACGGCTCCGGGCAATGCCGTCTCTTCTTATACATACGCCTACCCTGCCGAACTCATTCCCGACACGCTTTTTGCCGATGACATGGACTTTGTGATGGGTCCGCGCGCTAACGGCGAAAAGAATGTGCTTCGCCTCGGCACTTCTCAAACCATTCCTGTCCCTTCGTGGGTAAGCGAGAGCAAGAACAAGTACAAGCTCTACCTGCTCATGGCGAGCCCTACGGAAGCCGGAGCGAAAGTGACCGTGACGGCAGGCGACGAAGAGACCGAGCTGCAGGTGCCTTACTTTTCCGGCCGTGTCGCCGAGCCGCCTTCCTGCACTACGCTCACCGAGAACTACCGCAGGGAGAACATCGTCTTTGCCAGCTCGCATGCGCACAACGTGTCGGGCCGGGCGAACCAAGTCATGCAGATGCTATATATATATAAATATGGTATAGAGCTTCCCGAAGGCGTCACCGAGGTTACGCTCTCCGCATCCGACCGCAAGACGTTCCTCTTCGCTGCCACTGTCGCTGCCAACCAGGCCGACGACATTGTTCCCTTCGCGCCGCTTACTACCGAAGTGGAGACGCAAACGTCTGGTGGCCTGTCGTCTGTTGGCAAATGGGACGACGGCCGCCTGGTGCCGCGCTCCGTCTCGGCATCGCACCAGAACGGCACGAACGAGGCGGCAGACAAGGCCAACGACCAGGATCCCACTACGAAGTGGTGCGTCACGAAGTCGCAGAGCCAGACACCCTACCTGCAGTACGTCATGCGCGACACCGTCGTCATCGACCGCTGGGCCGTGCTCTGTGCAGCCCGCGAGAGTGGCGACTACGTAGCCAACGCCTTCAAGTTGCAGTATCAGGCCGCGGACGGCACCTGGGTGGATGCCGATGTGGTGGAAGGCAATCAGGTGAACAAGGTTATCCGCACGCTGAAGAGTCCCATCACGACTACCCGTGTCCGCCTGCAGATGGTGCAGGGCGAGCGCGAGGGCTACACGACCCGCATCTACGAATTTGCCGTCTATGGCTACCTCAAGAGCGACGGTCCGGACGGCATCTCCCTTCCCGACGGGATGGACGAGGCTACGGATGGCGATGCACAGGACGGCTCTTGGTACAATCTCTCTGGGCAGCGCGTAGGCAGTCCGCAGCAGAAAGGCATCTACATCCGCCGAGGCCGCAAGGTACTCCGCTAATTGTGTTTTCTGTCGCCCTACGGCGTGTTATTTCCCCAGGAACTTCGTGTCGAGATACTGGCGGAAGGCTTCGCGGTACAAGTCGCCGATGGGCAGGAACGTGTCGCGGTCCATGATGACGCGGTTCTTGTTGACCTCGCGTATCTTGTCGAGGTTGACGATGTAGGAGCGGTGTATGCGCATGAAGCCCGCAGGCAGGCGTTCCTCCATCTTCCTGAGCGGCAGCAGGGTGACGACGGGCTTCGGTTCGCCTTCGAGGTACACTTTCAGGTACTCGCTCATGGCTTCGATGTAACGTATGTCGCCGATGCTGACCTTGACGATGCGGTGCTCCGTCTTGAGGAACAGGCTGTCGTCCGCCGGGACGTTTTCGCTGGCGGGTGTGTCCATTCTCAGGCGTTCCCTCAGCCGTTCGGCAGCCCGCTGGAAGTCCTGCAGCCCGAAGGGTTTGAGCAGATAGTCAACGGCATTGACCCGGAAGCCCTCGACGGCGTACTCGGCATATGCTGTGGTGAAGACCACGAGGGGCGGCGAGGGCAGCGACTTGATGAAGTCCATGCCGTCCATGTCCGGCATGTTGATGTCGCAGAAGACGGCGTCGACCGGCTCCTGCTGCAGGAAGTCGCGTGCCTGCAGGGCGCTCTGGCACTGCGCGGCCAGTTCCAGGTAGGGTACTTTGCCGATATAGGAGACGAGTTGCCGCAGAGCCAGCGGTTCATCGTCGATAGCCAAACATCTGATCATGCAAGTGGTATTTCAAGTTCAACGTTGTAGGTGTCGGTGCGGTCATCGATGCGGAGCGTGTACTCCTCCCCGTAGATGAGGTCCAGCCGCTGCCGCGCGTTCGTCAGTCCCACGCCGCCTTTCTCCCGGCTCTGCCCGGAGCCCTTGCTGTTGCTGCACAGGAAGCGAAGGCGATGCCCGCTGACCTTGGCCCCGACGTGTACGAAGGAATCGTGCTCGTAGCTGACGCCGTGCTTGAACGCATTCTCGACGAACGTGATGAGAATCAGCGGCGGCAGCTTGGCAGGCGCGGCCTCCGGCAGCTCCAGCTTCACTTCCACCTTGTCCGTGAAGCGCAGCCGCATCAGGGTCACATAGTGGCGGAGGAAGTCGAACTCGCTTGCCAGGGGGACGTCCTTCTTGTTCCCTTCGTAGAGGACGTAGCGCATCATCTTCGACAGCTCCACGATGGTGCTCTTGGCCGTCTCCGGGTCGATGTCCACCAGCGCGTGGATGTTGTTGAGCGTGTTCATGAAGAAGTGCGGGTTTATCTGGTAGCGAAGGTATTCCAGCTGCTGTTCCAGGTTCTCCTTCTCCAGTGCGGCCAGACGGATTCTGTCCTCGCGTGACTTGAAGTACGACTTGATGCCGAGGTTCAGGCCCAGTATCAGGCCGAGCACAATGACGGCCACGATGTCGTGTTCGCCGATGATGGCAGGCGGACGTTTGACGTGCTGCGGGGGCTCGGCAAAGGGAGGCGGCATTTCCTGGCGGCGCTCGGGATGGCGGAACTCCGGCTCCGGCGGACGGTGACTGCACTGGTAGAATGTGAAGCAAGCCAGCATCGCAAGCGTCAGCGCCGCATAGTGCCACGGCTTCTGCCGGTAGACGAGCAGCGGCGCAAGCAACAGGTTGTGGACGATGAACAGCAGCAGGAAGGGCAGCATGTGCCAGTAAAAGAACCAGACGTCGTGCCAGTCGAGCCTCAGATGGCTGTCGCCCAGGGTGTAGACGTACTGGCTCAGCAATGGGGCGACAAACGCTATCGCCCACATCGCCAAGTACATGAGATTCTCTTGTCGTGACTGTTGTCGCATCCCGTAGAACAGTTTCTTCATCTTAATAACGAAAAACGTGAACGGAAAATTGTGTCCGACCCAAAGGAATGTCAACGCCAGCCGCCCTTACCGCCCGGGCCGCTCATGCCGCCGGAGTAGCTGGAGAGGGATACCGACGAGCCGCCGCTGACGCTGGCACCCGTGGCGGCCAGTCCGCCGAAGTACGATGTGCCGCCCGAGACGCTGATGCCCGAGGTGAGGCCGGGCGTGGAGGGCGTGGAGATGACCAGTCCGCTGCCGCCGCTCGAGGGCGTCCGGAAGCAGAAGGTCCCGCTGCCGCCTGTCAGTGCATACCATGTGTTGGAGCTCCACGAACCCTGGTAGCACGACTGGCTTAGGCTGCTGCCTTGCTCCAGACCGCCTACGGCTACGATGGTGCCGCCCTGGACGTAGAGCTTATAGCCGCCCTCTGTGTTGGCATCGAGCGCTACCTCTGCGCCGCCGCTGCTGACGGCATAGACCGTTCCGCCCTGTATGTACATGTTGCCGTTCGCGTCGATGCCGTCGTTGTTCCGTCCTTGTGCAAAGACATATCCGCCGGAAATCGTCAGATGGCTCTTGGCGTTGATGGCGTCGTCGTAGGCGTAGGAGGCCGTCTCGCCGCCGCTGATGAGGAGCGTGCTCTTGCTCTCGATGCCCTCGCTGCCTGTGCCGCTGGTGCGTACCCAGAGGAGTCCGCCCGCGATGTCCAGTGCGCCGTCGGCCTTGACGCCCTTCGGGGAAGCCGTATCGCCGTAGCTCTTGTACTGACTGCCTTCGGTGATGATGTAGGTGCTGCCGCCGAGGAAGAGGCTCTCCGCATCGGTCTTGATGCCCTTGCCGCCCGAGCCTGTGCTCTTGAGCCACAGCTCTCCGCCGCGGATGGTGAAGGTGGAGTCGGCCTTGATGCAGGCGGCTCCCTTCGCTTCCTGTTCGTCGGTGTCGTAGGTGCCGGCTCCTGTCGTGATGACTGTCGTGCGTCCGCCGTTCACGCAGACGTGGCTTTCGCAGTTGATGCCCTTGGCTGCGGCTGCCGACACCTCGACGTTCAGTATGCCGCCGTTGATGTAGATGCCGTCGTTGGCCTTGATGCCGTGGTTCGCTGCGCTCTTCACGTAGACGTTGTTGCCTGTGCGGAAGACGATGTAGTCCGCCGAGTGGATGCCGTTGTTGTAGTTTGCCGTCACGCTGAGCGAGCCGCTGCCGTTGAAGAGGAGCTTCCCCTTGCAGTAGAGCGTGCCCTTGTGTGCGTTCTGCGACGTCGTGCCGTCGGCCAACGTGTTGGTCGTGCCTTCGCCCAGGACAATGTAGGCTCTCTTGGAACAGAGCAGGTTGAGGGCGGCAGAGTCGGGGTTCGTGATGCTGACACCTTCGAGCCGCACCTCGTACTTCTTCTCGCCGACGACGGTGAAGGAGCCGTTGCTTGTCGAGCCGCTCAGCACGTAGCAGACCTGCTTCGTCGTGCCGTGGTTGGCCGTGACGTGCCCGTCGCGGACCGTCACCTCCACGCCGTTCACGGTCTTTGCCACAGGGTTCGAGAGGTCGATGCTGACCTCTGTGCCGAATGTGTTGTTCTCCAAGGGGTCCTCGTCTGCGTCGGGGAACTGCTCGTCGGCTGTCGTGGCAGGCTCGGCGCTCGTCCTGTCGATGCCGACGGTGTAGGTTGTCAGGCCGCTTGTCGTGGAGGAGCTGCTGCCGGAGGCCGTGCCTCCCGAGGTTGGTGTTGTGATGTCGTCCAGGACGTTGTCGGTCGAACATGCTGCAAGCAGCGTCGTCAGGGCTGCCAGCATCGGGAGGATAGTCTGATTAAGTGTTTTCATGGTGTTGAGTCTTTGGTTGAGATATCCTGTGTTTACGTTGGTGCAAAGGTATAAAGAAAGAGCCGGTCCGCGAAATTTATTCAGCGAACCGGCTCTTTTTGTCTGCGAACGGACTTGTCGGGAAGTTATCTTACGGCCCATTTCCTGCCGTCGGCGATGTAGATGTTCTGCGGCAAACAGCTGCCCGGCGCGTTGCCGTCCACCCTTCGCCGCAGGGGGATAAACACCGTGCAACGTGGGAACAAATGTCGCTTCGCACGTCATAAAAATCCTCACCGCCTGCCGTAAAACAATTTCAGTGGCTTGGAAATATATTTCCGAGGCACTGAAATATATTTCCAAGCCTTTGAAATAAATTTCCAAGGCACTGAAAAAGTTTCATGCCGCGTGGTTCGGCAAAAGTGTACGTGTCGTGACGGATTTTGCCATGTGTCGTGAAGGAAAAGGTGACGTGTGG
This sequence comes from Bacteroidaceae bacterium, assembly GCA_017483665.1. Taxonomy (GTDB): domain Bacteria; phylum Bacteroidota; class Bacteroidia; order Bacteroidales; family Bacteroidaceae; genus Physcousia. Next base: position 13,709 of record JAFUVM010000058.1, read on the forward strand.
TCAGCGGTTTTTCTTCCCGCAGAGCAGGCCGAGCTTGCAGTAGGTGCAGGTCTTGACGTCGCGGGTGCAGGTGAAGGGCCGTGCGGGGTCGAAGATGTCGGCAAGGATGGCTTCGAGCCCTTCGCGGAAGGCTTCGGCATGCTGGCGGGCGAAGTCGAGCACCGGCTCGCCGTCGATCTTGAGCGACGGGTCGTAGTCCTCTTGCCCGGCCTTGATGGGGAAGAAGAGGACGGGCTGAATGGGGAGCGTGGCTTCGGGCTGCTGCATCTCGGCCAGAGCATAGAGGAACGTCTGCAGGTAGTAGCGTTCTTCGCTTCGCTTAGGCGCAAGCGGTTCGTGCGTTCCGGTCAGGCCTACCACGTTCTCCATCTTCACCTTGTCCGTCAGCCTGTACGCCCCGGTCTTGTAGTCCACGATGCGCAGCCTGCCGTCCATCACGTCGATGCGGTCGATGCGTCCGCCCACTTTGAACCTTGAACCTTGAACTTTGAATTCCATCGTCCGCTCCTTCTCTGCGCCGATGATGCGGAAGGGCGCATGGCGTGCGTCGAAGCGGACAAGGGCGTGCAGGTAGCGCAGCAGGACATTGTAGGCAATGAGGGTCGTACCTTTGTACTCGTTCTTCGTTTCGCTCGGGTGCAGACGGAAGCCTCCTGCGAACCGCCTCCGCAGTTCGTCGTGCCGGTCGAAGTCCTTCGTGGGATGGAACCAGCAGACGTCGAAGGCCGCGTGGAGCATGCGTTGCAGTTCCCTGCTGATGACATCGCGGATGACAAGCGTGCCGTCGGCCTTGCTCTCGCAGAGCATGTCGGCGCTGACGGTGTCGCTTCCGGCGCGTCTGCAAAGCCAGTCGTAGAAGAACTCGGCTGTGTCGTGGAAGATGTTGCCGATGACGTCGGCCGAGATGCCTTCCTCGGGTTCGTCATCGCGGCGGATGCAGAGCACGTTGTTCAGGTAGAACTGCATGGGGCAGGCCATGTAGGTGTTGATGGCCGAGGGGCTGAGCTTGATGTGTTCGCCGTCGGTCAGGCTTTGGTCGTAGCGGTGCCGCAGGAGGTCCATCACCTCGGGTGTCTTCTCCACGGCAAGGGGCTCGACGGGCTTCACCTGCGGCGTGCTGCGGAGCCAGAGCGTGCGGATGGGGATGTCCGTCTCGGCAAGCATCTGCCGCAGGAAGCGCGACATCTCGTGCTGTGCGCCGTCGGCGGTACTCTCATTGTAGACGCAGGTGAGATGCTGGCAGCGCCCCACCAGACGATAGAAGTAGTAGGCGTAGACGGCGACGCGGTGGCGCTGTGTCGTCAGCCCGAACGCCTCGCGCAGATTGGCGGGGATGAACGAGTTGGCATGCGAGCTTCGGGGCAGGTTGCCTTCCTCTGCCGAGAGCAGGAGCAGGTGTTCGAAGTCGAGCTGGCGCGTCTCGAGCACACCCATCACCTGCAGTCCGCGGTCCGGCTCGCTGTGGAAGGGAATCTTGGCCGTCGTTGCCATCTGGCGCAACAGGCGTCGCAGCGTGCCGGGCAGGATGGTGAGGGGATGCTGCGGATGCCGGATGAGGTCGCGCAGCTGGCACAGCATGCGGTCGATGCGGAAGGCCGTCTCGCCGTAGAGCTGTTCGAAGATGCCGGGCTCCTCGTCCCGTGCGAAGTGGGCGGCAATGCGGCGCAGGTGGAGCAGCAGGTAGTCGAGCAGGACCGAGGTGTCGCCGGCGTGGTGGACGAAGCACGCGTCTTCGTCGAGCAACTCGAAGAAAGGCTGTCGCCGCAGCGCTTGCTCGAAGGGATAGCGGAAGCGTCGGAGCGTCGTGTCGTAACCCTCAATCTGGAGCCTGAGCAGCGCCATGAGGATGCTGTAGACGGGTGTGTCGGTAAGGGGGAAGCCCATCGTCACGTTCACCTCCTTCAGCGACTCCGGGATAGCGTGCAGCACGGGCTGCATCAGTCCCTCGTTAGCAAGGACGACAGCCAGGGAGTCGTTCCTCGCCTCAGCAGTATCCTCGCCCCTTAATTTTGAATTTATTAATTTTGAATTTTGAATTAAATAGGTATTGACGTAGCGTGCGGCAGCATTGTCCGAGGTGCAGGCAATGAAGGTGACGTCGCGGAGGTGGCGGAAGTTGTCGAAGGCATCGGTGTCGCTTATGGCGCTGGGGAAGTCGCGGAGGTTCTGCTTCATGAAGAAGCCGGCCTCGAGGTCGGTCTTGGGGTCGCAGTAGTAGGTGTCGTAGTCCCAGTAGAAGCGTGCCTTGCCCTCGCGCTGGATGGCGCTCATCATGGTGTGCTCCACGTCCATCAGCACGTTGAAGCCCGCAAAGACCACGGCCCGCCGGTCCTGCAGAAGCTTGTCTGCCAGGCTCTCGTCCCTCTGCATCTGTTCGGCGACGCGGCGGAAGAGGGCGCCTTCCCAAAGCTCTCCCTCGGCCAGGAGCCGTTCGTGCAGGGTGGTGTAAATCTGGTGCATGTGGCTCCACGTGTGCAGGAACTTTTCCTGGAGGCGTGTGCTGTTTTCCAGCGAGAAGCGTCCGAAGAAGCGCTTCAGCGTCTCGCGCTGGTGTTCGTCCAGGTAGTCCAGGTTCTTGAGGCGCTCCTGGTCGGCGATGTTCGCGAAGATGGCTTTCGCGTCGGCCATGTGTTTGTCGATGTCGTCGAAGTCGGCCATGAGCACCTCGCCCCAGCTCCAGAACTCGTCGAGCGTCTCGGTGTAGTCTGCTCCCAGCACGTCCTGCATGACGCGGTGCAGCATGCAGATGCACTTCAAGGGGTCGGCCACACGGAGCGGCGTGAGGCTCTGGAAGAGGTCGCCCATCGTACAGTAGCGAGGCGCCCACACGGGCTTGTCGCTCTGTGCGGCAAACTCTCGGTTGAGGAACATCCCGGCACGTTTGCCCGGGAAGACCACCGTCACGTCGCGCATGTCGCAGGAGAAATGCGCCAGCATGTCGGCTGCCATGATAGAAAGAAAAGAGGCCCCTCTCCTAACTTCCCCGAAGGGGAGGAACTTGTATGGTTTAACGACTTATCCATGTTGTTTGTTATTGTTCTCCCCTTTGGGAGAGTCAGAAGGGAGCGCTACCCTTACCGTTTTTCCGCCCATGATGTACCAGATGTATCCCTCCACGCGGCTCTCGGGGTACATCTGTCGCATGAACTTCATGTAGGCTTTCACCTGGTCGTGGTACAGCTTGCTCGGGTGACCGAACTTGTAGTCGACGACGGTGATGCTGTTCCCGCTGACGGTGACACGGTCGGGACGCAGGACACAGCCCTGCCCCTTGTCGTCTTTGCCGGCTATGCTGCATTCGTTGTATACCGTGTCCTTGGCATTGAACCACGACGCCACAAGCGGGTTGCGGAAGCCTTCTGCTACGTGCTCCACGATGTTGTCCCACGCTTCGTCTTCGCCGATGATGCCTTCCTGCCGTGCTTCGCGCAGAATGTCTTCGAGCTGACTGGCATCGTCGATGCGGCTCAGCACCTCGTGCATGCGTTTACCTATCTCGCGCTGGGAGAGGGTGTTGGTCTGTTGCAGGTAGTCCTGCGCCTGGTTGCTTTGGCGGAAGTCGAGCATGGGGTTGCGGGTGACGACCTTCACATCGATGGCGTCCGCGTCGCGGTGCTTGAGGTGCAGGCGGTTCGCCTTCTCTTCGCACTTCCCCAAAGCGGGAGCGGAGACGGGGCTTCCCACTTCGTAGGTGAAGCAGTCGTCGTCCGTGTCGTTCTCCTCGTTGCGCAGGGTCATGTAGATGAGGTCGCCGGCTGTGGTGATGCTCTTCATCTTGTCGGCAGGCTTCGTCTTGCCCCACACATAGAGGTTCGTGCCGGCACGGGTGAAGGCCACGTAGAGCGTGTCGAGTGCATCCACGCGTCGCTCCAGGTGCTCGGCTTCGTAGTCGGGTGTGAAGACAGAGTTGCGTACGTCGCGCGAATGGATGGAGATGGGCAGGGCGCCAAGCTCGTTGTAGGGCCGGGCATCCGCCTTGCACCAAAGGATGTCGCCCTGCCTGTCGCTTTCTATCGACCATTGGCTGAAAGGCAGCAGCACAGTGTGGAACTCCAGTCCCTTCGCCTTGTGGATGGTAAGGATGCGCACACCCGTCACGGCCGAACCGGGCACGGCACGCAGGCGCAGCTTCTCGTCCCACAGGCTGAGCAGCGTCTGTATGTCCGGCGTGGCTGTTCCGCGCAGGTGGTTCTGCAGTTCGTCCAGGAAGGTGAGCATGTAGATGTCTTCCCCTTGTATGTTGCTCAGGGAGAAGATGCGCCACAGGCGTTCGGCCAGGATGTAGAGCGGCAGTTGCAGCAGCTCGTCGCGATGCGCCGTGAAAGCCTCGGGCAGCACCTGCTCCGCTTCCTGCCGGGCAACGCTTTGTGGGGTGACGTCCGGCTGGCCGAGCACGTCGCGCTGGTAGTGCAGCATGAGGTACTTCTCCGAGATGCCGTCGGCGTGTTGCTTGTCGACGAGCATACGCATGGCTGCCACTACCATCTGCACGGCGGTGGAGGCTTCGAGCAGGAAGGCTTCGTCGCTGACCAGATGGATGTCGGGCGCGTACTGGCTGAAGCCGTCGATGAGCTGCTGTGTCATGGCATTCTTGCGGACAAGGATGGCAATCTCGCTGAGGTCGAGGCCACCGGCTTGCAGCGCCCTTATCTGTTCCGCCATGTCGCAGAAGAAGTCATCCTCGCCGTTCTTGCTTAGCTTCACGCGGATGTAGCCCAGCCCGTCGGCTTTCTTTGCCTTCTGCCTGACGTCCTCGTAAATGTGGCTCAGCTTGATTTCCTCGTTCGGTTGCACGGCATCGAGCAGTTCGGCGGCATGCGGGAAGAAGGCGTTGTTGAAGTCTACGATGACCTGATGGCTGCGGAAGTTCGTGTCGAGCGACCGCGGACGGATGTGGAAGCGTTGCAGCTCGTGCTCCCGTTCCACGCCGTAGAGAATCTTCCAGTCGCCGCTGCGCCAGCGGTAGATGCTTTGCTTGATGTCGCCCACGAGCAGACCTTTGCCTCCCGAGGCGAGCTTTTCGAAGAGCAGTTTCTTGAAGTTCTCCCATTGCATGCGGCTCGTGTCCTGGAACTCATCAATCATTACATAGTTGATGAGCGTGCCTATCTTCTCGAAGATGAAGGGCGCATCGCTGTCCTCTATCATCTTGCTGAGCAGGGCTGGCGTAGAGCTGAGCGTGAAGCGTCCGTCGTCGCTGCATATCTCGCGCGCACGTTCATCTATATATATTAGGAGGCGGAGCGGACCGAGATGCCGGAGCGCAAGTGAAGCGGAGTTGTAGGTGCAGCGGCGGTCGTCGTAGAGTGCAAGCAGAGCAGCCAGCGATTCCTGAAGGCTCTCCTGCTCCTTGCCTCTTGCCCCTTGCCCCTTCTTATAAAGCGGCTTGCTCCCGTTGGCTTGTCCCTTGATGGTGTCCGACGGGCCGTCGCTCTTCATCTCCCTCGCCTCCAGGAGGAACTTGCGCAGGTTCTTGCCGTAGCTGATGCCGTCGAAGGAAAGCGGACTGTCCTCTATCTGCTGCATCACGTCGTCCACGGCTCGCTGCACGTCCTGCTGGGCGCTCTTGCGCAAGGCATGCATGCGACGCTTGAAGGCTCCCACGGCCTCGGCATCGCTGATGCGCGCCAGCTCATCCTCGCTGCGGCTCTGGAATTCTTCGCGGAAGATGTTGCCGGCCAACGCCTTGAGCGGCCCTACGATGTCCCACTTGTCGCCGCTGTCCAGCTGTTCGCGCACATAGTCCATCACCCATCCGCTCACCTCCGGATGGCTGTCCATCGTCTCGATGAGGCTGTCCACAGCGCTGCTGACTATCTCGTCGTGCGAGAGCTCAACCTGCAGGTTGGCGGCCAGACCGAGCTCGCGTGCCATGTTGCGCAGGATGCTTTGGAAGAAAGCGTCGATGGTCTCCACACGGAAGTACGAATAGTCGTGCAGGATGGCTGTGAGTGCCTTCCCGGCGCGTTCGCTTATCAGGGCAGGCGTGAGCGTCATGTCCGTTTCTGCAGCACGTTTCAGCAGCTCGTCCATGTAGTCGTGCGCCTCCAGAAGGTTGTGTTTCAGACCGTAGAGCGTCTCCAGGATGCGGCCCTTCATCTCGGCCGTTGCCTTGTTGGTGAAGGTGACGGCCAGGGTGTGCTCGAACTCCTGCTGGGCATACGGAGCCAGCAGCTGCAGGATGTATTCCACAGCCAGGGTGAACGTCTTGCCCGAGCCTGCCGACGCCCGATATATGGTGAGTGATTGTTCCATGCCGATGCAAATTCCTCCTCTTTGGGGACAAAGATACAAAATAATTCATAATTAGTAATTCATAATTCAGAATTATTTTATACTTTTGCACGCCGTTCAGAACAATCGGCACGGAAAAGCCTCACCCCCTGCCCCTCTCCGGGGAGAGGGGAGTCCCGCCGCAAAGGGTAAACAGGAGGTCATGAAATCATTAGATAGAAAATCATTAAATCCTTAAATAAATAAGATGGGAGGATATTTAGTTAGCGATGCACGAAAGGTGACGACTCACCGTTTGGTAGAGATGAAGGAGAGAGGAGAGCAGATAGCCATGCTCACCTCCTACGATTTTACGATGGCTCAGCTCGTGGACGGAGCGGGCATTGACGTCGTCCTCATAGGCGACAGCGCCAGCAACGTGATGGCAGGCAATGTGACGACGCTGCCCATCACCCTGGACCAGATGATATACCATGCCCGCAGCGTGGTGCGCGGCGTGAAGCGTGCCCTCGTCGTGTGCGACATGCCCTTCGGCACCTATCAGGTGAATGCCACGGAAGGCGTGAAGAATGCCATCCGCATCATGCAGGAGAGCGGTTGCGATGCCCTCAAACTTGAAGGTGGCGTGGAGATAAAGGACACAATCCGTGCCATCCTCGATGCCGGAATCCCTGTGATGGGACACCTGGGGCTCACGCCGCAGAGCATCAACAAGTTCGGCACGTATGCCGTACGCGCTAAGGAAGAGGCAGAGGCAGAGAAGCTTCTGAGCGACGCCCGCCTGCTCGACGAACTGGGTTGCTTTGCCATCGTGCTTGAGAAGATACCGGCTGCGCTGACCCGGAAGGTCTGCGAACAGGTGCGGGTGCCCGTCATTGGCATCGGAGCCGGACATGCCGACGGGCAGGTGCTCGTGGCACAGGACATGCTGGGCATGACGAACGGCTTCTCGCCAAAGTTCCTGCGTCGCTATGCCGACCTCTCCACCGTCATCACCGATGCCGTGGGGCAGTACGTCTCCGACGTCAAGGCGTGCGACTTCCCCAGCGAAGCTGAATCGTATTAATCAATTCACAATTCACAATTCATAATTCATAATTACTTTTCGGCTCTTAAATATAAATGAAGCTCAGGGCGTAGCCTAATTATGAATTATGAATTGTGAATTAAGAATTGGTCAAAGCCAGCCTTCCTGCTTGTACCAACGGATGCTGGCCTCCACTCCCTGCTCGAGCGACCACCGGGGCGCATACCCGAAGTCTGCTCGGGCAGGTTCTATGTCGCATTGCCAGTTGCGCTGCGACAGGATGTGGTACTTGTCGTCGTTCAGGGCATTCATCTTTCCGGTGAGGCGGCTCACCTTACCGCTCAGCCAGCAGACCGCCCTCAGCAGGCAGAGCGGCAGCTTCAGGTGGAGCACCCACGGGTCGCCTAGGTTCTGCTGCACCAGCTCGCTGTACCGGCGGCTGTTGTACACCTCCCCGTCGCTCAGGAAGTAGGCCTTGCCCTCGGCCTTCGGCGCCGTCATACTCTCGAAGACCGCCTGCACCACGTCGTCCACATAGACGAACGTTATCTCCTGTGGCGAGAGGCCTGCGGCGATGTCGATGTGCTGCTTTATGCTCTGTGCCATGAGGAAGTAGTCGCGTTCGCGAGGGCCGTAGACACCCGTCGGGCGCAGGATGGTGTAGGGGAAGTCCTGCTGCTCCCGCAGGTACTGTTCGGCGGCAAGCTTGCTCTCGCCGTATGCCGTGTTGGGGCGGGGCGTGTCCGTGAGCAGGATGGGGGAGTAGATCCAGGGATTCTCGGGCGTAGGCTTGCGGACGGGCTTTTCCCTGATGGCTCCGAAGATGCTCAGACTGCTCAGGAAGACGAACCGCCGCGGCACCATGTCCGTCTCGCGCAGGGCATCGATGAGGTTCTTTGTCCCCTCGGTATTCGTGCGGAAGAAGTCCTCGCGGTGCAGGCACTTCGTGGCTCCGGCAGCATGGATGACGTAGTCCCAGCCGCGTCCGCCCATCTCATCCTTATAGGCGAGCAACTGTTCGCGCAGCTTGTCGGGGCTCTGCATGTCGAGCTCCGCGAACCGGATGCGTTCGTCCCTCAGGTACTTGCGGCTCGAAGTGCCGCGCATGCCGGCCCACACGTCAAAGCCCCTGTCCAGACCTTCCGCCACGATGAAACTGCCGATGAAGCCGCTGGCTCCGGTCACGAGTAAACTGTAATTCATCATTGTTTTCCTCCTGCAAAGTGTACGATTGTAGGTGCAAAGGTACGAATAAGCAAGGATAATGCAAAATAAAATAAAAGAAATAATAGAAGGCCCATATTATGAGTGGAAATAAGGAGCTATTAATCTTCGTCATCTTCCCATGACCATATATGTGTATGATTTCCGTCAGCCACGATTCTACCGTCTTTAAGGTCCACACCATTCTCGCGCATCCACTCTTCGGCCTGGCTGTTCTGCCAACGGTCACGCCATTGATACCATTGCTGAATGACACCTGTTCGCTCTGCCGCATCACGGAATGCGCTAAAAGGGTGACGCTTGTCCAAGGCATTGTAGAGTTGTCGCGTTATGCGACTGTCGTTTATGCTGTCGGCAAACTCTTCCATCTGATGGAATGCCTCCCATGAGGGAGTCTTGTCTACATATATGACTTCATCACCTTCTGCTGGCCATTTCTTGCCCCAGGAGTAATCTTCTCGCTGAATGACTGACACAATTTGCTGTGTCAGGTTTAGGTACTGATCTTCCATGATGTCGTGATCACTCATTGCAAAGGCCAAATCGCTTATGAACGATTCACGTGTCTTGTATCTGCTTTCTGTTTCCATACTGTTACTTTTATGATGATGAATGTTTTATAGGTACATACGATTAAGTTCTTCTAAAAGGGCGCGACAGCGACGGTATTTTGTACGAAGGTCGTTTGCCGTTTCGGTTGCCAGTTGCTCAGCGCCATAACTACTAATATGGCGGAGGTAGTGGCTCAGATGTCTTGGTCGGGGCTGTTCAGTATCTGTTCGATGGCTTCGGCCAGTTGCCTGGTCTTTTCGGGCGACTGCAGGATGTCGCGGAGGGAGGTGAGGAAAAGCCTTACCCCCGATTCCTCTCCGGGGAGAGGGGAGCTATAGAGAGAAGAACTTCCTTCGCTGAACTTTGCATCTTCCTTTTCCCCTTCCTTCTCCCCTCTCCTCGGAGAGGGGTCGGGGGTGAGGCTTGCGAGGCTTTCCATGAAGCCTTGGAAACGGTCTTCGCTGAGGAAGATGGTGTCGTCGCCGCCGTCGAGGGTGCCTTCGAACAGCGAGCGCTTGAAGCGCAGACGGTCTATCATCTGCTCCTCGATGGAATCCTTCGAGACGAGGTTGATGACCTGCACAGGCATCTCCTGCCCGATGCGGTAGATGCGGCCGATGCGTTGCTCCAGTACGGCGGGGTTCCAGGGCAGGTCGAGGTTAATGACGATGCCTGCGGCCTGCAGGTTGAGTCCCGTGGAACCGGTATCGGTGGAGAGGAAGATGCGGCACTCGCTGTCGTTCTGGAAGCGTTCGATGACTTCGTTGCGCTTCTTGGCCTCCAGACTGCCGTGCAGGAACTCGTAGTGCAGACCGCGGGCATCGAGCTCCATTGCTACCAGCCGTGCCATGCGCTCCCATTCGCTGAAGATGACCACCTTTGTGTCGCTGCCCTCCAAGGCGTCGCCCAGGATGTTCATCGCCTCGCCCACCTTCACGTCGTGCCGTCCGTCCAGGTCCTGGTCGATGATGAACGTGCTGTCGGCGAGCATGCGCATCTGTCCGAGCATGAGGATAAGGCGTCGGCGCTCCTCTTCGCTGAGGAACTTTGTCCGCATCCATTTGCTCGCGAGCCGGCTGACGGCGGCGCGTAGTTCCTCGTGCCGACTGCTCTGCTGCTGCGTCATGGGGATGAGGACGTACTGGTCTGTCCGCCCTGGAAGCTGGAGCCGTACGCTCTGCTTGGTGCGCCGGATGAGGGTGTCGGAGAGGCGCTGGCGTATGTCGCTCAGGTTCTTGTAGCCGACGACCTTGCCCGTAGCGGGGTCGGTGACGATGTGCTCGTGGCGGAAACGGTAGAGGGGCGAGAGGCAGTAGGGGTCGGCCAGCTGGACGATGGAGACAAGTTCGTCGAGCTTGTTCTCGAGCGGCGTGCCGGAGAGCAGCACACTGTAGTGCGAGTCGATGCGGCGGACGGCCTGTGCCAGCTGCGTGTTCCAGTTCTTGAGCCGCTGCACCTCGTCCATGATGAGCAGGTCGACGGAGAGGCGGTTCAGCGACTTGATGTCGTTGGCAAGGGACTGGTAGGAGACAATCTTGTAGGGCGCCGAGGCCTTGTACAGCTCTATCCGGCGGGAGGCATAGCCTTCGATGAGGACAACTTCTCTCCCCGTGAACCGCTCAATCTCACTCTTCCACTGGTACTTGAGGGACGTGGGGCAGACGATGAGCGCATTCTCGACCATCTTCTGCCGGAGGTAAATCTCGGCGCAGCAGATGGCCTGTACGGTCTTGCCCAATCCCATCTCGTCGGCAATGATGGCTTTGCCTGCCTTCACGGCAAAGCGTACGCCTTCCTTCTGGTAGGGGTAGAGACGTGTGGTGAGCAAGGCATCCAGCATCTCGTCGGTGTAGACGCTTTCCACGAGCTCCCGCCGTCCCAGCCGTTCGCGCTGACTGATGACCTCCTCGAGTGCGTCGGGATAGCATCTGAACAGAGGGTCGATGGCTCGTGCCTTCTCCAGAAACGTGTCGAAGCGTGTGTAGGCCTCGGAACGTAGGACGTATGCCTGGTCGAAGTAGTCTGCGGCCAGGGCAGCCATCTCCTGCCTGTACTTCTGCCCGAGCCTCAGACGTATGCTCCGCTCGCCATGATAGTCTATATATATAGATGTGTAGTCGGGCGTCTCGTCCTGCACCGTCTTGCCCTGTGCCTGCAGCCACAGCTTGACACCCTCCACGTGCTTGCATGTGCCGAGCCCTGACGTGCGGAAGTCGGGACAGGAACAATAGTTCCAAGGACTGTAGGGGCCTCGGTAGATGACCTTGTACTGGCTGCGTGTCTTCGGGTTGCGCACCTGATACTCTCCCGGGCTGAAAAGAGGTCCGAGTTCACTGATGACGAACCGCTCGCGCTGTGCCTGCTGCCTGCGCAGCGCCACCTGCCACTCCTCGAGCCCCATCTCGGCAGGCTTCACCGTGTTGCTCAACCTGCGCTCTGTGCTGATGTTTGATGTTTCCATACGCTTCTTTTCGGCAAAGGTACAACAATTAGTTCAGAGTTCAAAGTTCAGAGTTCAGAGTTTTACTTTTCTTCGTTTTTTTTAACTATGGACTCAAACCTTTTTACCGAAATATCCTTTAGTTTGAAGCATTTTCATAAAGCGGCTCTATTTAACAGTCCTCTACCAAGGTTTGAAGATTTCTTCTTTGTCCAATGACCACCTGTATTGGCTAACAGGCTTTCCAACACAGGAAGCATGCGATTGAGGTTGCCATACTGAATCATGAAATTCCAAAATGGTTCAAACTTCTTCCAGCCTCCCATATAGAACAGATGTGCCAACTGCTGCCTTAGGTTGTCATGTCCAAAACTTGCCTTGAAGATGTTGCTCCAAGAATAAAACTCGCGGTATGCCCAGTCGTAGCCTTGTTTTAACTCTTCGGCTGTCAGGCCAACAGTTTTATAGACAACTGTCCGTGTATCATACTTACTCCAATCGTAGGAAGTGATGCGCCCGTCACACTCCATCTGTTGGAACAAGCGCGTACCAGGATAAGGCGTAAGTATATGGAATGTTGCCGTAGTTATACTGTGTTCAATCCCCCAATCAACTGTTCTACGGAATACATCTTTGTCGTCGTGGTCAAGGCCGAAAACGAAACTGCCATTGATCATGATTCCAAGACTATGAAGTCGTTCCACTGCAGCAACATAATCTTTTGATAGATTCTGCAATTTGTTACTTGAACGAAGATTCTCTGGAGAAAACGTCTCGAAACCGAGGAACAAACTACGCAAGCCTGCTTCTGCTGCCTTCTCTATCAGATTACCATTTAATACCGAAGCAACAGTAGCGGCGCTTTGAAAAACTCGCCCCATTCCTCTCATCCCCTCAAATAGCTCATATGCGAAACGGGGATTGCCCAACAGATGGTCATCGAGGAAATAAAGGTGTCTGCCGGGGAGTCTGTCTATCTCTGCCAAAGCATCGTCCACCTTCTGTGTATAAAACGACTTGCCTTCACCGTAGAAGGCATCCTTATAGCAGAAATCGCAATGGTGTGGACAGCCTCGTGAAACAACCAATGAATTTGGAACGAAGTATTTCTCTCGCTTAATAAGATCGCGCCGAACAGGAGGGATATTCTCCAGACTTCTCCAACTGGCTACATATCGTTTCTGAGGATGACCCTCACGCAAATCCTTGATAAAACGTGGGAATGCTTCCTCACCTGGACCTAACAGTATGGTATCTGCATGTTGTGCAGCTTCATCAGGAAGGCTGGTAACATGAAGGCCTCCCATTGCCACATACACCCCTCTTTGACGATAACTATCAGCAATTTTATAGGCACGATAGGCATTGGTGACATACACTTGTATGCAAACCAAATCAGTCGTGTCATCAAGAGTCAGTTTCTCCACATGCTGGTCCTGAAGTTCCACCTCGTCATCATCCGAGAAATAGGCAGCTAAAGTAGCGAGTCCCAAAGGCGGGAACAACGAATACTTAATGGGACGCCAATAAGGACTCTCGGCTTCCTGCAAGGCTGGTAAAATCATCTTTACTTTCATTGGCCGTCAAAAACTGCTTTGATTGATGTCAACAAATTATCAGACAGAGAAATCCCTCTTTATGCCAAAATGGATTTAACAATATTGCTAAACGCCAAAAATGCCTATATCCAGTTAACTCCAAATTTTTTTAACACATACTTTTTTGAACATGGCTCTACAGAAACATAGACATATACATTGGTAGCAATATCAAGTCCTGCTCTTTGCGAATGTCTTTCGAGTGAAGGATGTATCGTTGCAGGATGCGAGCCGAGTACTTTTTCTGGAATTCATCTATGGAAACATGAAGATTAGATGTCGATGACTTGACTTCTATCGGACAGATTTTAGCTTTACGGGACAACAGAAAGTCTATCTCATAGTTGTGTTTGCCCGATGGTGTCGGCCACGTGTGGTAATACAACTTATTCCCAGTAGCTGTCAGTATCTGTGACACCACGTTCTCATAGACATAGCCAACATCAGCCTTCAGTTTATCACTCAGTAATTTCTGGTAAATGACATTCTCTGTAAATTTATCGTCCCAGAAAGCGAGAGTGACAAACAACCCTGTATCTCCACAGAACAATTTGAACTGGTCGCGGTTGATGTGTGATGCCAGTCCTGCACTTGGGTCGTTAGCATGATAAGCTATATTGACGGTCATGGAATCTTTGAGGATATTTATCTGGCCTCTCAAACGATCCAGTTTTCCTCCATCAATCACGCTACTAACCTGGTAGCGAGATGCGTTGCTGCTTAGTTGAGCAGGAATGGCGTGAAACAAATCTGAGGTTTGACCTGATGGGTCCAAGTCGTAGAAATCCTCATCGTAGAGGTCAAGAATGCTACGCTTGCGTTGATCGACAATACTCATGTCGTTCGTGTCAAGGTAGTCATTGACTGCCTGGGGCATGCCTCCAACCAAAACATACAGACGGAAATCGCGCATCATACGACGATTCGTATCATCACTCAGTGGACTCAAATTGTTGAACATTGTATGCAAAAGGGG